>NZ_MKJY01000102.1 GCF_001942465.1 Actinomadura sp. CNU-125
CCGTGTCCGCGCGGGCCGCCGAGGGCGTCGAGGTCGTCGAGCGGGGCGGCGCGCAGGGATTCGACGGCCGCGCGGGCGGTGGACGCGTCGGTGGCGGTGAGGGCGGCGAGGCCGGCGGAGCGCGGCGTGCAGGGCGGCGGCTGGCCGTCGCGCCGGGCGCGGCGACCAGGACCCGGCGGCCCCGGACGAGCAGGCCCTCCAGCAGGTCGGGGACCGTCGCGGGCGTCCGTTCGGGGACGCGCATGACCTGCGGCGACCGGCCGGGCGTGACGAACCGCGCGATCCCCGCCGGGACGCCGTCGGCGAGGAGGTCGAGCATCCGCGCGTGGTACCGCGCGACCGCCTCGCGGCCGGGCGGCCGCACCAGCAGCGCGGGCGCGAGCCGGACCTGCGGGACGGGCGTGCCCGTCTCGTCGGGCGTCCAGTCGTCGCGGAAGTCGACGGTTCCGACCAGCGCGTATTCGCACCATTCGCGCAGGACGTCGCCCGCCGAGGTGTTCAGCCCGAACCCGCGGCCGTCCCGGACGGCGTCGGTCACCCGGCGCGCGCCGCGGAACCCCGGACGTCCGTCCAGCAGTTCGCCGTCCCGCAGCGTCACCGGTCCCGCGAGGACGACGTCGACCCGCTCGGTGCGTTCGTCCAGCGCGACCCGTACCGGCGTGCCCAGCAGATGGTCGTGGACGGGCGGGCCGTGCGCGGGACGCCACGACAGCAGGCCCGCCCCGAGGACGACCTCGTCGTCGCCCTCGTCCTCGGCGAGGTCGCGCAGCAGCCGGTACCAGTGCCGCAGCGCCAGCCAGCCGTCGAACTCCTCCAGCACCGCCGGGGGCGTCAGCGGGATGACGGGCAGGCTGAACAGGACGTCGCCGGGCCCGGCGTCGGTTTCGACGTACACGTCGCCGGGCAGTTCGGCGAGCCAGTGGACGCGCCGGTGCGCGGCCGGGTCGCGGCGTGCGTGCGCGAGGTCGCGCAGCCGGCCGAGCAGGCGGGCGGCACGCCCGGCGGCCGGGTCCCGCGCGGTGGCCCGGCCTGGATCCGGGCCGTCCTGCGACACCGCCGTCCCCTTCCTGCCCTGCTGCCCGAGAAATCGTGTCAACCGATCTAACACTCTCGGGACGGGGCTGGTCGAGCGGTATCGATGATCTTGTTCGGTGCGGGCCGGGTACGGCGGGCGCGGGAGCGGGCCGGGCGCCGGGTCAGTGGCTGCGCGCCAGGTGGCGGTCCTCGTTCGGCATCATGATCCACAGGACGAGGTAGGCGACGAACTGCGGGCCGGGCAGCAGGCAGGAGAGCACGAACAGCAGCCGCACCGTGAAGGGCGCCATGCCGAACCTGCGCGCGAGCCCGGAGCAGACCCCGGCGATCATGCGGTTGCTGCGCGGACGGTAAAGGCCGTTCATGAGTTCCTCTCTCCCCGATTTCTCGAGCCTGAACACGGGCCGCTTGCCCGTTGCTCACCAAACTAAGAAACCGGGAGGGGAGGCCGCATCAGCCGATGGGGCGGTTCTGCCTGCTACCCGGGGAGTAGGGGGAGTCCCTTAAGGGTGATTCAAGTCGTACACGAGTTCCGGGAGCTCAGCGAGGTCGTCGAGCACGAACTGGCATTCGCGCAGGATGCCGTCGTCCTCCTGAATATGCCCCCACGGCCCGCGTCTGAGGAACGCCGAACGCATCCCGTAGGCGATGGCGGGACGAACGTCGTTGTCGATTCGGTCGCCGACGTAAAGGACGTGTTCGGGCAGGACGTCCGCGAGCTGCGCGCAGCGTTCGAAGAACTCGTGCGACGGCTTCTGCACGCCCCACACGTCCGAAATGCCGATGACGTCCGCGTCCAGTCCGAGCGCCTCCATCTGCTCGGCGGCCTCGACCGGCTGGTTCCCCGCGATGCCCACGAACAGCCCCTGCTCGCGCAGGCCGGACAGACACGCGCGCGCGTCCGGGTACAGGTCGTCCGCGCCGAACCCGTTGGGCACGCCGGCCGCACGGCGCGCCTTCTCCTCCGCCTCCAGGTCGAAACCGGGGCGGAAGTACTCGAACAGGTCCATGTGGGTCTTGCCGGTCGCGAGCAGCGCGCCGAGCTTCGTGAGGAACGTGTGCCTCGGCACGCCGAGCCAGTCGGCCCAGCGCCCGTAGATCTCGCCCTCGTCGACGAGCGTCTCCCCGATGTCGAAGAAGACGGCCTGGACGGCCCGGGGGGTCGGGGGGTGCTCGGTCACGCGTCGCTCAACTCCACGGATTCCCCTGGGGCGAGCCGGGTGTAGGTCTTGCCGAGTTCTTCGAGCGCCTTGGTCGCGTTGTTGTTCATGACCGTGAGGCCGATGTCGTTCAGCAGGCCGTCATGGATGGCGTACGCGCGCTCGGGACGCACCTCGCGCACATACGTGAACATCTCGGGCGCCTTCAGCCACGGCGCGTTCCCGGGCAGGCACAGCGTCCGGACGGGCTCGCCCGGGACGGTCAGCGCGTCGCCCGGGTGGAAGATCTCCCCGTCGAGCAGGAACCCCGTGTTGGGGATCGGCGGGACGTCCGGGTGCAGGATCTCGTGGTCCTCGCCGTAGACGTGCACGTCGAACCCGGCGATCGTCACCGCGTCCTCGTGGCCCACCTGGTGGACGCGTCCGCCCAGGTCGGCGAGGTTCTCGGCGACGGCGCGGGACGTCCACACCTCCAGGGACGGGCGCGCGGCCATCGCCTTGCGCAGCGCGTCGGCGTCGAAATGGTCGAAGTGCTCGTGCGTGATCAGGACCGCGTCGGCGCCCGCGAGGGCCTCCTCCGCCCCGGTGCTGAACGCACCCGGGTCGATGACGATCGTGCGGTCGTCCTTGCTGATCTGGACACATGCGTGCCCGAGCTTGGTAAGGCGCATCGTCCGATTTTTTCATGTCCGGCCCGCACCCCCATTGACCACCCCCGATCACATTGATAGAACACGTTCTACTTTGGTTGCGAGCCAGGAGGCGGCCATGCCCGTTCCCACCCAGCGCGACCCCGACGCCACCCGGCGAGCCCTGTCGCAGTGGCTGCACCGGCACCTGCCCGCGCCCGCGTCGCCCACCTCGAAACCCCCGAGACCAGCGGCTTCTCCAGCGAAACCCTGATGTTCGACGCCGAAACACCGGACGGCGTCCGGCACCCGTGCGTCGCACGCGTCGCGCCCGTCCAGTACCAGGTGTTCCCCGAACCGCGCTTCGAGGAGCAGCACCGGCTGATGCGCGTTCTCGCCGACCGCACGGACCTGCCCGTCCCGGCCGTCCACTGGTGGGAACCGTCCCCCGACGTCCTCGGCGCCCCGTTCTTCGTGATGGCCCGCGCCGAGGGCCGCGTCCCCACCGACATGCCCCCGTACCACATGGACGGCTGGGTCACCGAGATCGAACCGGACGAACGCGCCGCGATGTGGTGGTCGACCCTGGACATCCTCGCCCGCCTGCACCGGCTGGACGTCCAGGCCCTCGACCTCGGGTTCCTCGACCAGCCCGCGTGGGGCGCCCCCGGACTCGACCAGCGCCTCAACTACTACGAGCACTACCTGCACTGGGCCTACCGTGGCCCGCAGGACATCGCGCTCAAGGCCCTCGACTGGCTGCGCGCCAACCGCGTGGACGAACCCGACCCGCCCGTCCCGCTCTGGGGCGACTCCCGCATCGGGAACGTCGTCTTCGACCACGGCGTCCCCGTCGCCGCCCTGGACTGGGAGAACGCCGTCCTCGGGGCGCCCGAGGAAGACCTCGCCTGGTTCATGTTCCTCGACCGGCACCACTGCGAGGGCATCGGCGTCCCGCGCCTGCCCGGCTTCCCCTCGTACGCCGACACCGTCGCCCGCTACGAGGAACTCCTCGGCCGTCCGGTGCGGAACCTCGCCTACTACGAGGTGCTCTCCGGCTTCAAGTTCTCGGTGATCATGGCTCGGATCGGGCAGGCGATGATCGACTTCGGCTGGATCGACGAGACCAGCGAGTTCCCCCACGACAACAACTGCACACGCCTGCTCGCGAGCATCCTGGAGGAAACCGCGTGACGCTCTCGCCCCTCGACGACTACCCCGTCCACCAGGCGCCCGAGGTGATGCGGCACGTCACCACGTCCGACCGCAACTTCTACGACCGCTACTACTTCAACGTCCACCCGTGCTCCGACGACCTCATGATGCTCATCGGCATCGGCCAGTACCCGAACCTCGGCGTCATGGACGCGTTCGCCGTCGTCCGGCGCGGGCCGCTGCACCGTGTCGTCCGGGCCTCGCGGGAACTCGGCGCCGACCGGATGGACACGACCGTCGGGCCGTTCCGCGTCGAGGTCCTCGAAGGGCTCAAGCGGCTCCGCGTCGTCCTCGACCCCACCGAGCACGGGCTGTCGTTCGACCTCACCTGGGAGGGCGCGATCCCCGCGACCCTCGAACCCCCGCACTACCTGCGCTGGCAGGACCGCGTCATGTTCGACGCCCGCCGCATCGCCCAGACCGGACGGTGGACGGGCCACATCACCATCGGCGACGAACGCGTCGACGTCACCCCGGACGCGTGGTGGGGCGCCCGCGACCGATCCTGGGGCATCCGCCCCGTCGGCGAACCCGAACCGCCCGGCATCCAGGCGAAGAACGCCGGCACCTTCTACTGGATGTACGCACCGATGCAGTTCGACGACCACTCGATCCTGTGCATCGTCCAGGAAGACGAACACGGACGCCGCGTGCTCGAAGAGGCCGTCCGCGTCCGTCCGGACGGTGGCGAACCCGAATACTTGGGGCGACCCGAATACCGTCCCGTCTACAAGCCCGGCACACGCGAGGTCGTCACCGCCGCCATCGAGTTCGCGCCGCCGAACGGCACCCCGTTCACGATCACCGCGACGCCGATCCTGCCCGTCCACCTCATGGTCGGCACCGGCTACGGGCTCGAACCCGACTGGAAACACGGCATGTACCAGGGCCCCGACCTCAAGGTGCAGGGCGTCACCCTCGACACCCGCGACCCGGACGACGCCGCCCGCATGTGGGGCATGGTCGACGCCGTCGCCCGCTACGAATACCCGGACGGGACGACCGGGCACGGGCTCTTCGAATACTGGGCACTCGGCCCGCACCCGTCCTTCGAGTGAAACACTGGCCGGCGTGACCGACGACCGCGAGACCGCGGGCCTCGACCGCGACGGCCTGGACCGGCAGGTGCGCGACCGCTACGGAACCTGGCGCGACCAGCCGCGCGGCCTCGGCTGCGCGATCGTCGCCGCCTTCCTCGTCCTGACCACGATCGCGTTCGCCGTCGTGGTCGTCCTGCTCATCGCGGCCGCGTAGGCCGGGGCGCACCGCACGCGCCCCGGCCCCGCGCCGCCGACTCGTTCAGGTCGCGGTCCCCTCCGCGATGGTGAACGCCACGTCGCCCTGCGGATCCACCTGGGCGTCGAGCGTCTTGTCGTCCAGCAGCTGCGCCGCCGCCGGCTCCAGGTACACCTTCGCGCCCTCCTCCTCGACGACCTGGTCGCCCGACTCCGGCGCGGACGCGACCGACAGCCGCAGCGCGTCCGAACCGTCGATGCCGGACTCGATCCGGATACCCGTCTCGGGCGGCAGCTCGGGGTTGGCGGTCACGTTGCGGATGACCTGCACCGCGCCGCTCGTCAGCGTGAGCACGATCAGCTCCTACTCGTCGTATGCATGGATCCCGCCCTCCCTCCCCACTCGCCTCCGCGGCTAAACACGGCTCAGTAGTTCAGCGTGATCGCCTGCCCGACCGTTTCGTCCCTGGTGACGCACCCGAGCAGGAACTCCGCGAGATCCGCGCGCGCGATCCGGAAACCGCCCTTCGGCTTACGGTCGACGGCCGTCCGGTACGTCCCTTTCGGCGGACGATCGATGAGCAGGGCCGGGCGCGCGATCGTCCAGTCGAGGCCGCTCGCGCGCACCGCGTCCTCCATCACCCCGAGGTCGGCGTACTGCTCCCGGAGGAAGTACTTCCGCGCCGGTCCGCCCACGAGGTACCGGAGGATGAACCCCTCGCCCGGATCGTGCTTCGGCGGGTTCGGCCGTCCCGGCGACGGCACGACCGTCATCGACTCCGAACTGATCACGACGAGCCGGCGGGCCCCCGTGGCCCGCATCCCCCGGATGACCGCCTCGGTGCCCTTCGCGCACGTCCGCGCCCGCGCTTCGTCCTTGTTCCGTGCGCCGAGGCACGAGAACACCGCGTCGGCCCCTTCGAGCGCGGGCCGCAGGTCCGGATCGTCCAGCATGTCGGCCCGGACGGTCCGGACGGCGTCGGGCAGGTCGCGCGGCCGGCGGGCCACCGCGGTGACGTCGTGGCCCGCGGCGAGCGCGAGATCGACGAGGATCCGTCCGGTACCGCCCGTGGCGGCGAAGATCGTGAGCTTCATGCCTCCAAAGAGGACTCCGGCCCCCGACGTGTGACATTCACGAGAACGCCCAGCGCCCCGCCCCGCCCGGCGAGCACCTCGACCAACGCGGCCATATCGGGCACCGGGACGCTCGCGCCCAGCATCACCCGCTCCTCGACGCCGCCGTCCGTCCGGACGACCTGCAGCGTCCCGACACCGCCCCCGACGTGACACGTCCACGTGCGCTTCGCGCCCGGCGCCTGCAGTACTCCGTCACGGACTCCGCGCTCCAAGGCGTCGAAGCGGGCTCGGCGGCCCCCCCACCCCGCGGGCGGCGCGCCCGTCACGTGCGTCGACAGGCTCTCGACCACACGTCCCACCCGCAGCCCGTCCGAAGCCGTGTGCCGAACGGTGGCCGTGACCACCAGCCACCGCCCGTCCGCCTCGACCCTCTCGAAGCCGGGGTGCACGCCGTCCCCGGGGACGAACCGTTCGCCGTCCCATTCGAGGGGCGCGCCGTTCAACCTGGTCAGTGCGGCGGGACGGCCGACGTGCTCACCCCGCCGGGTCGCCGCACCACCCGGGGCACCTACCGGCTTCCCGGATGTCTCTTCTCTCGCCCCGTCGCGAACGACAGCGGCGGCTTGGCATAATAAAGGAAAGGAAGAGCGAACAAGGCAGCCCAGAATCGCCAGGAGTCACCTGACTCGCTGAATGAATATATGGCGCCGATGGCCGTACTTATAATGCCAGCCACCCAGAGCATGAGCGATACGCGCAGCAGTATCGCAGGTTGTCACTGAGCAACTTGCTCGCCCGGTCAAGCATTCCCCAGTCACCCGGATTGATAACGAATTTCTTGACTTCATTCCAAGCTTTGGTGATTACCTCCTGAAGTTTGGCGGCCGAAGGGATGAAGTGGGCAAACCCTGGGAAGTCAAGAATGGAGTCAGGATCCTTGAATTCGAGACCCTATCGTCGCGACGATCGCGCTGTCCAACTCGCGCATCTCTCAGGATCATGCCTGTTCGGGCTGGTGAGGCAACCAGCAGAATGCAGCACGGACTGCTCGGCATGGCCGCATTCGGCCAGGAATGCGGAGAGGGAGCCGATTGGTGGTCGGCTCCCTCTCCGGGTGTGGGGTTTCGTTAGGCGGCGGTGTGGGCCGGGGCTCTCGGACCGTGGACGATCAGGTCATGCGTTCGGTTTAGAGGGCAGCGGGAGGAAGTCCAGTTCGACGGGCTCGTTGCCGTTGCTCTCGTTCCAGGCTTCGCAATACCAGCCGGTCAGGTCGGGGACGCCGTAACCGTCGCGCAGGGCCGTGGCCATCATCGTGGCGAGGGTTCGGTACTCGGACACGGGCTTGTGGCCGTTGAGCTCGAAGGACCAGTTCTCTTCCGCCCATTCCGGCCCCGCCTTCCAACCCGCGTCCGCGATCACGCGTTGGCCCTCCTCGGAGGCATGGGCTGTGTCGGGGAGGAAGCAGTTGGCCACGACCTCGGCGTAGAACTGCTTCCCCAACTGCCTGCACTGGACGTACCGGCCTCCGGACGATTTGGGCTCGGCCACGATGAGGATGCTTCCTGTTTCGAGTCCGGCCATCTCGAGGGCCATCGTCTCGATGAATTCGGTCCACTGCATGGGCACGAAGGGTAGGGCACGTGTACGACGAGGGGGAGCCGGCCGACGGCCGGCTCCCCCTCGGGGCCGGTTCTGTTAGTCGGCGGACGGGGCGAGTGCTTTCACCGCGTCGGCCGTCGACAGGTTCTTCGTGGGGACGATCGCGAGGACGGGCGTCGTGAGGCCGTTCGACACGTACTCGCGGACGCGGGCTCGGCATTCGGACGGGGAACCGTGGACGATCAGGTCGTCGACGACTTCGTCCGGGATCACTTCGAGGGCCTTCTTGCGGTCGCCCGCGGCCCACGCGTCGTTCATCGGCCGCAGGGCTTCGCCGCGGCCGAGCCATTCGTGGAAGGCGCGGTAGACGGGGACGGTCATGTACGCGGCGATCATCCAGCGGCCGATGGCGCGGGCCTCGTCGGCGTCGTCGGTCGGGACGACGAACAGGCGGGCGACGAGTTCGGGGTCGTCGCCGAGTTCGGCGCGGACCGTCCGGACGCCTTGGGCGCGAGCCAGTTGGTGATGGCGCCGTCGGCTTCGCGGGCGGCGAGGCGGAGCATGCCCGGGCGCAGGGCCGCGAGGACGATCGGGGGCGGGGTCGCGGGCGCGTTCTCCAGCTTGAAGCCCTTGACCGTGAAGGTCGCGTACTCCTCCTTGACCTTTTCGCCCGCGAGGGCCTTGCGCAGGAAACGGATGGTGTCGCGGACGCGCTTGTACGGTTCGTCGAACGGGATGCCGTTCCAGCGTTCGACGATCGTGTCCGACGAGGTGCCGATGCCCAGGACGAACCGTCCGGGGGCGAGGTCGGCGAGCGTCGCGGCCTGCTGGGCGAGCAGGGCGGGGCCGCGGGTGTAGACCGGGACGATCGCGGGGCCGAGGCGCAGGTCGGGGGCCCACTGGGAGGCGAGGGCCAGCGGGGTGAAGGCGTCGGCGCCGTTCGTCTCGGCGGACCAGGCGTCGGTGTAGCCGAGCCCGGGGAGGCTCTCGATGATCTCGCGCTGGTCGGCGAGCGGTCCGGAGAGCGGAATGGTCAGTCCCCAGCGAGACATGTGGGCTCCTAGGCGATCGAGGGCCGGATGGTGCTGCCGCCGTCGACGACGAGGGTCTGGCCGGTCATCCAGGAGGCGGTGTCGCCGGCGAGGAAGACGGCGGCCGTGGCGATGTCCTCGGGGACGCCGAGGCGGCCGAGCGGCATGTGCTTGCTGATCGCCTCCTCGTTGCCTTCCCAGAGGCCGCGGGCGAGGTGCGTCTTGACGAGGCCGGGCGCGATGCAGTTGACCCGGACCTTCGGCGCGAGTTCCATGGCGAACTGGCGGCTGAGGTGGATGACGGCGGCCTTGGTGGCGTTGTAGTACCCGATGCCGTGCTCGGTGACCATGCCGCCGACGGACGCGATGTTGATGATCGAACCGCCGTTGTCCTGCATGGCGCGCTTCCACGCGAGGTTCGTCCAGGAGACGATGGAGAACTGGTTGACCTCGACGGTCTTCGCGGCGGCGGACGGCTCGATGTCGACCATCGGGCCGAAGTAGGGGTTGGTCCCGGCGTTGTTGACCAGGACGTCGAGGCCGCCGAACTCGGCGATGGTGGCGTCCACGCAGGCGGCGGCCTGGTCGGCGTCGCCGACGTGGGCGGCCTTGGCCAGGACGCGGGCGTCCGGGTGGGCGGCGAGGATCTCCTTGGCGGCTTCGTCGAGGCCCTCCTGCTTGCGGGAGGAGAGCACGACGTTGGCGCCCTCGGCCACCAGCGCGGTGGCGATCGCCTTCCCGATGCCCCGGGACGCCCCGGTGACCAGGGCGGTCTTGCCTTCCAGTCCAGTCCGCATCCGCGGTCTCCTTCCACGAACAGAATCCGACTCGGTCACTGTACCCAAGTGACTGACGAGTCAGTTAGCTGCCCTTCCCCGCCGTGTTCCAGGACGAACCGGCGGAATCCCTCCACGACGGGCGGGCGGGTGCGGGCGGTCGACCAGACGAGGCCGATCGTGCGGGTCGCGCCGGGGTCGGTGAGGGTGAGGTGCCGCAGGCCGGAGAACTCCTCCCCCGGGCGCGGCGCGGCGACGATCGCGACGCCGAGGCCCGCGGTGACGAGGCCGCGGACGGTCGAGGTCTCCTCGCCCTCGAACGCGATGCGGGGCGGGCCGCCGGCGTTGGCGAACAGCTGCTCGGCGACCGTCCGCAGGTGCGCGCCCTCGCGCAGGGCGACGAACGGCTCGTCCAGGACGTCGCGGACGGACGCGCGCCGCCGCCGCGCGAGCCGGTGGGCGGACGGGACGGCGAGCTGCAGGCGTTCGGTGACGAGCGGGTGCCAGGTGAGGGCCGGGTCGTCCGGGCGGGGGCTGTTGATCGCGAGGTCGGCGCGGCCGTCGAGGACCATCGCGGTGACGCGTTCGGAGCGGTCCTGGCTGAGCCGGAACGCGACGCCGGGGTGGTGGTCGCGGTAGCGGCGGATCAGGTCGGGGACGAACGAGGGCCCCTGCGTGTGCAGGAAGCCGAGGGACACCTCGCCGTGCTCGGGGTCGGCGGCCTGGGCGAGGGCGCGGTGGACGGCTTCCTCTTCGGCGACGAGGCGGCGCGCGTGCTCGGCGAAGATCCGTCCGTACGGGCTGAGGACGACGCCGCGGCCGGCCCGGTCGAGGAGGGGGCGGCCGAGTTCGCGTTCGAGCCGGGCGATCGCGCGGGAGAGTCCGGGCTGGGAGATCCGGAGTTCGGATGCGGCGTTCGTCACATGGCCGTACTCGGCGACCGCCAGGAACCACCGGACGGTGAGGAGGTCCATGGATTCATGATGCTCCGGCATCGGTCGGTGCGTAAAGAGTCATTGGACGCATGGAACGATCCAGGCGGAACCTTGACGAATGACCGCGACCTTGGAGACGACGCCGCAGCGGCACGTGCCGGGATCGCCCGGTCTGCGGCGGGTGAACCTGGCCCTGTTCGCCGCCGGGCTGACGACGTTCATGTCGCTCTACTGCACGCAGGCGCTGTTGCCCGAGATGTCGGAGAGCCTCGGCGTGGCCCCCGCGCGGGCGAGCCTGCTCGTGTCGCTGGCCACGGGCGCCGTCGCGGTCGCGGTGATCCCGGTCAGCTCGCTGTCGGAGCGGTACGGACGGACGCGTGTGATGCTCGGGTCCGCGGCGGCGTCGGCGGTGATCGGGTTGCTGCTGCCGCTGTGCACGTCGTTCCCGCAGCTCGCGGCCGTCCGGGCGGTGCAGGGGCTCGCGCTGGCGGGGGTGCCCGCGGTCGCGATGGCCTACCTGGCCGAGGAGGTGGACGGCTCGCACCTCGGCGGCGCGATGGGACGGTACGTGGCCGGGACGGGCATCGGCGGGGTGCTCGGCCGGGTGGTGCCGGGCGTCGTGACGGACTTCGGCGGCTGGCGGTGGGCGCTCGCCGCGACGGGGCTCCTGGCGCTGGCGTTCACGGTCGCGTTCTGGCTGCTGCTTCCGCCGTCGCGCTTCTTCCAGCCGGGGAAGGGCGGTTACCGGGGGCTTCGCACACATCTGTCGGATCCGGGGCTGCGCCGCCTATATCTGGTGGCATTGACGGTGATGGCCGGGTTCGTCACGGTCTACAACTTCCTGACGTACCGGCTGCTGGAGGCGCCGTTCCACCTGCCGATGGCCGTCGTGAGCCTGATCGCGGTGATGAACCTGGCGGGGTCGGCGGCGTCCGCGCGGGCGGGCGTCCTCGCCGACCGGGCCGGGCGGCGGACGGTGCTGGCCGGGGCGCTCGTCCTGGCGGCGGCCGGGCTCGTGCTGATGTTCCCGCCGGTGCTGTGGCTGGTCGGGGTGGGCCTGCTGGTGTTCACGGTCGGGTTCTTCGCGACGCACTCGGTGGCGAGCGGGTGGGTCGGGCTGCGCGCGTCGACGAACCGGGCGCAGGCGTCCGCCCTGTACCTGTGCGCCTACTACCTCGGCAGCAGCCTGGGCGGGACGGCCGGCGGGTTCGCGTTCGAGCACGGCGCGTGGACGGGCACGGGCCTGTACGTCCTGGTCCTGCTGGCGGCCGGGCTGCTCGCCGCGACCGGACCTGTCTTGAGCGGACGCTTGGTTGCTAGGCTGCGCCGGTAGGCGATCAAGGCGGGGAGGCCGAGCTTGACCACCACGAAGGAACGTCGTCCGGCGATCGACGGCTGGTTCAACGAGCGGGACGGCGGGGTGCGGCTGCTCGGCACCCGGTGCGCGTCGTGCGGCACACCGTACTTCCCGCGCAACGAGCTGGCCTGCAGGAACCCGCGTTGCGACGGCCCGCGGGACGGCTCGGAGCTCGCCGAGTACGCGTTCTCCGCGCGCGGACGTATCTGGTCGTACGCCGATTCCCGCTACAAACCGCCGCCGCCGTACGTCTCCCCCGACCCGTTCCGGCCCTACACGGTCGCCGCGGTGGAGCTCGAAGACGAACGCATGGTCGTCCTCGGGCAGGTCGTCCCGGAATGCACGGTGGACGACCTGGCCGTGGGCATGGAGGTCGAGCTGACCGAAGGCGTCCTGTACGAGGACGA
The DNA here is from genome assembly GCF_001942465.1 of Actinomadura sp. CNU-125. GTDB lineage: Bacteria > Actinomycetota > Actinomycetes > Streptosporangiales > Streptosporangiaceae > Spirillospora. The sequence continues at coordinate 12,457 of NZ_MKJY01000102.1, forward strand.
CGACGCCGAGTACACCGTGTGGATGTGGAGGCCGGTCAAGTGAGCGGTTCGTCGGTGGCGGTGCTCGGCGCCGGGATGCACCCGTGGGGCAAGTGGGGGCGCAGCTTCGTCGAGTACGGGCTCGCGGCCGCCCGCGCGGCGCTCGCGGACGCGGGGCTCGCATGGACGGACGTCCAGTACGTGGCGGGCGCGGACACGATCCGCAACGGGTACCCGGGGTTCATCGCAGGGGCGACCTTCGCCCAGGCGCTCGGCTGGTCCGGGGCGCGGGTATCGAGCTGTTACGCGGCGTGCGCTTCCGGGGCCCAGGCCATCGCGTCGGCGCGCGCGCAGATCCTCGCGGGACTGTGCGACGTCGCGCTGGTGGTCGGCGCGGACGCGGCGCCGAAGGGATTCTTCAAGCCGGTCGGCGGCGACCGTCCGGACGACCCCGACTGGCTGCGCTTCCGCCTCCTCGGCGCCACCAACCCCATCTACTTCGCCCTGTACGCGCGTCGCCGCATGTCCATGTACGGTGCGACGCTCGACGACTTCGCCGCCGTGAAGGTAAAGAACGCACGGCACGGCCTGAACAACCCGAACGCGCGCTACCGGAAAGAGGTCACGGCGGAGGACGTCCGGGAGTCGGCCGTCGTCGCCGACCCGCTGCGCCTCCTCGACATCTGCGCGACGAGCGACGGCGGCGCCGCGCTCGTCCTCACCTCGGTCGACTTCGCGCGGCGGCACGGCATCGCCGACCCCGTGCGGATCCCGGCGCTGTCGACGGTGACGCCCACCTTTCCGAAGACCGTCCTCGACCTGCCCGACTTCGCGACCGACTCCGCGATGGCCGTCGAGCCGCCGGACCGTCCGTTCCGGTCGGCGATCGCGCACGCCGCGTACGAGGAGGCCGGGATCGGGCCGGACGAGCTGTCCCTCGCGGAGGTCTACGACCTGTCGACGGCCCTCGAACTCGACTGGTACGAGGACATCGGCCTGTGCGAGCCGGGCGGCGCGGAGGAACTGCTGCGCTCGGGCGCGACGGCCCTCGGCGGGCGGATCCCGGTCAACCCGAGCGGCGGGCTCGCCAGCTTCGGCGAGGCGATCCCGGCGCAGGCCATCGCGCAGGTGTGCGAGCTGACCTGGCAGCTGCGCGGCGGCGCGGACGCCCGCCAGGTCGAGGACGCGCGCGCGGGCATCGCCGTCAACCAGGGCCTCTTCGGACACGGCTCCGCCGTCATCGCCGTCCGCTGACCCGGCCGGATCCGGTCGGTGGGCGTCCGCCCGTCACCGCGTCGCTTCGTCGCCCCTCCGGGCATGACCGCGATCACAGTTGACCTCAACTTTCGTTGAGCTCCTAGCGTGATCGGCGACACGACACGGAGGGGGCATCATGACGACAACGACGACCGGACGGGTCACCGTGCTCGGCCTCGGCGACATGGGGTCGGCGATCGCGAGGACGTTCGTCGACCGCGGCGACCGCACGACCGTCTGGAACCGGACGGCGAGCAGGAGCGCGCCGCTCGCCGCCGCCGGCGCCACCGTGGCCGCGACGGCGGCGGAGGCGGTCGCGGCGAGCCCGCTCGTCGTGCTCTGCCTGCTCGACGGCACGGCGGTCGACGAGGTGCTCGACTCGGTCGGCGGCGCCATCGCGGGCAAGGTGCTGGTGAACCTGACGAGCGGCTCGCCCGCCAAGGCGCGGGCGCACGAGCGCCGGGCGAACGAGCGCGGCGCCGAGTATCTGGACGGCAAGCTCATGGGCGACCCGCCGTACATCGGCACGCCGAACGTCATGATCCCGGTCAGCGGTTCCGGCGACGCGTGGGCCGCCCACGGGCCGACGCTGCGCGGGCTGGGCACCGTCGCCTACCACGGTCCGGACGCCGGGGCCGCCGCCGTGGAGTTCATGGCCCAGGTCGCGGTGTCCTACGAGTTGCTCGTCGGGTACCTGCACACGCTGCGGCTGGTGCAGGAGGAAGGCGTCGACGTGGTCGAGTTCGCGGAGCGCGTCGCCGTCTCGATTCCCGCCTACCCGCCGCTGCTGACCGGGATGGCGCGGGCGGTCAAGAGCGGCGAGTACGCGCCCGACCTCGGCCCGCTCCGCGTCCAGGCGGCGCTGATGGACGACATGATCGACCACCGCGAGTCCGTCGGTGTGGAGGCCGTGCGGATGCGGGAGGTCAAGAAGCTGATGGACCGCCGGATCGCCGACGGCCACGGCGACCAGGGCTTCTCGAGCCTGTTCGAACTGCTGGCGGAGGACGGCTGAACCGAGCCGGCCGGACGGGCGCGCCCCCGCGCGTCCGTCCGGCCGGGCTCACGCCCCGACCCGGTCGAGGAAGCCGGCCATGAGCGGGGCGATCTCGGGCAGGTGGTCTTCGAGGGCGAAGTGGCCCGTGTCGAACAGATGGAGTTCGGCGCCGGGGACGTCGCGCAGGTAGCGCGCGCGCCGGGGGCGGGGAAGAACGGGTCGGCGGCGCCCCAGACGATGAGCGTGGGCGGCGTGTGCGTGCGCAGCCACGCCTGCCAGGCGCCGTAGCTCTCGACGTTGGTGCGGTAGTCGAACGCGAGCGCGACCTGCGCGTCCGCCCGTCCGGGGCGGTCGAGGAAGTGCTGGTCGAGGGTCCAGCCGTCCGGGGCGATCAGCTCGGGGTCGGCGACGCCGGTCTCGTACTGGCCGCGCGTGCCGGGAAGCGTGAGCAGGTCGCGGATCGTCTCCTCCGCTCCGGGATGCTCGGGGCGCAGGCCGATGAAGTCGCGGGCGGCGGCCGAGAGGCCCTCGGCGTAGACGTTGCCGTTCTGGACGATCAGGCCCGCGATCCGCTCCGGGTGCCGTTCGGCGACCCGGAACCCGACGGGCGCGCCGAAGTCGAACACGTACATCACGAACCGGGCGAGGCCGAGTTCGCGGACGAACCCCTCGACGACCCCGGCGAGCCCGTCGAACGTGAACGTGAAGTCGTCCGGTGCCTCGGTGCGGCCGAACCCGGGGTAGTCGGGGGCGATGAGCCGGTAGCGGGCGCCGAGCACGTCGATGAGGCGCCGGAACTGGTGGGACGCGGACGGGAAACCGTGCAGGAGGAGCACGGTGGGCGCGTCCGTCCGCTCGGGGAGCGACTCGCGGTAGAAGACGCGCACGCCGTCGACGTCGAGGTGGCGGTGGACGACGCGGGCGACCGGAGGCAGCATCATGACTAATGCCTTTCGCGGGGGATGTTGCGTTAGGTATAGCGGGCGGACGACTAACGCGTCAATCGCACGATGTACCGTTAGACGCATGAGCGACCTCGTCCCGCTGACCGGAGAGCCCCTGGCACTGGACCTGCTCAACACCCGCACGTCCGCCGCGACCTGCTCGCCACCCCCGCCGACCTGCGCGCATGGCTCGCCCTCCAGTCCGGCCGCCGCCCGCACGACCTCGCCCCCGCGGAGTCCGGCGCGGAAGCACTCGGCGCGGTCCGGACGGTGCGCGCGCATACGGCCGCCGCGCTGGAGCGCGTCCGGCACGGGGAACGGCCGGACGAGGCCGATCTGGCGGCGCTCAACGAGCTGCAGCGTGCGGCGCCCGCCGTGAGCGAGCTCGCCTGGAACGGCAGGGCGGTCGCGGTCGAGCGACGCCGCGCCGGGCCGTTCGGGGCGCGGGCGGCGGCGTGGCTCGCGGAGGCCGCCGCCGAACTGCTGGCCGACCCGGCGGTCGTCAAGGTCCGGCAGTGCGAGGCGGACGACTGCGTCCTGCTGTTCCTGCCCGCGCACCCGCGCCGCCGGTGGTGTTCGGCCGCGCGCTGCGGCAACCGCACCCGCGTCGCCCGCCACTACCGGCGGCACAAACCGGAACAGGCCCCGCGCCTCGACTGACCATATGAACGAAACCGGGGCCTAGGGCGTGTCTCAAAGTTGATCAGAGCCATTCGTTGATGGCGGCGATGTGGACGGTGGCCAGGTAGCGGACGG
>NZ_MKJY01000103.1 GCF_001942465.1 Actinomadura sp. CNU-125
CGGAAGTGGATCTTGGTCGGCTTCCCTGGCGGACGTCGTCGTGGTGCGGCGTTCGTCCTGACTCCGGGTGGGTCATGTTCGCGTGTAGGGCTGGGACGCCGCGACGTTCGGGTCCTGCGCGGGGAACTGCCCGATCTCCCACGGCTGCTGCGGCTGCCGGTACGGCTGCGGCTGCCGGCCGGGTCGAGCGGCGGCAGCTGCGCCGGGTCGTACCCCTGGTAGCCGCCCGGGTAGGGCGCGCGAGCATCCCGCCGTCGAACGGCTGCGGCATCGGCCCGCCGTCGTACTGGCTGGATTCGTACTGGGCGGGCTCGTACTGGGCGGGCTGCTGCGGCTGCTCGCCGTATCCGGGGAAGCCGGGCGGCGGCGGGACGGGCCGGTCGGCCTGCGTCTCCTGCGGCGGCGCGCCGGTCGCCGGGGGTTCCTGCACGGCCGGGGGCGCCGCGAGCCACGGGTTCCCGCCCGCCTCGGGCGGCTGCCCGAACGGCTGCTCGGACGGCTGCGCCGGGGCCTGTCCGGGGGCCTGCCCGGACGGCTGCTCGCCCGCGTCGTCCGGCTCCTGCTCGGTGGGTTCGGGCTGCCCGGGGGCTCGGGCGCCGAGCCCGACGGCCGCCCCGCCGCGTCATCGTTCATCGCGTCCAGAGAGGCCAGCCGCTCCTCAAGGGAGCGCCCGTCGTGCTCGTTCCTCGCCACCGTCTCTCCTCTCGGCACCCTCTGACGATCAATACGGAGCAGGGTGGGCATAGACCCCCGGGCAAGCCTACCTGCGTGTCATTACCACGCATCCCCTCTGTAGATCATCTTTGACTCCCAGTGGCCGCGCTCCGGTCGTCTCCCCAGCCCGAACGGACCGCGGGCACCGCGAATCGGCTCGGCGGATAACGTGAACGGCATGCGTGCGATCGTGATTCGCGAGCCCGGAGCGCCGGACGTCCTGGAGTGGACGACCGTGCCCGACGCGGCCGCGGGACCGGGCGAGGTACTGATCGACGTCGCGGCGAGCGCGGTCAACCGCGCCGACGTCATGCAGCGGCAGGGGTTCTACCCGCCGCCGGACGGGGCGCCGCCGTATCCGGGCCTGGAGGTGTCGGGGCGGGTCGCCGAGGCCGGTGCCGGGGTCGCGTGGCCGCGGGTCGGCGACGAGGTGTGCGCGCTGCTCGCGGGCGGCGGGTACGCGGAGCGGGTGGCGGTGCCCGCCGAGCAGGTGCTGCCGGTCCCGGACGGCGTGGACGTCGTGGACGCGGCGGGCCTGCCGGAAGTCGCCTCGACCGTCTGGTCGAACGTCTTCATGCTGGGGCGCCTGCGGGCCGGGGAGACGCTGCTCGTGCACGGCGGCGGCAGCGGCATCGGGACGCTGGCGATCCAGCTCGCGAAGGCGCGGGGCGCACGGGTCGTATGTACCGTGGGAAGCGAGGAGAAGGCGGAGCGGTGCCGGGGGCTCGGCGCGGACGTCGTGGTGAACTACCGCACGGACGACTTCGTCGAGAGCGGCCCGTACGACGTGATCCTGGACCTGATCGGCGCCAAGTACCTGGCCCGGAACGTGGACGCGCTCGCGGTCGGCGGACGGCTCATGATCATCGGCTTGCAGGGCGGGGCGAAGGCCGAACTGGACATCGGCAAGCTGCTGCGCAAGCGCGCGCTGGTCCACCCCACGTCGCTGCGGTCGCGTCCCGTGGAGGAGAAAGCGGAGATCGTCGCGGGCGTGCGTGAGAACGTGTGGCCGTTGTTCGCGTCCGGGGAAATCCGGCCCGTGGTGGACCGGCGGGTCCCCATGGCGGAGGCGGCGCGCGCGCACGAACTGCTCGAAGAGAGCGGACACGTCGGCAAGATCCTGCTGATCGTGTGAGGATGAGGGGATATGAGCGAGCCTTCGAAGAACGAGTCCGAACAGGAGCCGCAGGTTCTCGTGGTGGGCCCCGGCGGCATCGCCATGGAAGGCGGTGACCCGGAGAAAGGCGACAAGTCGGTCGCCGAGATGGTGGAGCAGCCCGCGAAGGTCATGCGGATCGGCGGGATGATCCGCCAGCTGCTCGACGAGGTGAAAGCCGCGCCGCTGGACGAGGCGAGCCGCGCGCGCCTCCGCGAGATCCACAAGTCGTCCATCAAGGAGCTTGAGGACGGCCTGGCGCCCGAGCTGGTCGAGGAACTGGAGCGGCTCTCGCTCCCGTTCACCGACGGGCACGTGCCGAGCGAGGCCGAACTGCGGATCGCGCAGGCCCAGCTCGTCGGCTGGTTGGAGGGCCTCTTCCACGGCATCCAGACCACCCTGTTCGCCCAGCAGATGGCGGCGCGCGCGCAGCTCGAACAGATGCGCCGCGCCCTGCCCGCCGGGATGGTGCCCCCCACCGAAGACGAACAGCAGCAGCACGGGACGCGCCACGCGTCCGGCCCCTACCTGTAGGCGCGCGCGGGCCGCCCCCTCCGGGGGCGGCCCGTCCCTACGGGAACAGGCTCTCGATCACCTGGGCCACGCCGTCGTCGTCGTTGCGGGACGTCCGGTGCGTGACGGCCGCGAGGACCATCGGGTGCGCGTTCGCCACCCCGTACGACGTCCCCGCCCAGCCCAGCATCGGCAGGTCGTTCGGCATGTCGCCGAACGCGACGACGTCGGCGGCGTCCACCCCGCGCTCCGTGCAGAACTCGGCGAGCGCGCTCGCCTTCGTGACCCCGTGCGCGCTCATCTCCAGCAGCCCGCGGCCCGACGAGTACGTCACCGTCACCAGCTCGCCGACCGCCTGCACGGCCTTCTCCGCGAGCACGTCCGGGTCGGCGTCCGGGTGGAACGCCAGCAGCTTCGTGCCGGGCCGCTCCGCCAGCTCCGCGTCCTCGACGATCCGGCCGCCGAGCGCCTCGATGTCCCAGCTGCCCAGGTGGTAGCGGGAGTCGAACACGAACCCCGTCGGATACTCGACCGCGAACCGCAGCTCCGGCGACACGCCCTGCAGCAGCCCGATCACCTCCGCGAGCACGTCCGGCGCGATCTCGTGCGTGCGCAGCACCGTCTCGGTGTGCAGGTCGTACAGGACGGCGCCGTTCGCGCAGATCGCGACGCCGTGGTGATCGACCGCCGCGGCGATCTCGGTCATCCAGCGCGGCGGCCGTCCGGTGACCATGACGAGCAGCGCCCCCGCCCGCTCCACGCGGGCGAGGGCGTCGATGGTGCGGGCCGAGAGCGTCCCGTCGGAACGGACGATCGTGCCGTCGAGGTCGGTGGCGATCACGCGGGGCGCGGGCTTGGTCATGTCACCTTCCAGTGCAGCTGAATCCACACCTTAAGCGACCGCATGACCCGCTTGCCCGCCGAGTACCCCTTAGCCCGTTCGTCCGATACGCACCGCGGCCCGGGACGTACCGGACGTCCCGGGCCGCGCGCGTTCGCCGAACGTTCAGCGCGCGACGGGCTCCAGCACGTCCGTCCCGAGGAACTTCCGCAGCGCCTCGGGGACCCGCACCGAACCGTCCGCCCGCTGGTGGTTCTCCAGGATCGCGACCATCCAGCGCGTCGTCGCGAGCGTCCCGTTGAGGGTCGCGACCGGCTGGTTCTTGCCGCCGTCGTCCTTGTACCGGACCGACAGGCGCCGCGCCTGGAACTCCGTGCAGTTCGACGTCGACGTGACCTCGCGGTACGTCCCCTGCGACGGCACCCACGCCTCGCAGTCGTACTTGCGGGCCGCGCTCGCGCCGAGGTCGCCCGCCGCCACGTCGATCACCCGGTACGGGATCTCGACCTTGGCGAGCATCTCCTTCTCCCACTCCAGCAGCCGCAGATGCTCCGCGTGGGCGTCCGCCGGGTCGCAGTAGGAGAACATCTCGATCTTGTCGAACTGGTGCACCCGGATGATGCCGCGGGTGTCCTTGCCGTACGAGCCGGCCTCCCGCCGGAAACACGACGACCACGCCGCGTACCGCCGCGGCAGCGCGTCGATGATCTCGTTCATGTGGTACGCCGCCAGCGGCACCTCCGAGGTGCCCACCAGGTACAGGTCGTCCTCTTCCAGGTGGTACACCTCGGCCGAGTGCGCGCCGAGGAACCCGGTGCCCTCCATCGCGTCCGGCTTCACCAGCACCGGCGGATACATCGGGACGAACCCGTTCGAAACGGCCTGCTCCATCGCCAGGTTCAGCAGCGCGTACTGCAGCCGCGCCCCGACGCCCGTCAGGTAGTAGAACCGCGCGCCCGACACCTTCGCGCCGCGCTCCATGTCGATCGCGCCGAGCGCCTCGCCGAGCTCCAGGTGGTCCTTCGGCTCGAAGTCGAACTCCGCGGGCTCCCCGACGTGCTCCAGGACGACGAAGTCCTGCTCGCCGCCCGGCGGGACGCCGTCCTCGATCACGTTCGGGACCGACTTCAGCAGCGCGTCCAGCTCCTCGCCGAGCCGGTCCGCCTCGCCCTCGGCCTCCTTGACCTGCTGCGCCAGCTCCTTGGCGCGGGCCAGCAGCTTGTCGCGCTCGTCGCCGCTCGCCCGCGACACCGACTTGCCGAAACTCTTCTGCTCCGCCCGCAGCGTCTCGAAGGACGTCAGGGCGGAACGCCGCCTCCCGTCCAGGTCGAGCAGCCGGTCGACGACGCCGTCATCCTCCCCGCGCGCGCGCTGCGAAACACGCAGCCGCTCGGGGTCCTCTCGAAGAGCTCGCAGGTCAATCACAACTGCGAGGTTATCGCCCGCGGAGCGCCCGTCGTCTCCTTTTTCAGGCCGCGCCGCTCACCAGCAGCGCGTGCGCGGGCAGCGCCACACCGCCGTCCCGGCGCGGATACCCGGTCACGACCTCGTCGAACGCCGCCTTGATCCGCGCGACGGTCGCGGCGTCCTGCCGTCCCACCACGACCCCGTTGCTGCCGACCCGCGCCAGCGCGCCCAGCTCCCACCACTCGTCCGGATCGACGACGTGCTCCCACGTCACCTCTTCCACGGCGACGTCGCCGAACCCCGCCGCGGCGACCAGCGTCCGGAACGGCTCGGGCCGCCCGTGCTCCATGAACGGCTGCACCGGCATGTCGTCCGGCCACGGCACCTCCGCCCGGTCGATCGCCTCCCGCACCACGCCGAGCGCCCCGGTCCCCGGCATCGCCCAGCAGCTCAGCGCCAGCCGCCCGCCCGGCCGCAGCACCCGCCGCAGCCGCGCCAGCACGTCCCCCGGATCCCCCACGTGGTTGATCACGAAGTTGCCGGCGACCGCGTCGAACGTCCCGTCGGGGAACGGCACGTCCGGCAGCACCGCGACCCGCACGTCCGCCTCCGGCACGTTGCGGCGCGCCGTCTCGGCCATGTCCGGGTCGGCGTCGATCGACGACACCTTCGCACCCCGCCGAACCGCCGCCGCGGACACGATCCCCGGGCCCGTCCCGACGTCGAGCGTCCGCGTCCCGTCCGCCACCCCGGCCGCGTCGAGCAGGGGGGTCACCAGGTACGCGGTCAGCCGGGCGAACCCCCGCTCGTAAGCGGACGCCCGCCCGGCCCACAGTTCACGTTCGTAAGCATCGAAGTCCACCCGCGCAGTCTCCCACCCGAGCGGACCCCTTGCCCTACTGCACTTCTACGTGCACCACGGACGAGTTGGACCTCGCGTGGTCGCCGTCACCCCAGAACCACGCCGTCCAGTACCTGCTCTCCTCGGCGGTGAAGGTCTTCTCGAACCAGCCGTCGGAGTTCGTCCTGACGACCGCCGCCTCCTGCCATTCCACGCCCCGCATGGAGTAGAGGTAGATGGGCTTGTTAGGCAGCGGCGCCGCCGTGCCGCCGCCCGAGAGCCTGGTCAAGCGGCCCCGGACGGTGATCGTCCCACCGGCGGCAACGGTCTTTGGGGTGGCGCTGAAATCGGTGATCTTCGAGGCGTACGACACCGAGACGTCCGCGTACACGATGGGCGCGTTGGAACCCAGGTGGTCGGAGTCCTCCCAGGAGGCCGCCGTCCAGTACCCGTCACCGGTCGCCGTGAACGTCGCGTTGAACTTTCCGTCGGCGCCGGTGTACACGGCCCCCTGGTGTTTCCAGGTCGAGCCCCCCTTGGGCATGAAGTAGACGTCGATCCGTTCGCGGTCCGCCGGTTCGGGCGCATCCGCGTAACGGACCAGGCTCCCCTGCGCCGTGACCACCCCGCCGGTGCCGGCCGGCTTCACGCTCAGGCCGTTCAGCTGCATCTTGTACTTGACGTCGACGTGGACGATGTCGCTGATCGCCGACGTCCGGTCGGCGCCGTCCAGATGCCGGACACGCCAGTATCCGCTCTCCGTGGCGCGGACGCCGAGGGAGAACGTGCCGTCGGCGGCGGTCCGGCCGCTCGCGGCGACGGTGAACTCCCACCCTTCGCGCGGCGCGTACTCCAACTGCATCCGGCCGCCGCCGACGGGCGAGCCGTCGACGAGCAGACGCCCGGTCGCGCGCATCGTCTCCCCGTAGGGAGCGGGCTCGCCGGGGAAGCTCAAGTCGGTGATCCGAGCGGCCTGCGCGAGCGTCAACTCGCCCGCGGCCTCCTGCGTCTGGGAGAGATAGGTGTCGCCTTCCCATGCGAGGATCAGAAGACCGGCCTGCTCGGCCGCGAACTCCAGCCGGAACGTCCCGTCCGCGGCCGTCCGCACCGGGTCGGCCAGATACACGGGGGTTCCGCCGACGCGCGCGTCCAGCCACAGCCATTTGTCGCCCACGGGACGCAGCCCGTCGGCGGCGTGGCGCTGGAGCCGTCCCTCCACGGTGACGGGGGTGCCCGCCTGCACCGGCTGGGGAGTGACGATCCGCGCGGTCATCTCCGTCCACTGGACCACGGTCTCGGGCTCGGGAGCGTCGGCGGTCGCGGAGCACACCCATGTCGCGCCCGGCACGTGGACCAAGGTCGTGGGCGTGGGAACGGCGAGTTCGAACGTTCCGTCCGCCGCCGTCCGGGCCGTGACCTCGCCGCCGCTCCCCCAGACGACGGCGTCCGGAGCAGGTTCGAGCCCGGCCTCCCGGGTCTTCTGGATCAGAATCCGACCCCGGATCACAATGCCGCGATTGTCGTAATCAACGGTTTCCGGGGTGGTGGTGAGATCGGCGATCTCACTGCGGTAGCAGTTGAAGATGCTGGTCGACTTGGTCAGCGTCCCACCATCCGCCGTCTTGATCACGACGTCGAGCCCGATCACACCCGGATGGTTCTTGATGTCCGTCTTATATTCGGCGTTCCATGTGCCGTCGTTCACCGTGCCGTCCACATGGGCGAAGGGGAGTGTGCCGAACTCGACCCACGTGCGGTCCACCCGCTTCTTGAGCGTCGCTTGGACGTCGGTGACGCCGCTCTCGGACTTGGCCTTGAGGGTGTACCTGGCGATGCGGTCGGCCGACAGGTTGTCGAAATCGGCGATCAGGCTGACGTCGGTGGCGTCAGCGTGGGCCGTTCCCGGGACGAGCAGGACCGACGCGGCCATGACGACGGCGATGAGGGCCGTCATGAATTTCGATCTGCGCAAGGGTGACCTTTCCACTGGCTGCTGGCTCAGTGGAGACGCCCACTAGACGATCTTGGTTGCCCCTGGTCGAATCACGTTCGGGTCACCGTTGCACGGGCGGGCCGGGCGGGGGCGAACCCCCGCCCGGCGGTCGTCACTGCACGTCCACGTACTTCATGGCGGAGTTCGCCCTCGCGTGCTCCTCGTCGCCCCAGAACCAGGCCGTCCAGTAGCCGTCGTGGGTCGCGGTGAGGGACTTCTCGAAGCGTCCGTCGGCACCGGTGGTGGCCGTCGCGACCTGCTTCCACTCTCCCGAACCCGCCTGCATGAAGTAGAGGGCGACGGGCTTGCCCGCCGCGGCCTCGGGGTCGATCCCGTCCGCGAACCGGTTCAGCGTTCCGGTCACCTTCACGGTCCCGCCGGACTCCACCTGCGTCGGCGCGACGCCGAACTCCGCGAAGCGCGTCTCGTACTCGGCGTCCACGTCCACGTACTTGACGGGCGCGACGGACGCGAAGCGTTCGGCGTCGCCGAAGAACCAGGCCGTCCAATCCCCGTCCTCGCCGGTGGGGAAGCTCGCCGCGAACGTCCCGTCGGCGCCGGTGGAGGCGGTCCCCTTGTACGTCCAGGTCGAGGCGCCCACGGGCCGGAAGTAGACGTAGACGGGCAGCGAGGCTGCGGGGTCGTCGCCGCCGAGGGTCAGCCTGCCCCCGACCGCGACGGTGTTCGTGCCGTCCGGCCTTGCGTCGAAGTCGCGCAGGTAGGTCAGGTCACGGGCGTCCACGTGCTTCGACACGCTCTCGGTCGGCTCGTTGTCGCCGGTTCCCTCGGAGCGGACGCGCCAGTACCCGTCGAGCTGCGTCTTGCCCGTGACCGAGAACGACCCGTCCGCAGCCGTCGTCCCCGTGCCCATGACCGTCCAGTGCGAATACCCATCGAGCCGACGCTCCAGATGGACTCGTTCGCCCTGGACGGGCGTCTCCCCGGCGACCAGACGTCCCGTGGCGGTGACGGTGTCCTCGGTCTCCCCGCTCTTCGGGGCGCTCAGGGCGGTGGCGAAGTCGACGAACCGGGAGGTTCCCGTGACGGTCAGCATCCCGGCCGTGGCCCGGTCGCTCGCGAGGAACGGGGTGGCCTTGCTGATCAGGGTGACGGGGCCGGACTCGGCGGCGGTGAACTCGAACCGGAAGGTGCCGTCGCTCGCCGAGTCGACCGTGGCGAGGTGGTCCTGCCGGTCCGTCCCGTAGTGGGCGTACCCGGAGACGGACACGTTGCGCACCGGGACGAGCCCCTGGTCGGCCTGCCGCCGGATCGTGCCCTCGACCGCGACCGCGGCGCCCGCCGCGACCGGCTGCGGGGTGACGATCGACGCGGACAGTTCCGTCGCCTGCACGTCGATCTCGGGCTTGGGCGGGTCGGCGAACGTGTTGCACACCCACGGAACCCCGGTGACCCACACCTGGGGCTTGTAGTTCGGGTCGGTGAGCACGAACGAGCCGTCCGCCCGCGTCAGGAAATCGGACGGCCCGTTCCTGACCAGGACGTTCGCGGCGGGTTCGAGCACGTCCCGCGTCTTGCGGACCATGAGGCGGCCCTCGACGGTCAGTTCCCCGTAGTCGTAGTCGATGACCTCGGGCGTGGTCGTGAGGTCGGCGAACTCGCCGCGATAGCAGTTGTTGATGTCGTCGGTACGGGACGTCTCGGCGCCGTCCGCCGTCGTGACCTCCACGTTGAACCGGACGATCCCCGGGTGGGTCTCGATGTCGGCCCGATGTTCGGCCCGCCACGTGCCGTCGTTCTCGGTGCCGTCCACCAGGGCGAGCGGCACCGTCCCGACGGCCGCCCACTCGCCGTTCCGCCAGTTCTGGACGACCGCCTCGACATCGGTGACCCCGCTCTCGGACTTGGCGTCGAGCGTGATCGTCGCGATGCGGTCGGGCGAGAGGTCGTCGAAGTCGACGGACATGCTCACGTCGGTGGCGTCCGCATGGGCCGTTCCCGGAATCAGGAGGGCCGGGGACGCCATGACCGCGGCGGCGAGTGCGGTGACGAGTCTTGATCTGCGCACGGAACGACCCTCCCACTGGCTGCTGGCTCAGTGAGGACGCGCGCTGGACAATTCAGGTTGACCCCGGACAAATCACGTTCGGGTCACCGTTCACACGGCGGGCGGGGTTCCTCCGATGGAGGTCAGCCAGGCCGCGGCCTGGTTGTAGTCGTCGTCGTGGGTGCCGCGGCGGATCTCGGGACGGACGCGGTCGGCGCGGGGGTACGAGCCGACGTAGCGGACGTCGGCGCAGATGCGGCGCAGGCCCATCAGCGCCTCGCCGACGCGGGCGTCGCGGACGTGGCCCTCGAAGTCCATCCAGAAGAGGTACGAGCCGAGGCCCGCGCCGGTGGGGCGGGACTGGATGAGCGTGAGGTTGATGCCGCGGACGGAGAACTCGGTGAGGATCTCCAGGAGGGCGCCGGGGTGGTCCTCGCCGATGAACGCGACGACCGTCGTCCGGTCGGTGCCGGTGGGGGCGGGCGGCGCGCAGGGGCGGCGCAGCACGATGAAGCGGGTGACCGCGTCCGCGATGTCGGAGATCTCCTCCGCGAGCACGGTGAGGCCGTAGCGGGCGGCGGCGAACGACCCGGCGAGCGCGGCGTCGTAGTGGCCGTCGGCGACGCGCTGGGCGGCCTCGGCGTTCGACGTCGCGGCGTGCCATTCGGCGTGCGGGACGTTGTCGGCCAGCCAGCGGCGGCATTGCGGCTGGGCGATGGGGTGCGAGGCGACGGACTTGATGTCCTCGATCGCGGTGCCCGGACGGACGAGCAGCGCGAACGTCACCGGCAGGTGGATCTCGCCGACGATCTGGACGGGCTCGCCGGTGGCGAGTTCGTCGAGGGTGGTGGGCACCGAGCCCTCGACGGAGTTCTCCAGCGCGACGACCGCCGTGTCGGCGTCGCCGCGGCGCAGGGCGTCCAGGACGGCCGGGACGGTCGCGTACGGGATCTGCTCGGCGTCGGCGGCGCCCGGGACCGACAGCAGCGCCGCCTCGGTGAACGTGCCGCGCGGCCCCAGGTAGGCGTAGCGCTCCGGCCTGGTCTCTGCGGTCACGAGGTCCCCCGACGGTGGTGTGGAAGGCACGCCTGGCGTGGGCGTGGCCAGGGTGACGATTCTACTGTCCGTCAGGTGCGGGTGGACGTGCGGTCTTCGTCGCCGAAGTCGGCGAGGGGGTCGTCCATGGAGACGACGGGGCCCTTGCCGAGGCGGGCGGCGCGCAGGGCCTGGTTCTCCTCGGGGGAGAGCCGCTCGACCGGGTGCCCGGCCTGGACGGCCTTGGCGTACGTGCGCGTCTCGGTGCGCCCGTTGATGGAGCTGACGACGATGCCGTCGCCGACCGCGTTGAGCAGCGCGAGGGAGAAGGAGCGCCGTCCCGTCATCTCCTTGAGGGCGTCGTAGTGCACGATGGCGAGGTCGCGCAGGGCGCACTCGTCCACCGTGCCGCCCGCGACCTGGAGTTGCCGTCGCAGCATCTGCCCGCATTCGTCGACGACCTGGTTCACCCGGTTGTGGGCCACCACCGCGATGGACAGCCCCACGACTCCGGCGACCAGGCCGGCTACGGCCACCGTGACCAACATCACGGGGTGAGCGTACCCACCTCCACCCGCTTCCGCGAAGGACCCTCAGGGTGATCATCGTGTGGCGCTCTGTCGACGAGCCAGCGGCCGAGCACGAAGATGGACGCGATGGCGGCCAGACCGAAGAGATCCTGGATCACACGGCCGAAGAATTCCGTGACATATCCGTGTTCGGGACCGATCATGCGGGCGCCCCACCACGGCAGCGGCCACAGGAAGTAGAACCAGGTCGCCACACCGAAAAGACATCTTCGCGTGTCTCGCCCATCGCCCACCAAAGCCCCCGCGACCGGGATCATCCACACGAAGTGGTGAATCCACCCGACAGGGGACAGCAGGACGGACAGCAGGCCGGTGATCGAGACGCCGGCGAGCAGCAGGGCGTACGACGCCGGACGGTCCGCCGCCGGGAGGTGGTC
This sequence comes from Actinomadura sp. CNU-125, assembly GCF_001942465.1. Classification (GTDB taxonomy): domain Bacteria; phylum Actinomycetota; class Actinomycetes; order Streptosporangiales; family Streptosporangiaceae; genus Spirillospora. Next base: position 11,473 of record NZ_MKJY01000103.1, read on the forward strand.
GGTCCCCGCGAACGTTCGCGGCCCGTCCCCCGCCAGCAGATCGGCGGTGCGGGTCGCGCGGCGCGCGAGCAGGAACCCGACGCAGGCCATGACGAGCGCGAGGACGAGCCACACGCCCGTCTGGGCCGTCCCCTCCGGGATGATCCGGGCGACGATGCCGTTGATCGCCTGGTTCGTCGTCCCGTCGATCGCGCCCGTCCGGTCCCCGCCCTGCAGCAGCGCGCCGAACCAGTAGTCGACCGAGTCGGACGGCAGCAGCATGAACCCGAACAGGGTCGCCCCGGCGGCCGTCATCACCGCGTTGCCCGCGGCGCGGAACCGTCCGGTGATCAGGAAGTAGATGAGGAAGACGCCCGGCACCAGCTTGATCGCGACGGCGAGCCCGACCAGGACGCCGCGCGGCCAGCGCGGCGACCGGGTGCAGCAGTCGGCCAGGCACATCGCGAGCAGGAACAACCCGACCTGGCCGAACCGGATCTGGTCCCGGTCGGGCAGCATCCAGGCCACCGCCCCGACGAGCGCACCGGTCGCCACCGGCGACCAGCGGCCCGCGCGCCGGATCAGGTCCCGGAACGAGTACCGCACCACGATCACGAGCGCCGCGTAGATCAGCGCCGTCCAGACGAGCTGGGCCGCACCCCACGGCAGCAGCGTGAACGGGACGGCGAGCGCGGCGGCGAACGGCGGGTAGGTGAACGGGAGGAACTGCGGCGGCTGCGTGAGCACGTCGTACAGCGGCGCCCCGCGCAGCACGGCCCGTCCGCCCTCGCGGTACACCTCGAGGTCGACGAGCCGCTGGTCGGGCGGATTCGTGAGCCAGTGCGACGCGATCGGCGCCACCGCGACCGCCGCGACGACGACCCCGGCCAGCACGATCAGCAGGTCCGCCGACCTGCCCCCCACCGCCCGGGATCGCCCACCGCTCATCCCCAGAGTTTATGGCCGGGCCCCGGCCGCAAGGCCCGACCACGAGGAAAGCCCCCACGACGCCGGTTACCCACCCACCCCGGCCAGAGCCGACCCAAACCACCGCGCCCGTGCCCGAGCGCACACCCCCACGACTCCGTTACCCACCCACCCCAGCCATCTCCCCAGCCAGAGCGGACGGGAACAACCGCGATTGCGTGCGAAGCCAAGTTCGAGCGAAGCGAGAACTTGATCGCGCAGCGAGCCCCTGGGCGAGTCGGAGCGATGCTGCAATCGCACCGGCGCCCGTTGAAGGAGGGCCCCCAGGGCCCGACGCCAAGGGTGACGAAAAAAAGCAGGTACCGTTTCGGCCATGGTTCAGCGGGGGACGAGGGCTGGGATTCTGCTTGCGACCCTTGCTGCGGTGCTCGCCGGAGTGGCGGGGCTTTCGGTGTTGTCGGCGGCTCCGGCTTCGGCGGAGCCCGCGGGGCGTGTCGTCGTCGTCGGGGTTCCCGGGTTGCTGTGGAGCGACGTCGACGAGGAGAACACTCCGGCGCTGTGGAGCCTGGCGGAGGACGGGTCGGACGCGGCGTTGAGCGTGCGGACGACGCGGCGGCTGACGTGTCCGACGGACGGGTGGCTGACGGTGTCGGCGGGGCAGCGGGCGCGGTTGCGCACGGGGACTGCGCGCTGCCCGACGGCGCCCGTCACGTCCGGTGCGGGGGGCGGGGCGGTCGCGCCGGGGTGGCCGGCGATCAAGAAGGACAACGCGGCCACCGGCTATCACGCGAAGGTCGGGCTGCTGGGCGACGCGGTGCGGGCGAGCGGCGGGTGCACGCTGGCGGTGGGGCCCGGCGCGGTGTTCGGGCTGGCGGACGGGAACGGGCGCGTGGACCGGTACGCCGCGTCGCCCGGTGAGGTGGGGGCGGACGACTGGGCGGCGTGCCCGGTCGCGGCGGTGTCGGTGGACGACGTGTTCCGCGCGTCCGTGGACGCCGGGGTGGACGCGGACGGCGAGCAGATCGAGCCGGGCGCGGCGGAGCGGGACGCGGCGGCGGCCGCGGCCGACCGGCGGGTCGGGCAGGTGCTGGCGAACGTCCCGGACGGGACGACCGTGCTGCTCGCGGGCCTCGCGGACGCGAGCGCCGACCCGCATCTGCACGTGGCGATCGCGAAGGGCGGGGCGTTCGACTCGCCCGGGTACCTGACGTCGACGGCGACCCGGCAGCAGGGGCTCGTGACGCTCACGGACCTGACGGCGACCGCGCTGGAGGTGCTCGGGGCGGAGCAGTCGGACGACGCGGTGGGGTCGGCGTGGACGGCGGAGGCGTCGGAGGATCCGGTGGCCGACCGGGTCGAGGCGCTCGACGACGATGATGTGGCGGCGCAGGGGATCAGCGCCGTGCAGACGTCTTTCTACTGGGTGCTGTTCGCGGCGCAGCTCGTCGCGTACGGGGCGGCGGCGCTGGCGTTGCGGCGGACGGGACGCGACCGGCGGTCGCGGTCGCGGATCCTCGGCGGGACGCGGGTGATCGCGCTGTTCGGCGGCGCGATCCCGGCGGCGACGTTCCTGACGGGGCTGCTGCCGTGGTGGCGGGCGTCGAACCCGACGGTGATGCTGGTCGTGACCGTCCTCGGGTTCGGGGCGCTGCTGACGGGCCTGGCGCTGGCGGGGCCGTGGCGGCGGTCGGTGTTCCTGCCGGGGCTGGTGATCACGGCGGTGACGGCGCTGGTGCTGGCGCTCGACGTGATGACCGGGTCGAATCTGCAGCTGAACACGTTGATGGGTTACACGGCGCTGGTGGCCGGACGGTTCTACGGGTTCGGCAACCAGGCGTTCGCGCTGTTCGCGGTGGCGGCGATCCTGACGGCGGCGTGGCTGACGGAGTTCCCGCTGCGGCGGGAGCGCAAGGCGGTCGCGGTCGGGATCGTGGCGGTGATCGGTGTGGCGGCGGTCGCGGTGGACGGGCTGCCGGCGTGGGGCAGCGACTTCGGCGGGGTGCTGGCGATGGTGCCGGCGTTCGCGATGCTGGGGATGCTGGTGACGGGCCGGCGGGTGTCGCCGGTGAAGCTGGGGTTGTTCTGCGTCGCCGGTGCGCGTTGGTGCTGGGCATCTCGTACTGGAACGCGCAGAGCGCCAATCCGACGCATCTGGGGCGTTTCTGGCAGGACCTCGTGGCGGGCGAGGCGTGGGGCGTGGTGGTCCGCAAGTTCAACGCGATGATCGGCAGCCTCGGGTACTGGGCGTACACGGTGGCGCTGATCGCGGCGGTGATCTTCCTGTTCTTCGTGCTGGTGCGGCCGACGCGGTGGCGGGTGTCGCTGCTGGGCCGCGCGTACGAGCACAGCCGGACGATGCGTCCGGCGGTGATCTGCGCGCTGGCGGTCGGGCTGATCGGAATGCTGGTGAACGACTCGGGCGTGGTGATCCTGTCGGTGGCGTTCAGCCTCGCGACGCCGCTGATGCTCGCGGCGGGGCTGCGGTCGCTGGAGGCCGATCTGAACGCAGGCAGAGAAACACCAGAGCCGCCAGGACCGCGAGAAGGGTCCACGGGACGACCGTCGGCCGAACGATCGTGAAGAGCCACGACAGGTCGTCCGGCATCCCGGTGAGCTCCGGCGCGCGCGCGGGCAGGTAGGCGAAGGTGAGCGCGGTCGTGTGGGCGAGCATGATCCAGTCGATGCGGGTCCAGGGCAGGAGCGCGAGGAGCGCCCAGCCGAACCCGTCGTACCAGGGCAGTTCGTAGGGGGCGGCGAGGAGCCAGGCGAGGACGAGCGCCGTGGAGACGCGCGCGTGCTCGGCGTCGTCGTCGCCCGGCAGGGCCCGGACGAGCAGCGCGAACAGCACCAGGGCGAGCAGCAGCACCCCGAGCTTGATCAGGCCGCGGTCGGTGCCGCGGCCCAGCGCGTCGTCCAGCAGGTGCCAGGGCGTCGCGAACGACACCATGTCGCTGGCCTGGTTGATCTGGTCGAGGGCGTGCGGGCCGGCGAGCGCGTACGCGGCGGCGGTGACGGCTCCGGCGCCGCCGAAGAGCGCGACGAGACGGAGCCGCGCCTCCCGGTCGCGGAGCAGGCTCCACGCGGGGCCGCCGCCGACGAGCGCCGCAGGGAGCTTGATCGCCGCACCCGCACCCGTCAAAGCGCCCGCCGCGAGGGCCCGCCCCCATCCGTGGGCGCGCCCGCCGAAGACGGCGAGGGCCGCGACCATGGGGGCGATGGCGAGGACGTCGTTGTGTCCACCCGAGATCAGGTGGTAGAGCAGCAGCGGGTTGCACGTCCATAGGAGGGCGGTGCGGAGGCGGCGCGCGCGTGTCCGGGACGTCTTGTAGAGAATCCACGCGGTCAGTGCGAACGCCGCGGCGTTAACGGCGGACAACGCGAACACGGTCAGCTTCACCGAGTCGCCGCCGATCCACGACGCGAACGCCTGCCCGGCGGTCGTGATCGGCCCGTACACGCTGGGGGTGGTGCGCCACTCCTCGGGCGCGCCGATCACCGGGTCGTCCGGGACGTCCGCGGCGGTCGTCACGTACGGGTCGTGGCCGGTGACCGCCATCCGCCCGTACGACGCGTAGTTCAGGTGGTCGCTGGACCCGACGGGCGGCAGGAACGCGAACGCGACGGCCACCGCCAGGCCCGTCCAGACGAGCGGGAGCGGACGGACGGTCCAGCCGCGGCGCGCGGCGGCGATGCAGGCGCCGAGCCCGCCCGCGCCGAGCACGATGCCCGCGGCGACCAGGCCGGTCACCAGGTACGGCGACGGGTCGGTGTCGAGGGCGTAGGGGGGTTCGCCGGGGGCTCCGGACAGCGCGGGCTGGAACGCCGACGGCCCCAGCAGGGCCGTCACGAGGAAGCACAGCGCGCTCGCGCCGACGGCGACGAGCCCGCAGGCCCCGCCGCCGATCA
>NZ_MKJY01000104.1 GCF_001942465.1 Actinomadura sp. CNU-125
CTCGGGCTGCTCGCGCGGCGGGCGCGCGGCGGCGCGCGGAGCGTGCGGATCTCGCGGTTCCTCGGGGAACGGCGGCTGCCGCACATGATGGACTTCCAGGGGACGACCGTCGGCGGGCTGTCGGGCATGGACCGCGACCCGCGCACGGGCACCTGGTACTTCATCTCCGACGACCGGTGGCGCTACGACCCGGCCCGCTTCTACAGCGGGCGCGTGGACATCGACCCCGAGACCGGCGCGTTCTCGGGCGTGCGGATCAGCGGCGTCCACACGCTGAAGCGGCCGGACGGCGGCCCCTACCCGGGGTACGGCGAGCCCGGGTCGGCCGACCCGGAGGCCATCCGCTTCGACCCGCGCGGGAACCGGCTGCTGTGGGGCAACGAGGGCGACCGCCCCGACGAGACCCACCCGGACATCGCGCTGTCGCCGCTGACCGTCCAGTGGGCCGGCCGGGACGGCGAGCACCTCGGCGCGCTCCCGCTCCCGGCGAACCTGGAGCAGACCACCGAGCACCGGGGGCCGCGCCGCAACGCCGGCTTCGAGGCCGTCGCGATCGCCCCGCACCGGATCGCGGCGATGGCGGAGGGCCCGCGGTACGAGGACGGCGCGCCGCCCACGGCCGAACGGGGCGCGCCCGTCCGGCTGACGCTGTGGAACCGGGCCGGAGACCTGCGCACCCAGTACGTGTACCGGGTGGAGCCGCTCCCGGCGGCGCCGGTGCCCGCGGACGGGATCGCCGACAGCGGCGTGTCGGAGATCCTCGCGATCGACGACCACCGCTACCTCGCGCTCGAGCGCTCCTGGTTGGAAGGCGTCGGGTACCGGGTGCGGTTGTACGCGTTCGACACCCGGGGCGCCACCGACGTGCTGCGGCGCGACCGCGTGGACGACGGCCCGTACCGTCCGGTGACCAAGCGGCTGGTCGCCGACCTCGGCCGCTACACCGACCCGCTGCAGAACTTCGAGGCGATGGCGTGGGGGCCGCGCCTGCGGACGGGGGAGCGGACGCTGCTGATCGGCTCCGACGACAACTTCGACGGGCGCGAGGTCACCCAGTTCCTCGCGTTCGCCGTGCGGACGACCTGACCCGCCCGTCGCGCGGGGCACCGAATGACGGGCACCCGCGCGACGGGGCCGTGAACGCGGAGGGCCCGCCGGACATCGTGGTCCGGCGGGCCCTTCGTCCGTCCTGAAGCGGACGGTCAGACGGTCAGACGGCGAAGTCCAGCAGCGGGCGGGCGTTGCTGGGGTGCCGCAGCTTGGACAGCGACTCCTTCTCCAGCTGCCGGATCCGCTCCCGGGTCAGGCCGAGGGCGCGGCCGATCTCGTCGAGGGTCCGCGGCGTCCCGTCGTACAGCCCGAACCGCATCGCCATGATCTTGGCCTCGCGCGGGGACAGGATGTCGAGGGTGCGGCGCAGCTGGTCGGCCATGAGCTGGCGGTCGACCAGCTCGGACGCCTCGGGGCTGTCGGTGTCCTCGATCAGGTCGCCGATGCGGGTCTCGCCGTCCTCGCCGATGGTGGAGTCGAGGCTGATCGGCTGGCGGCTGGTGCGCAGCAGCTCGCGGACCTGCTCGGGGCTCTTGTCGAGCTCGACGGCCAGCTCCTCCGGGGTGGGCTCGCGGCCCAGCCGCTGGTGCATGTCGCGCTCGATGCGGCTCAGCTTGCTGAGCATCTCCAGCACGTGCACGGGCAGCCGGATCGTGCGGGCCGAGTCGGCGAAGCCGCGCTGGATGGCCTGGCGGATCCACCACATGGCGTAGGTCGAGAACTTGTAGCCCTTGGAGTAGTCGAACTTCTCCACGGCGCGGATCAGGCCGAGGTTGCCCTCCTGGACGACGTCCAGCAGCGACAGGCCGCGGTCGGAGTACTTCTTGGCGACCGACACCACGAGCCGGAGGTTGGCCTCCAGCATGTGGGCCTTGGCGCGGCGGCCGTCTGCGGCGACCCACTCCAGATCGATGCGCATCGCCGGGCTGAGCTGCTCGGTCTCGAGCTTGTGCTCGGCGTACAGGCCCGCCTCGATCCGCTTGGCGAGGTCGACCTCCTGCTCGGCGGTCAGCAGCTGGCGGCGCCCGATCGCCTTCAGGTAGGTGTGGACCGAGTCGCCCATGGTGGTCGACTGGTCGTCCAGGTCGGCCGGCTTGTCGGCGGCCTCGACCTCGGTGACATCGAACGCCTCGTCGGCGACCGCGCCGGCCGCGCCGCCGTCGCGGGCGTCTTGCCCGCGCCGCCGCCCCGTCCGGCGCCCGTCTTGGCACCGGTCTTGGGGGCCGCCTTCGCGGCGGTGGTCTTCTTCGCGGGCCGCTTGCGGCCGGGGGAGGGGACGTCCGCGCCGGCGGGGTGGTCGGCGGGATGCTCGGTGCGGGCGCCGCCGGGACGGCCGCGGCGGCGTTCACGGCGCCGTTCGCGGCGGACTTGCGGGCGGCGTCGGATTCGCCCGCGAGGCTGATGCCCGCCTCGGACAGCTCACGCAGGATCGAACGGCCCTGGGCCGGGCTGATACCGGCCGATTCGAAGGCCCCCCGGACCTCGTCGAGCGAGAGGCGCCCTTGGGCGCGGCCACGCTTCAGGAGGTCGTCGAGTGCCGGGCTCGTCGCCCCTGTGAGCGGGGTCTCTGCGGCGGTTCGCGGCATGGGGACGCCCCCCTCCCTTCGGTGGTGTGAATGCGGCGCGGATTGTCGTTCGCTGGTGGCGCACGCATCTATCGGAACGTCGCGAGGCCGGGTCGTTGTTCCCGGCGCCCCGGATCGGCGCCCTCGCCGCGGAGCGGGAGGGTGCCCCGGACAGAGCTTCGTGCCCGGCACGGACCGTCTCACACCGTCGGCCCGTCCAACAGAACCTTACTACGTAAAGGCGCCGGGCGGGGACACCGCCCGCATTTCACTCCGGACGTTTCGGCCGCAATGTCCGACCATAGCGCGCGATGACGCGTTCGCGCAGTTCAGGATCGTCCCGGGGGACCGGTTCGAGGAACACCTCGTCGATCTCGTCGTGCGCGTCCCGCAGCTCGTGCGCCATCCGTACACAGGCTCGCTCGAGATCGGCCGAGGTGATCGCGTCGCGGAAGTCCAGCCGCGCGCACACCAGCACCCGGTCGGCGCCGACCGTCATCGTGACGATGTCGACGAGCCATTCGACCTCGGGCGCGGCGGTGAGCCGGGCGCGGACGTCGGCGACCAGCCGCGGATCGGCCTGGGGGCCGATCAGCAGGTTCAGGTTGATCCGGCCGAGGACGAGCGCCACGGCGGTCAGCAGCACGCCGATCAGGATCGAGCCGACGCCGTCCCAGATCGCCGAGCCGGTGAGGTGGTGCAGGCCGAGGCCGCCGAACGCCAGCAGCAGGCCGATGAGGGCGGCCGAGTCCTCCAGCAGGACACTGATCGCGGTCGGCTCGTCGGTGCGGCGGATGTAGGCGGTGAACGGCAGCGCCTCGTCGCGGGCGGCGTCGCGGACCTGCCGGACGGCCTGCTGCCAGGAAATCGCCTCCAGCACGAAGGACACGCCGAGCACCGCGTACCCGACGAGCGGGTCGGCCTCCTCGCCGGTGTGCCCGGTGAGCGTCTGCACACCCTGGTAGAGCGCGAACAGCGCGCCCATCCCGAAGATCGCCACGGCGACGAGCAGCGTCCAGATGTAGCGTTCCTTGCCGTAGCCGAGGGGGTGGCTGCGGTCGGCGGGACGGCCGCTGCGGCGCAGTCCCACCATCAGCAGGACCTCGTTGAAGGTGTCGGCGACCGAGTGCGCGGCCTCGGCGGCCAGCGACGCCGACCCGGTGATCAGCGCCGCGACGATCTTGGCGATCGCGATGCCGAGGTTGGCCAGGAACGCCAGCGCGACGGTCAGCCCGCTCTCCCCGGCCTTGCCGCGGTCCCGTTGATCGGCCATGCCGATCGTCTTGCCCCGGGCGTCAGCGGCCATGCCCTCCGGGGCCGCGCAGCCGGACGCGGTCGGGCTTGCCGGACGGCAGCAGCGGGATACGCTCGACCAGCTCCAGCTCGCGGGGCGCCGCGTGGGCGGGCATCGTCTCCCGGACGAACGCGCGCAGCTCGGCCAGCGCGGGCGCCCCGGCCGTCCCGGCGGCCCCGCCGGACGGGACGACGACGGCGGTGACGCGCTCGCCCCATTCGGGGTCGGGCCGTCCGACGACCACGACGTCGCGGACCTTCGGGTGGCGGGCGAGCGCGGCGGCGATCTCGCCCGCGACGACCTTCTCGCCGCCGGTGTTGATCACGTCGTCGACGCGGCCGCGGACGCGCAGCCGCCCGTCGTCCTCGAAGGCGCCGAGGTCGCCGGTGACGAACCACTCGCCGTCGCGGGCCGTCGCGGTGAGGTCGGGGCGCAGCCGGTAGCCGGTGAACAGCGACGGCCCGGCGATGCGGATCCGGCCGTCGGCGGCGAGGCTCGCGCGGACGCCGTCCAGCGGGACGCCGTCGTAGACGCAGCCGCCGCACGTCTCGCTCATCCCGTAGGTGGTGAAGACGCGGGCGCCGCGGTCGCGGGCCCCGGCGAGCAGGGCGGGGGGCGCGGCGGCGCCGCCGAGGACGATGGCGCCGAGCTTGGACAGGTCGGTGCCGGCGTCGACGAGGCGGCGCAGCAGGGTGGGGACGAGCGCGACGTGCGCGCCGGGCGGTGCGGCCGCGGCGAGGTCGGCGGCGTCCGGTTTCGGCATGATGACCGGTTCGGTGCCGGCGACGAGGGAGCGGACGAGGACCTGGATCCCGGCGATGTGGCTGGTGGGCAGGCAGCACAGCCAGCGGTCGCCGGGCGCCGCGCCGATGCGGGCGAGGGTGGCGGCGGCCGAGGCGCGCAGGGCGGCGGCGGGCAGCTCGGTGAACTTGGGGGCGCGGTGGAGCCGGAGGTGGCGATGAGGACGGCGGTGCCGTCGGCGACGGGCTCGCCCGTCCCGGCGTGGGGCGCGACGCCCCGCGGGCGGTCTCGACGGCGTCCGGGGCGAGGGCGTCCAGCAGGGCGGCGAGCGCGGGGGCGGGCAGGTCGGGGGAGAGGGGGCAGATCGCGGGGCCGGTGCCGTCGAGGGCGGCGGTGAGCGCGGCGAACAGGCGGGGGCCGGGCGGGAGAACGACGGCGTGCAGGCGGCGATCCATGATCTCATCAGCGTAGACGACCCCGCTGAACGCGTTCGAATCGGCGGCGGGTTGAATGGGTGCGCCCGACGGAGAGGGAGACAGAGGACACATGGTCTCGGAGTTGTTCGACGCGGACGCCTGGCGCGAGGTCGAGGGGTTCGGCTTCACCGACATCACCTACCACCGTGCGGTGGAGCACGGGACGGTGCGGATCGCGTTCGATCGTCCGGAGGTGCGCAACGCGTTCCGTCCGCACACGGTGGACGAGCTGTACCGGGCGCTGGACCACGCGCGGATGTCGAGCGACGTGGGGTGCGTGCTGCTGACGGGGAACGGGCCGTCGCCGCGGGACGGCGGGTGGGCGTTCTGCTCGGGCGGGGACCAGCGGATCCGCGGGAAGGACGGCTACAAGTACGCCGAGGGGGAGACCTCGGACACGATCGACCCGGCGCGGGCGGGGCGGCTGCACATCCTGGAGGTGCAGCGGCTGATCCGCACGATGGGCAAGGTCGTGATCTGCGTGGTGCCGGGCTGGGCGGCGGGCGGCGGGCACAGCCTGCACGTGGTGTGCGACCTGACCCTGGCGAGCCGGGAGCACGCGCGGTTCAAGCAGACCGACGCCGACGTCGCCAGCTTCGACGGCGGGTTCGGTTCGGCGTACCTGGCGCGGCAGGTGGGGCAGAAGTTCGCGCGGGAGATCTTCTTCCTCGGCGACGCCTACGACGCGGAGGCGGCGCACCGGATGGGGATGGTGAACGCGGTCGTCCCGCACGCCGAGCTGGAGGCGACGGCGCTGGAGTGGGGCCGCAAGGTCAACGGCAAGAGCCCGACGGCGCAGCGGATGCTGAAGTTCGCGTTCAACCTGATCGACGACGGTCTGGTGGGGCAGCAGGTGTTCGCCGGGGAGGCGACGCGGCTGGCGTACGGGACCGATGAGGCCGCCGAGGGACGGGACTCGTTCCTGGAGAAGCGCGATCCCGACTGGTCGCGCTTCCCGTGGTACTACTAAACGGTCGTACGGACGGCGTGGTCTGCAATAGCGTGATTTCGGTGGACAGTCTGGGGGTTCGGCGGGTGCGGGTCTACTCCATCCCGATGCGGGCGCGGTTCCGCGGGATCACGCGCCGGGGAGGGCGCCCTGATCCAGGGGCCGGCCGGCTGGGGGGAGTTCTCGCCGTTCGCCGAGTACGGCCCGGCCGAGTGCGCCCGCTGGCTGGCCGCCGCCCGGGAGGCCGCCGACGAGGGGTGGCCGGCGCGGTCCGTGACCGGGTGCCGGTGAACGCGACGATCCCGGCGGTCGATCCCGGACGGGCGCACGCGATGGCGTCCGCCGCGGCCGAGGCCGGGTGCCGCACCGCGAAGGTGAAGGTGGCCGAGCGCGGGCAGGACGACGCCGACGATCTCGAACGGGTCGAGGCCGTCCGGTCGGCGCTGGGGCCGGACGGGCGGATCCGGGTGGACGCCAACGGCGGCTGGGACGTCGACCGCGCGGCGCGGATGATCCGGTCGCTGGACCGGTGGGAGCTGGAGTACGCCGAGCAGCCGTGCCCGACGCTGGAGGATCTGGCGGCGGTGCGGCGGCGGGTGGACGTGCCGATCGCCGCGGACGAGTCGATCCGCCGCGCCGAGGACCCGCTGAAGGTGCGGGCGGCGGGCGCGGCGGACGTCGCGGTGCTGAAGGTGCAGCCGCTGGGCGGGGTCCGGGCGGCGCTGCGGGTGGCGGAGGCGTGCGGGCTGCCGGTGGTGGTGTCGAGCGCGGTGGAGACGTCGGTGGGGCTGGCGGCGGGCGTGGCGCTCGCGGCGGCGCTGCCGGAGCTGCCGTACGCGTGCGGGCTGGGCACGCTGTCGCTGCTGGAGGGGGACGTGGTGGACGATCCGCTGCGCCCGTCCGGCGGGGCGATCGCGGTGCGGCGCCCGGTGGTGGACGAGGCGGCGCTGGCGCGGTTCGAGGCGCCCGCGGACGGGTGGCGGCGGCGCGCCGAGGAGGCGCGGGCCCATCTGGGGGGTGGCGCGTGAATCCGGCGACCGCGCTGGCGACGGTGCTGGTGGACGAGCTGCTGCGCTGCGGGATGACCGACGCGGTGGTGGCGCCGGGGTCGCGGTCGGCGCCGCTGGCGCTGGCGATGCACGCGGCGGAGAAGGCGGGCCGGCTGCGGCTGCACGTGCGGATCGACGAGCGGTCGGCGTCGTTCCTGGGGCTGGGGCTGGCGAAGCGGTCGGGTCGTCCGGTGGCGCTGGTGTGCACGTCGGGGACGGCGGCGGCGAACTTCCATCCGGCGGTGATCGAGGCGGACCGGTCGGGGGTGCCGCTGGTCGTGATCACCGCGGATCGTCCGCCGGAGCTGCGCGACACCGGCGCGAACCAGACGATCGACCAGGTGAAGCTGTACGGGACGGCGGTGCGGTGGAGCACCGAGGTCGGTGCGCCGGAGAACCGTCCGGGGATGGTGGCGTACTGGCGGTCGCTGGTGAGCCGGGCGTGGGGGCTGGCGCAGGCGCGGTGCGGGGCCCGGTGCATCTGAACGCGTCGTTCCGGGAGCCGCTGATCCCCGACGGGGACGAGTCGTGGTGCGAGCCGCTGGACGGCGACGCGTCGGGCGCGTGGACGAAGGTGCGGGCGGCGACGCCGGGTTCGGTGCTGCACGTGCCGCCGACGCGGCGCGGGGTGCTGGTCGTCGGGGACGGCGCGGTGAACGTCAAGCGGTACGTGGCGGCGGCGTCGATGGCGGGCTGGCCGGTGCTGTCGGAGCCGAACGGCAACGCCCGGTACGGCGATCACGCGCTGACGTCGTACCACTTCCTGCTGGGGATTCCGGAGTTCGTGGAGGCGCACCGCCCGGAGGTGGTGGTGACGCTGGGCAAGCCGGGGCTGTCGCGGCCGCTGCTGTCGCTGCTGCGGCGGGCCGAGGAGCACATCGTGCTGGCGCCCGATCTGGCGAACTGGGCCGATCCGGTGCGGTCGGCGACGCAGGTGGCGCCGGAGGTGGAGATCCCGGTGGTGTCGGGCGACGACGCGTGGCTGAAGTCGTGGCGGTCGGCCGACCGGGCGGCGGCCGCGGCGGTGGACGCCGTGCTGGACGCCGTCCCGGAGGTGAGCGAGCCGCGGCTGGCGCGGGATCTGGTGGCGGCGCTGCCGGGCGGGTCGCTGCTGTTCGCGGCGGCGAGCATGCCGATCCGGGATCTGGACCAGGTGATGCGGCCGCGGCGCGGCATCCGGGTGATGGCGATCGGGGCGCGTCGGGGATCGACGGGCTGATCTCGACGGCGATGGGGGCGGCGCTGGCGCACAGCGGCCGCTCGTACGCGCTGCTGGGCGATCTGGCGTTCCTGCACGACCAGAACGGGCTGGTGGTGGGGCCGCACGATCCGCTGCCGGACATGGCGATCGTGGTGGTGAACAACCAGGGCGGCGGGATCTTCTCGCTGCTGCCGCAGGCGGCGCTGCACGACCCGTTCGAGCGGGTCTTCGGGACCCCGCACCGGGTCGATGTGGAGTCGATCGCCGCGGCGCACGGCGTCCCGTACCGGCGGCTGGAGGCGGCCGCGGACCTGCCGAAGGCGATCACGGGGGACGGGCTGCGGATCGTGGAGGCCCGCACCGACCGGGACGCCAACGCGGTCCTGCACGGGCAGATGCGCAAGGCGGCGTACACGGCCGTCGGCGAGGCGCTCGGTCTTTAGCCTTTCGCGGGGGTTCCGGCGGGCAGGATGCGGGGGTGGACACCTCGATCGTGCTTTTCACGCGGGACCTGCGGGTCCGTGACAATCCGGCGCTCGCGCAGGCGTGCCGCGCCGGTCGTGTCGTGCCGCTGTTCGTGCTGGACGACGCGATCCTGGGCCGGCGTCCCGCACCGAACCGCGTCCGGTTCCTGCTGGACGCCCTGGAGTGCCTGCGCGGGTCGCTGCGGGACGCCGGCGGGGATCTGGTGGTGCGGCGCGGCGACCCAGCGCGCACGTCGCGCGGCTCGCCGAGCGGACGGGCGCGGGGGCGGTGGCGCTCGCCGACGACCGGTCGGCGGCGCGGCGGGCGGCTGGCGTCGTTGCGCGGCCTGGGCCTGCGGGTGACGGTCCATCCGGGCGTGACCGTGGTGCCGCCGGGGGAGCTGACGCCCGCGGGCGGCGACCACTATCGCGTGTTCACGCCGTACTGGCGGGTGTGGGAGCGGGGCGCCGCGGCGTCCGGTCGAGGCGGTCCCGGAGGCGGTGCGGCTGCCGTCCGGTGCGGATCGGGGCCGCTGCCGCCCTCGCGGGTCCTGACCGGCGGGGCGTCCCCGGTACTGCCCGAGGGCGGGGAGCGGGCGGGCCGCCGCCGGATGGCGGCGTGGCTGCGCCGCGACGCCGCCGTCTACGACGACGTCCGCGACGACCTGGCGGCCGACCGCACGTCCCGGCTGGGGCCGTACCTGCGGTTCGGGTGCGTGTCGCCGCTGGAGCTGGCGAACGCGACGGGGGAGGGGTTCCGGCGGCAGCTCGCGTGGCGGGATTTCCACCATCAGGTCGCCGCGGCGTTCCCCGGGCTGCCCCGCCGCGACTACCGTCCGCGCGGGCACCGCTGGAACCGTGACCGGGACGCGTTGGAGGCGTGGCGGGACGGGACGACGGGGGTCCCGATCGTCGACGCGGGGATGCGGCAGCTGCGCCGCGAGGGGTTCATGCACAACCGGGCCCGCATGATCACCGCGTCGTTCCTGACCAGGAACCTGCGGATCGACTGGCGGGAGGGGCTGGCGCACTTCGACGCGTGGCTGCTGGACGGGGACGTGGCCGACGACGCGGGGAACTGGCAGTGGGTCGCCGGGACGGGGAACGACACGCGGCCGAACCGGACGCTGAGCCCGCTGCGGCAGGCGTCCCGCTTCGACCCGGCGGGGGAGTACGTGCGCGCGTACGTCCCGGAGCTGGCGGGGATCGGGGGCGGGGCCGTCCACCGCCCTTGGCGGCTGCCGGAGGAGCGCCGCCGGACCTTGGACTACCCGCCGCCGATCATCGACCTCGACTGAATGTTGAGCCCTAAAATTACAACGTAAAGGCGCCGGGCGGGTCGCAGAACCCCAGCCTCCAAACGACCAACCCCGCCAGCAAGACCAACCGGCTCAGCGAGCCGAGTCGGGGCGGATCCGGGCGGATCTCAGATGAGGAGGCGGTCCTGGAGGGCCTCGGTGTCCTCGTCCGTCCAGCCGTGGGTGGTGAGCCAGCCGACGGCGCCGCCGGATTCCTCCTCCAGGCGCGTCAGGACTTTCTCCATGATCGTGGGGTCGGGGCGGTGGGCGTCGGCGGGGAGCCCGTCGAGGTCCTTGGCATAGGTGCTGGTGCCGCGCAGGCGCGCCAGGACGGCGTCGAGCCGTTCGGCCGTCCGGGCGTAGTCGGCGACGATCGCCTCGCGGGTGACGCCCGCGGTCTCCAGGGCGAGGGCGCAGACGACGCCGGTGCGGTCCTTGCCGGCGGCGCAGTGCACGAGGGTGGAGCCGTCGGTGCGGGTCATGACGCGCAGGGCGGCCACGACGGAGTCGCCGCGGTCGCGCAGGTAGCCGAGGTAGTGGCCGATGGAGCGTTCCTGGGCCGGCAGCGCGCGGGCGGCGGTGTCGGCGGCGGTGTTCGCCGTGGTGTCGGCGGCGACGTCGGTGCGGTGTCCGCCTTCGGGCAGGAGCGGGAGCTGGTGGACGGTGACGGACGGGACGCGGTTGAGGGGGCCGGGGCCCTCCAGTCGGATCTCGTTGGAGCTGCGCAGGTCGACGATGTTCTTGAGCTCGTAGTCGTCGCACAGGAGCCGGACGTCGGCGACGCTGAGGTCCTGCAGGTTGTCGGAGCGCAGGACCCGCCCGTACCGGGTGGTGCGGCCGTCGGCCGTGGGGAGGCCGCCGAGGTCCCGGGCGTTGACCGCGCCGTCCAGTTCGATCCACCGAATGTCACCGCTCATGAATTGTGACCCTATATGGCCGGTCTGTCGGTTGTGCGGTTCAGGGTCGCGGTTCGCACCGCGAAGTAGGGCTGTTCGCACCTCGCCGCGGGTTGCGGATCGCCCGGAGGGACGACTTGCGGCGGCGGCGACCGAGACCTGGGAGCCAGACGAGGGATGGCTCCGCAGCGTGGAGTGACGCCGACCCCCGGCTACGTAGCGTGTTCGGCGACCGTCCTCTTCCCGATAGGAGCGCCCATGCCCGCGAGCCCGCCCGCCGTCGCCGCGCCCCCCGCGCACGTCCGCGCCCGCGTCACCACCGGACCGGGCGGGCGGCAGCGACTTCGCGCCGCTCGCGCGGAAGGTCCGGGAGAGCGGCCTGCTGGACCGGCGCCCGGCCTACTACGCGTGGACGATCACGCTGAACCTGGTGGCGACGGCCGCGGTGTGGGCGGCGATCGCGTGGACGGGCGCGTCGTGGTGGTCGGTGCTGCTGGCGGTTCCGCTGGCGGTGCTGTCGGCGCGGACGGCGTTCCTGGGGCATGACGCGGGGCATCGGCAGATCGCCCGGACGGCGAAGGGGAACCGGTGGCTGGGGCTGCTGCTGGGGAACCTGCTGCTGGGGATGGGGCACGGCTGGTGGAGCGACAAGCACAATCGGCATCACGCGAACCCGAACCATGTGGGGAAGGACCCCGATGTCGGGGAGGGGGTGCTGGCGTGGACGGAGGAGCAGGCGTCGCGCAGCGCGGTCCGCTGCGGTGGGTGGCGCGGCATCAGGCGTGGTTGTTCTTCCCGCTGCTGACGCTGGAGGGGTTCAACCTGAAGGTGGGCAGCGCGCTGTTCCTGCGGGGGCGGCCGCGCGGTGCGCGGCTGCTGGAGGGCGGTCTGCTGCTGGCGCACACGGTGGCGTATCTGGGGCTGGCGTTCGCGTTGCTGTCGCCGGGGAAGGCCGTGGTGCTGATCCTGATTCATCAGGCGCTGTTCGGGGTGCATCTCGGGTCGGTGTTCGCGCCGAACCACAAGGGGATGGAGATGCCTGAGCCGGGTGCGCGGTGGGGGCATCTGCGGCGGCAGGTGCTGACGTCGCGGAACGTGCGCGGTGGTGTGGTGGTCGACTGGATGATGGGCGGGCTGAACTATCAGATCGAGCATCATCTGTTCCCGGGGATTCCGCGGTGCAGCCTGCGGCGGGTGCGTCCGCTGGTGATGGAGCATTGTGAGCGGGTGGGGCTGCCGTACGTGGAGACGGGGCTGGTGGAGTCGTACCGGCAGGCGCTGGGGCATATGCGTGAGGTGGGCGCGGGTCTGCGGGCGGAGGACGGCCGGGGCTGAGCGCCGAGGACCGGCGCCCGGGGCGGGGGCCCGGGTGCCGGTGTTCGGGCGTTGTGGGGCGGGCGGGCGCCGTATGCTTGCCGATCATGCCTGAAGGACACACCGTTCATCGTCTGGCCGCCGAGCATCAGCGGATGTTCGGCGGCCGTCCCGTTGCCGCCGAGAGTCCGCAGGGGCGGTTCGCCGCCGGTGCGGCGCGTCTGGACGGGCGGGTTCTGGTGGAGGCGGACGCGCACGGCAAGCATCTGCTGGTGCGGTTCGACGATGACGTGACGTTGCATGTGCATCTGGGGATTTACGGGAAGCTGGCGTTCGGTGCGGTTCCGGCGCCCGCGCCGGTGGGTGCGGTGCGGTTGCGGTTGTCGGGGCGGGGCGGGTACGCGGATCTGCGGGGGCCGAACGCGTGCGAGCTGCTGGAGCCGGGTGAGGTGAAGCGGCTGCGGGATCGGCTGGGGCCGATCCGCTGCGGGGCGATGCGGATCCGGACGAGGCGTGGCGGCGGATCTCGCGGAGCCGGGTGCCGGTGGCGGCGTTGTTGATGGATCAGGCGGTGGTGGCGGGGCCGGGGAACATTTACCGTGCGGAGGTGCTGTTCCGGCAGGGTGTGGATCCGATGCTGCCGGGGCGTGGCGTGGGCCGGGCGGTGTGGTCGGCGTTGTGGGACGACCTGGTGGTTCTGATGGCGGAGGGTGTGCGGACGGGGCGGATCGACACGGTGCGGGCGGAGCATACGCCGGAGGCGATGGGGCGTGCGCCGCGGGTGGACGATCACGGTGGTGAGGTGTACGTGTACCGGCGGGCGGGGCTGCCGTGTCTGGTGTGCGGTGCGGAGGTGCGGGCGGCGGTGCTGGCGGGACGGAATCTGTTCTGGTGTCCGGGGTGTCAGCCGTCGTCGGGGGTGTGAGGGGTTCGTGAGGCGGGCGTCCCCGGCGTGCTCGCGTGTGGGCGCGCCGGGGATCGCGGTGTTGCGGTGCGGGGTTGGTGGCGGTTCAGCGTCCGGTGAGCGACTCGTCGTCGGCGGAGGTGCCTGCGGGGGACGCGCCGTCGGCGTCGGTGTCGGTGTCGGTGTCGGCGTCGTCCGTGGCGTCGTCGTGGGCGGTCGCGGGCACGGTGCCGTTCGGGCCGGGGATGGGCACGTCGTCGTCGGTCTGCGGTGTGCGGCCCTTGCGGCGGTCGCGTTTGTGGCGGAGGCGGGCCGCGAAGGGTTCGGTGCCGCGCGCGAGGATCGGGCCGGCGACGGCCAGGATCAGGACGTAGGCGGCGGCGAGCGGGCCGAGTTCGGGGTTGATTCCGGCGCTGACGGCCAGGCCCGCGATGACGATGTTGAATTCGCCGCGGGGGACGAGGGCGGCGCCGGCGCGCAGGCGTCCGGTGACGGTGACGCCGGCGTTGCGGGCGGCGAGCCATCCGCTGCCGAGTTTGGTGGCGATTCCGGCGACGGCGAGGAGGGCGGCGATGAGCAGGACCGGGGGGAGGTCGCCGGGGTCGGTGTGGAGGCCGAAGAAGACGAAGAACACCGCGGCGAACAGGTCGCGCAGGGGGGCGAGGAGTTTCTGGGCGGTGTGGGCGAGGCTGCCGGACAGGGCGATGCCGACGAGGAAGGCGCCGACGGCGGCGGAGACCTGGAGTTGCTGGGCGATTCCGGCGACCAGCATGGTCAGGCCGAGGACTTTCAGCAGCAGGACTTCTTCGTTGGGGCTGTGGACGAAGCGTTCGACCAGTGATCCGAAGCGGAGGGCGATGATGAGGATGACGGTGATGGTGCCGGCGGCGATGGCGAGGGTGATGGAGCCGCTGACGAGTCCGGCGCCGGCGAGCAGGGCGGTGAGGATCGGCAGGTAGACGGCCATCGCGAGGTCTTCGAAGACCAGGATGGACAGGACGGCGGGGGTTTCGCGGTTGCCGAGCCAGCCGAGGTCGCCCATGACTTTGGCGGTGATGCCGGAGGAGGTGACGTAGGTGATGCCGCCCATGGCGACGGCGGCGACGGGTCCCCAGCCGAGGAGGAGCGCGACGATGACGCCGGGGGCGGCGTTGAGGACGAGGTCGGCGAGGCCGACGGGCGCGGATGTTCGCAGGGTGCCGACGAGTTCGTCGGCGGTGTATTCGAGGCCGAGGGTGAACAGCAGGAGGATGACTCCGATTTCGGAGCCGATGGAGATGAAGTCTTCGCTGGTGGTGAGGGGGTAGATGCCGCCGGTGCCGAAGGCGAGGCCGGCGATGAGGTAGAGGGGGATGGGGGAGATGGAGAAGCGGTTGGAGACGGCGCCCAGGAGGCCGAGGGCGAGGATGACGGCGCCGATTTCGATGAGTTGGAGAGTGGAGTGCATATGGTCAGCCGTCGGTGAGGATTCGGGCGACGGCGGTGGTCCCTTCGGCGGTGCCTACGACGACGACGTAGTCGCCTGCGGAGAAGGTGAAGTCGGGGGTGGGGCTGGGGATGATGCGTTTGTCGCGGACGACGGCGACGATGGAGGCGCTGGTGCGGGTGCGGGCGCGGGTGTCGCCGAGGGTGCGTCCGTCGTAGGGGGAGCCGGGTGTGATGGGGAGTTGTTCGGTGTTGAGGCCGCCGACCTGGCGTTGGAGTTCGGCGAGGTGTTCCAGGACGCGTCCGGTGCCGAGGAGTTCGGCGATGGCGTTGGCTTCCTCGACGGTGAGGGCGACGGTGGCGATGCAGCTGTCGGGGTCTTCTTTGTCGTAGATGACGAGGTCGCGGCGTCCGGTGCGGTGGGAGATGACGCCGAGCTGGCGGCCGCGTGCGGTGGTCATGACGTGCTGGAGGCCGATGCCGGGGAGTTTGGTGCGTTCGAGGTCCACGGTGGTCTGTTCTTTCCGGTCTGTGGGTGGGTTGTGGTGCCCGGCGGTGGGCCGGTTCTCCGGTGTGCGGCCGGTGCCGTTCGACGGTACCCGGTGGGGAGGGGTACGGCCCGAAATGATCGCAGACGGGCGTGGTGGCGCGGGACGCGGGGTGGTTGACCTGCGGTCGAGTGCGGCGTCCGTACGGGGTGCGTGCGGCGTGCGTGCGGTGCCCGGGTGGAGCGGGTCAGCCGTGGAGGGCGTGGCGCATGGCGCCGAATTTGTGGCCGGCTTCGGCGAGTTCGGCGGCGGGGTCGGAGTCGGCGACGATGCCGCAGCCGGCGAAGAGGCGGGCGCGGGGGCCGTCGAGCTGGGCGCAGCGCAGGGCGATGCCCCATTCGCCGTCGCCGCGGGCGTCGACCCAGCCGACGGGGCCGGCGTAGCGGCCGCGGTCCATGCCTTCGAGTTCGCGGATGAGGTTCATGGCGGTGCCGGTGGGGGTGCCGCAGACGGCGGGGGGTGGGGTGGAGGGCGGCGACGACGTCGCGGACGGTGCGGTCGCCGGTGAGCCGGCCGCGGATGGGGGAGGCCAGGTGCAGGAGGTTGGGCAGGTGCAGCAGTTCGGGTTCGGCGGGGACGTCGAAGGTGCTGCAGAGGGGGGGCGAGGGCGTCGCGGACCATGTCGGCGGCGTAGCGGTGCTCTTCGCGGTCCTTGGGGGAGGCGGCGAGGCGGGCGGCGCGGGCGGCGTTCTCGGCGGGGTCTGCGGCGCGGGGGGTGGTGCCGGCCAGGACGAGGGATTCGATGTCGCCGCCGGCGCGGCGGATGAGGAGTTCGGGGGTGGCGCCGACCATGCCGTCGCAGGAGAAGGTGTAGCAGCCGGGGAACCGGTCGGCGAGGCGGCGCAGCAGGGTGCGGGCGTCGATGGGTTCGCGGGCGTGGGCGTGCAGGTCGCGGGCGAGGACGACTTTGCCGAGGCGGCCTTGGGCGGATGCGGGTGACGGCGGCGGCGACGGCGGTGGTTTCCAGTCGTCGGGGGTGCG
>NZ_MKJY01000105.1 GCF_001942465.1 Actinomadura sp. CNU-125
GCGCCGACATCGCGGCGCTGCGCGCCGCGCCCCGGACGCGCCCGTCGGCACGGCGGCGGCCCGGCTGCTGGCCGGGCTGTCCGCGCGGCGGCGGGCGGGGGGCGGGCCGGTGGCCATCGTCCCGTGCGACAACTTGCCGGGGAACGGCCGGACGGCCGCGCGGGCGTCCGCGAACTGGCCGACGCGATCGGCCCGCCGTGGACGCGGGCCGCGGCGCACGCCTCGTACGTCGACACCGTCGCCGACCGCATCACGCCCTGGCCGGGCGAGGACACCGCGGCGGCGGTGGCCGCCGCCACCGGCCGCGCCGACGCCGCCCCCGTGGTCGCGGAACCGTTCGCCGAGTGGATCCTGTGCGGCGACTTTCCGGCGGGACGCCCGCGCTGGGAGGACGCGGGAGCCCGTTTCGTCCCCGACATCACCCCCTACGAGCGCCGCAAGCTGTGGCTGCTCAACGGCGGGCACTCGCTGCTGGCCTACGCGGGCCCGCCGCGCGGCCACGCCACCGTCGCCGAGGCCGTCGCCGACCCGCTCTGCCGGGCGTGGCTCGACGAGTGGTGGGACGAGGCGTCCGCCGTGCTCGCACCCGATTCCGGACCGGCCGCCTACCGGGCGGCGCTGCTGGAGCGGTTCGCCAACCCGCGGATCGCGCACGCCCTCGCCAAGATCGCCGAGAACGGCGCCGAGAAGCTCCTCACCCGCGTCGTGCCCGTGCTGCGCGCCGCGCGGCGGAACGGGCGGACGCCCGCCGCCGCACTCCGCCCCATCGCGGCCTGGCTGCTCTACGAGCGCGAAGGTCGAACCGGTTCCGTGCGGGACGCCGCGTGCGGCGTCCTCGACCGGCTCGGGCTGCCCCGCGATCCCGACCTGGTGGACGCGCTCGTCCGGCAGGCCGACGCGCTATCGCGAACCTGACGGCGCGCCGCCGCCGGCTTCCGAGGCCCTCGCCCGCACCGGAAGGCGAGGTGATCCCGAACGACGACATGTCCCCATTGTCGCGGGTGGCGCCGGTCGCGTCAGGCGACGGCTCCCCCGACGAACGTCCGCTCCGGCGGGGACGCGACGAGTTCGACCATGGTGCCGGGCCGCAGTTCCTCGCCGAGGACACCGGCGATCGCGTCGGTGAGCGCGGCGCCGAGCTTCGCGGTGAGCTCCCCGGCGTCCGGCCGGTCGAAGAGCCCGGCGCGGACGCCCAGCACCACCGAGGCCTTCGCGTCCACGGCCGCGCCGCCCTGCGCGAACCGTCCCGCGGGGACCCCGGCCAGCCGGATGCTCACCAGCTCGCGGGCCCACTCGCCGTAGACTCCGGCGATCGCCTCGGTCAGCGCGGCGACGAGCTCCGGTTCCGAACCGGTCAGCCTGTTCTCTGGAAGATGGACGGTCAGATGCGGCACAGTCGACCCCGTTCTCTTTGACTACAAAGGCTTTGAACTCAAAGGTACTTGGAAAGGTCGCCGATGTCCACGGAATCGGACGGTCCGGCCGTCGACGCGGCCGTCCGCACACTGCTGCTGCTCATGCCCCGGCTCGTCGGCCGCGCCAAGCGCCTGCCCGTCCCCGAGGCGCTGCGCGGGCTGGACCTCGCCCCGCGCCACCTCGCGCTGCTGGCCCACCTCGAATACGACGGCCCCGCGAGCGTCAACGAACTCGCCGCCCGGCTGGAGGTGGCCCCGACGACCGTCAGCCTCATGGTCGCCGAACTGTCCCGGCCGGGCGTCCTGCAACGGACGGCCGATCCCGCCGACCGCCGCCGCCGCATCGTCGCCATCGCCCCCGCCTACACCGCGCCGATCGGCGAATGGCTCTCCGGCAGCGCCTCGGCCTGGGAACGCGTCATGCGCGACCTGACCCCCGCCGAACGCGCCACCGTCGTCGACGCCCTGCGCGCCTACGAAGACGCCCTGGAACAGAAGGGCGACCGCTAAGGCTTGTTTAACAATTCCCGTGGTGGGGGTTTGTTGAACAACCGGGTTCGTGGTCGGTGTCTGTCCGGTGTGACCGCCGCCCGGCCCGTGGTGGGCGGGGACGGTTCATCCGGGGTCGGCGTCGTACCGATCCGGGTCCGCCGAGCAGAGGCCGCCCGTCCCCGGGCCCGGCACCTGGGCGGCTCCGGAGCCTGCGGGGAGCGGGGCTGGGCCAGAACCGAGGTACCCGGCGGCAGCGCCGCCGCCCGCTCCGGCGTGATCCCGTCGGGCAGGCACGGAGCCGCATACGCGTGCAGGTGACCGGCCAGCGTTCCGTTTACGCGCCACCATGTGAGAACGTGCCCGCCCCGGGATCCGCGTGAAATCCCACCACGAACCCGCTTTCGGCAGGCCGTGGCGCATGCCGGACACGTCGGGGAACAAATGCCGCTCCACACCCGTCCACACCTCATCGGCCAGATGCATCGCCACCGCTTTGGACAGGTGATGCTTCAAGTGACCGGAGGCGTCCAGATGCCGGTACGCCGCCCGCTCCAGAGCGTCCCGGGACAACCCCAGCCGCGCCCGCCATCCTTTGGCTGCGGCCGGGGTGCGGCGGCGCCGGTGACCCGCCCGGTACGCCACCGCACGCGAGCGCGCATCACGCCGCAACGCCCGCTTCAGACTCCACGCCGCCGAGAACAACTGCTCCAGGCGGTGCCGGGCGGCCGGATCCGGGACCAGCCGCAACCGCACCACCGTCACCGCACCATCATCCGGGCGCCGCCACGCCGGACCCTTGTTCTTCCCCCGAAACCGATGCCCACCCGCCGCAGGATCGGCCGCAGTGTCCGCGCCGGGCAGCGCGGAGGGCGGTGCGGAGGGCGGTGCGGAGGGCGGTGCGGCACCGACGGCGCCACCCCTCACGACCGGTCGCAGGCTGCAGCATGGTAAACACGTTACGTCACCATCATCGAACATGCAATCGACAACCCGCAGATCCATGCCACCAAAGCAGGCTTTTTAAACACGCCTTAGCGGCGGGAGTGCGCCACAATGGGCGTACAAAGGCGACGGGGACCAGGAAGCCGGTGCGAATCCGGCACGGTCCCGCCACTGTGACCGGTGAGCGGACCCCACAATGCGGCCACGGCCCGCGAGAGCGGGCGGGAAGGCCGGGGCGAGCGTCGATCCGGGAGTCAGGAGACTGGCCCGTCGCGTCCGCCTACCAGGGGGCGAGGACACCCCCGGGAAGGGTCCGATGGACAGGCGTGTCCCCGTACGGGACGTACCGGCGCGAGGCATCGGCAGGCGCGGCCTGCTTGCGGGAGTGGGCGCGATCGCGGCCGCCGGGCTGCTCGGGGGGTGCGGCTCCGGCTCCGGCGGCGGCGACCGGCGGTTCCGCGCGGCGTTCGCCGCGGGCGGCTCGCAGGAGACGATGGACCCGCACGTCGCACCGAACTTCGTCGACCAGGTCCGCGCGAAGGCGATGTACGACACGCTCGCCGCGTTCGGCGACGACATGTCGGTGCGGGCGCGGCTGGCCGAGTCGTGGGAGAGCGACCGGTCCGGCACCCGCTGGCGCGTGCGGCTGCGGTCCGCGAAGTTCCACGACGGCGCGCCCGTCACCGCCGCGGACGTGCTGTACACCTACCGGCGGGTCGCGGACCCGGCGACCGGGTCGCCGTCGCAGCAGCTGATGACGGCGGTCGACTTCGCCGCGAGCCGGGGCGCGGGCCGGGAGCTGACGCTGGTGCTGAAGCGGCCCGACTTCGGGTTCCCGCGGGTCCTCGCGGGGGTGGGTACCGAGATCCTCCCGGCGGGGACGACGAGTTTCCGCGACCCCGTCGGGTCCGGGCCGTTCCGCTTCGGTTCGTTCACGCCCGGCGGCCCCGCCCTGTTCACCCGCTGGGACGGGCACTGGGACGGCCCGCCGAAGATCGCCGAGCTGGAGATCGTCCCCGCGAACGAGGAGGCCGCGCGGGTCAACGCCCTGCTGTCGGGGCAGGTGCACTACGCGGCCGACCTCGCGGGCGCGTCGGTGAACCGGCTGAAGGGCGAACGGTCGGCGCGGCTGCTGACCGCCCCGCGCGCGACGGCGCAGCAGATCCTGCTGAGCCGCGGCCGCGCCCCGTTCGCGACCCGCGCCTGGTCGAGGCGTTCCGGCTCGGCATCGACCGGGAGGCGCTCGTCCGGATCGCGCTGGCCGGGCACGGCGAGGTCGGCAACGACCTGTTCGGCAAGGGCCTGGACGGGTACCCGGCGGGCCTCGCGCCGCGCGAACGCGACATCGGACGTGCGCGTGCGCTCGTCCGGGAGGCGGGCGCGGAGGGGCTGGAGATCCCGCTGCAGACCAGCACGCTGGACGCGGCGTGGGAACCGGCGGCGACGCTGATCGCCCGGCAGCTCGGCGAAGCCGGGCTGACGGTCGTCCCGCACACGCTCGCCGCGACGACGTACTTCAGCGAGATGAAGGAGCGCCGGAGCGTCGCGGCGTTCAACACCACCTCGACGCTGCCGGTGCCGAACTTCCTGGAGCAGCGGCTGCGCGGCGGCGCCGCCCGGAACCTGACCGGGTTCGCGTCCGGGGAGTTCGACCGGCTGCTGGACGAGGCCCGCACCACCCGCGACGACGCCGCCCGCGCGGACCTGCTGGCGCGGGCGCAGCGGATCGCGCGGGACGAGTCGGGCCTGATCGTGTGGGGGTTCTCCGACGCCAACGACGCGATCTCCACGTCGGTGCGGGGGCTGCGCGCGGCGCCGCCCAATTCGCACGACTGGGCCAGGTTCGACCGGGTCACCCCGGCCTGAGGTGCGCCGCTACACCGCCCGGCGGTGCCTGCTCGCGGTCGCGCAGTGCCTGGTCGTCCTGGTCGCGGTCTTCGCGCTCGGGACGCTGCTGCCCGGCGACACCGCCGACGTCCTGCTCGCCGAACAGGGCACCCCCGAGCAGGTCGCCGCGCTCCGCGAACGGCTCGGCCTGGACCGTCCCGCATGGGACCGGTTCGGGTCGTGGCTCGGCGGCCTGCTCACCGGCGACCTCGGCCGGTCGCTGCTGACGGACGTCCCGGTGGCCGACGAGATCGGGCGCCGGTTCGCCGCCACGCTGGCGCTCGCGCTGCCCGCGTTCGTCCTGGTCGTCGTGCTGGCCCCGGTGGTCGGCATCGTCACGGGACTGCGCGAGGGCAGCCGGCTCGACCGGACGCTGAACGCCGCCGCAGTGCTGCTGCACGCGGTGCCCGAGTTCGTCCTCGGGCTGCTGATGATCGCGTCGCTGTCGCTGGCCGCCGGTCTGCTGCCCGCCACGGCCGTCGGGCTGGACGGCGCCGCGCTGCTCGCGCGGCCCGAGGTGCTGGTGATGCCGGTGACCGTGCTCGCCGCCCGGCAACTGTGCGACCTGGCCCGGCAGATTCGCGCCGGGGTCGCCGCGCGGCGGGACGGCCCGGTCGCCGAGCACCTGCGGCTGCTGGGCATGCGCGAACGGACCGTGGTCCTGCGGCACGTCGTCCCGAACGCGTTCGGCCCGGCGGCGCAGCAGTTCGCCCGCTGCGTGGAGGGCCTGCTCGGCGGCGCGGTGCTCGTCGAGGCGCTGTTCGGCCTGCGGGGCCTCGGCACCGGTTTCGTCGAGGCCGTGCAGAACCGCGACGTCCCCCTCGTGCAGGCGTACGCGCTGCTGTTCGCCGGGACGGCCGTCGCGGTGCACCTCGCCGGGGACCTGGCGTCCCACCGGCTCGCGCCCCGCCGCGAGGTGACGGCGTGAAGGCTCGCGGCGATCCTGCTCGGGGTGCCGCTGCTCCTCGCGGTCGCCGGGCCGCTGGTCGCGGGTTCCGCGGAGCAGCCGTCCGGCACGGCCGCACTGCCGTCGCGTCCGCCCGGCGACGGGCACCCGCTGGGCACCGACCTGCTCGGCCGCGACGTCCTCGCGCTGGTGCTGCACGGCGGCCCGTCCGTCCTCGGCACCACGGCCGGGGCGCTGCTGCTCGGCTACGCCGCCCGGCGCTCGGGCTGCTCGCGCGGCGGGCGCGCGGCGGCTCGTCGACGAGACGGTGATGCGCACGCTCGACCTGCTGCTGGCCCTGCCCGGCCTGCTGGTGCTGATGGCGCTCGCCGCGACCGACCATCGCGGCCGGTTCTGGCTGCTGGCCGCCGCCGGGACGCTGCAGGTGCCCGCGATCGCCCGGCTGGTGCGCGGCGCCGCGCTCGCCCCGGCGTCCCGGACGGCCGTGGAGGCGCTGCGCATGCAGGGACACGGCTGGTGCTACGTCCACCTGCGCCACCTCGCCCGCGAACTCGCCGCCCCCGTCGCCACCGACGCGGGCGCGCGCTTCTCGGTGGTGCTGTACCTGCTGGCGTCGGCGAACTTCCTCGGGCTGGGCCTGCCGTCCGACTCGTCCGACTGGGCCGTGCTGATCGAGCGCAACGCGGACGCGCTGTTCCTGCAGCCCGCGGCGGTGCTGGTGCCCGCCGGGCTGCTGATGTCGCTGTGCGTCGGCGCGAACCTGCTGGTCGACGGCGCGCTGGCGCGCGGCCGGGCCGTCCGGTGACCCCGCCGCTGGAGGTCCGCGACCTGTCCGCGCGCGCCGACGGCGCCGTGCTGCTGGCGGGGGTGTCGCTGGCCGTCCCGGCGGGGACGGTCGCCGCGGTCGTCGGCCCGGGCGGCAGCGGCAAGACCACGCTCGTGGCCTCGCCGCGCTCGGCGGCCGCCCGTCCGGGCGTCCGGCCGGCCGCCGAGGCGCTGCTGGACGCACCGACCTGCTGGCCCTGCCGGAACGAGACCGCCGCGCGCTGCGGACCGGCGTCACGGCGCACCTGCCGCAGCATCCGGAGACGGTCCTGGACCCGGTCCGCCGCATCGGCGGCACCCTCGCCGAACTCGCCGCGCTCCGGCACCGCGCGCGGGCCGACCGCCGCGCGGCGGCGCCGCACTCCTCGTGCTCACGCACGACCTGCCGCTCGTCCGCCGGATCGCCGCGCACGTGACCGTCCTGGAGCACGGACGAGTAGTGGCGCAAGGCCCCCCGCCGCACGTCCTGAACCCCCCGGACGCCGCCGCCCACGGCCCGAAGAACCGGGCGGCGTCGGGTATCGCCGGACCGAAGGCCGCCGCTTCGGAGGTCGCCACCTCGGAGGTCGCCGCTTCGGCGGTCGCCGCTTCGGCGGTCGCCACCTCAGAAGCGGACTCGTCCGGAGCGGCCACCTCGGAAGCGGACACTTCGAGGGTCGCCGCTTCGGGGGTCGCGGTCCGTTGGCGGGGTGGGGGGTCGCCGCTGGTCGGGCCGGTGTCGATGGGGTTTGCGGCCGGTAGCGCGACCGCGCTGGTCGGGCCGTCGGGTGCCGGGAAGACGACCTTCGGACGGGTGCTGGCGGGGCTCACGGCGCCCACCGCGGGCACCGTCCAGTACCGCGGCGGGGCGCTGCCCCGCAGGGTGGAACGCCGGTCGCGGCGCAGCGCCGGGCCGTCCAGTACGTGCACCAGAGCGCCGCCGACTCCTTCGAGGCGCACCGTCCGATGCTGGCGCAGATCGCCGACACCGGGCGGCTGCTGCGCGGGCTGTCGCCGGACGCCGCGCGGGGCGAGGCGCGCGACATCGGCGCGCGGCTCGGGCTGGACGGCGCCCAGCTCGGCAGGCGTCCCGCGGGGCTGTCGGGCGGGCAGTTGCAGCGCTGCGCGCTGGCCCGGGCGCTGATGGCCCGTCCCGCCCTGCTGGTCTGCGACGAGGCGACCTCGGCGCTCGACGAGGCGACCCGCGACCGGGTGCTCGACGAGCTGCCGGGCCTGCTCGCCCCGGCGGGCACCGCGCTGCTGCTCATCACGCACGACCTCGCGGCGGTGCGGCGGGCCGCCGGGTCGGTCGCCGTCCTGGACGGGGGCCGGTGCGTCCAGCACACCGGCCTCCGCGACTTCCTCGCGCGCCGTCCCCGGGCGCGCCCGCCGATTTCGTCCGCGCCGCCCGGCGACGGACCGGCTGAGGGCGCGGCACCTTTGGTCCGGTCAGAACACCGTGCCGACGTCGTTGGCGATCAGGTCGTCGGTCGCGCGCTCGGCGACCGCGGCGATCGTCATCGAGGGGTTGCACGCCGCCGCCGTGCCCGGCAGCAGCGCGCCGTCCAGCACGTAGAGGCCGCGGTGCCCCCGGACCCGCCCGGCGAGGTCGCAGACCGTGCCCATCGCGGCGCCGCCGAGCGGATGCCAGGTGGACGGGTAGGCGGCGGTGGTGTCGATGAGGAACGACGAAGAACCGGTGATCTTGGTGACGCGCTCGTGGATGCGCCGGTAGAGCGCGTCGTCGGCGTCCTTCGGCCACTGCAGGACGGCGTCGTCCTTCGCCGAGTCGTAGACGAACCGGCCGCGGCCCCGGCTCACCCCGTAGCCGACGATCATGGTGGAGCGCAGGTTCCCCACGGGCGGGATGGACGCTTGGATGATCGTGTTCGCCGACGCCGGATCCTCCCAGTCCATGCTGCCGTAGACGACCGGGCCGCCCTGCGGGGCGCCGAAGTCGTCCTCCCAGTTCGTCCACGTGTAGATGCGGTCGCCGTTGGAACCCCAGCCCGAGCCCAGGCCGTCCGGCATGTCCGGGATCTGGTCCTTGGCCGCCGCGCGCATCAGCAGCTTGGTGGTGCCTGCGGTACCGGCCGCCATGACCAGCGCCTTCGCGGTGATGATCTTCTTTTCGAGGACGGTCCCGTCGGTCGCGATGCGGTCGACGAAGATCTGCCAGCGTCCGTCCGGGGCCATCGCCACGTCCGTCACGTTGTGCTGCGTCGCGACGGTCACCAGGCCGGTCGCCTGCGCGTCGGCGATGTAGGTGACGTCGACCGAGTGCTTGCCGCCGTTGTTCACCCCCAGGGAGCAGTCCCCGTTGGTGTAGGACGGCTTCATCTCGCCGTCGAGCTCGCGCAGCGCGAAGTCCCAGTCGATCGGCATCGGGATCTTCGCCACCGGCTCCCCGGCGCGTCCGGCGTACTCGGCGAAGATCCGCGCCGGCTTGTAGGTCTTGCCGGCGATCAGCTCGTCGGGCGCGGTCTCCAGGCGCAGCATCCGCGCGACGCGCCGGTAGTGGTCGCGGTCCATCCGCGCGTAGTCGAGCTGCTCGGGCAGGTTGGCGTTGAAGACGCTCTCGGACGGCTGCAGCGTCATCCCCTGGTAGACCAGCGACCCGCCGCCGACGCCCGCGGCCACGACCATGTCCATCCCGTTGCCCGGCACCTGCTCCAGCAGCCCGGTGTAGGGGTCGAACAGCTCCGGCGTGAAGCCCAGCACCGACGGGGAGCCCAGCCAGAAGATCCGCTTGTCCGGGGACGTGGGGTGCGGGAACGTCTCGGCGTTCGGTCCGGTGGGCCACCAGATGCCCCGCTCCAGGACCAGGCACCGCACTCCCGCCTGCGCGAACCGGAGCGCCGTCACCCCGCCCCCGAAGCCGGATCCGATGATGACGACACGGTGTTCCTCACGCGTGACCGGTACCCGGGACGGTGCGGCGGCGTGGGCGCGCGGCAGTCCCGCGGCGGCCAGCCCCGCGGTGGCGGCGGCACCGGCGGCACCGGCGAGGAGGGAACGACGGCTGATTGCGGACACGGGGGCGCTCCATTCGGGGGTGGGAGAAGGACCGGTCCGTGGACGGGCGGAGGCCGCCATGGAGTCGCCGCCCCATGGGGGGTCGCCGCCGTCCGGAATCGGCATGATCGGCATGCTAGGGCCGCGATCCCGGCACCCGATGTACACGAGCGGATGATTTTCTGCTGCGGAGAAGCTCACTTCTCTATAGAGAGAATGGCTGTGCCATGTGCCTGGACGGGTACGCGCACGCGGACGCGGACGTCTCGGAGACGTCCGCGTCGTCGGCGGTGCGGGGGCCGTGCGGTCAGGACTCCGTCGCGGCCTTCTTCGCCAGGACGTGCTCGATCATCGTGACCAGGACGTCCCGGGCGGATTCGCGACTGCGCACGTCGCACAGCAGCAACGGCACGTGGTCTTCGAGGTCGAGGGCGATCCGCACGTCCCGGGGGTCCTTGCGTTCGGCGCCCTCGAAGCAGTTCACCGCGACCATGAACGGGGTGCCGCGGTCCTCGAAGTAGTCGATGGCGGCGAAGCAGTCGGCGAGGCGGCGCACGTCGGCGAGCACCACCGCGCCGATGGCCCCAAGCGCCAGCTCGTCCCACATGAACCAGAACCGCTGCTGCCCCGGCGTCCCGAACAGGTACAGCACCATGTTGTCCTGCAGCGTGATCCGGCCGAAGTCCATGGCGACGGTGGTGCTGGTCTTGCCGTCCACGCCGGTGGTGTCGTCGACGCCCGCGCCCCGGTCGGTGAGCAGTTCCTCGGTGCGCAGCGGGCGGATCTCGCTGATCGAGCCGACCATCGTGGTCTTGCCGACCCCGAACCCGCCCGCCACGAGGATCTTCGCGGCGATCGGCCGGCCGCCCGCGGCGGAACCGGTGAGCGCGGGGTCGGGTTGCACGGTGTCAGAGTGCGCGGAGACCATTCAGCAGCTTCCTTAGTACGAGCTCGTCCGGGACGTCGCCGGCCGGGGTCGGCTTCAGCACCCGGAGCAGGTTCTCGGCGCGCAGGTCGTCGACCAGGACGCGCACGACGCCGACGGGCAGGTCGATCTCCGACGTCAGGTCGGCGAAGGTGATCGAGCCGCGGCTGATCGCCAGCAGCCGCCGGTGTTCGGGGTCCAGGCGCAGCCGCGGCGGCACCGGCAGCCCGGTCGCCTCTACCACGGAGATCAGGTCGAGGACGTCGTCGCGGAGCCGGGTGCGGCCCCGCGTGAGGGTGTAGGGACGGACGACGGGTCCCGCGTCCCCGTCGAGCCACCGGTCATCGCCCACCCGGACTCACCTCGGGCCCTGCACCGACAGCCGGGGAAGGACCGGCGGACGCTCGGCGAACCGCTCGGCGAGCCCGGTCAGCTCGAACACGACCGCGCCCGCGTCGACGTCCGGCGGCCCCACCGCGACCAGCGACGCCTCGTCGCCCACCGGGATCATGAACAGCAGCGCCGTGTCCAGTTCGATGACGCTCTGCAGCAGCTCGCCGGACGCGAACCGGCGGCACGCGCCGCGGGCGAGCCCCTGCACGCCCGCCACGAGCGCCGCGAGGTGCTCGGACTCCTCCCGGCCGAGCCCGGCGGAGGACGCCACGACCAGCCCGTCGTTGGACAGCAGGACCGCGCCGCCCAGCGGCGCCGCCCGGCGCACCAGGCCGTCGAGGAGCCGCTGCACCTCCCCTGCCGTGATCGGTGCCGCGGTCATCGCTCCCCCTCTTCCTCGGTCGGTTCCGCCGACACCGCGGGACGGTCCGGCGAGCCATGGCGCGAGAACCGGTTCGGACGTCGGCGCGTGCCTTTCACGGGGCGGTGCCGCCGGGAACGACATGGACGTTGCGGATCTCGACGGTCATCGGGGCGTCTCTCTTGCCTTCGGGACATGCGTGGCGGGGAACTCAGACACCATAGCCACCATTTTGATCAGTTGTCGCGAAGTCAGGTCGATACGGAACACTTTGGTGGAATCATCCGAGGGGACAGCCCCCGCCGCTCCGAAGAGGAGAACCCACGTGACATCTCTGCTCGGCGAATCGTCCGACCGGCTGGACTGGCTGATCGACGGGCTCGTCGATCGCGTGCCGCAGGTCACCAGGGCGGTGCTGCAGTCCGCGGACGGGCTCGTGCTGGGGGCGTCCGCGGGCCTCGACCGCGCGGACGCCGACTACCTGTCCGCGCTGGCAGCGGGCCTGCAGAGCCTCGCGCAGGGCGCGCGGACGCAGTTCGGCGCGAGCGAGACGCGCCAGACGATCATCGAGATGAGCGGCGGGTTCCTGTTCGTCACCGCCGCGGGCGAGGGCGCGTCGCTGACCGTGATGAGCGACGCGACCGTCGATCCGGCGCAGATCAGTTACGAGATGGCGACCCTGGTCAGGCGGGTCGGTGAGCACCTGGTCACCCGTCCCCGGGAGAAGTGACCCGGCGCCGTCCGCGCCTCTCCGAATCGCGTCGGACCCGCCTGCCGGGGAACGGTCCAAATAACCCGGTCGACCTTCACCTGAATTGTGCTGGATTGACGGGATTTATCCCGAATGCCGGGCAGCAGATTGCGATGAGAAGCGCATCGGAATCGTTGCCGCAGGTCAGTGCACCGCCGCACCCCGCGCGCGTCCCGGACGGGACGGGCGCGGGGCACGGCGGGCCCCGCCGCGCGTCCGTCAGGACGGCACGTCGGTGCGCCAGCGGGTGAAGCGGCGTTCGAGCAGGACGAGCAGGTAGTTGAACGCCAGCCCGAGTGCGGAGATCGCGATGATCCCCGCGTACATCTCGTTGATCGCGAAGTTCTGCTGGGACGAGCCGACCAGGAAGCCGAGCCCCTCCTTCGCGCCGACCATCTCCGCGACGATCATCACCAGCACCGAGGTCGCCCCGGCCAGCCGGATCCCGGTGAAGATCGACGGGACGGCGGCGGGCAGGATCACCTTCTGGAAGACGCGGAACGCGGGCAGCCCGAGCGATCGCGCCGACTTGACCAGCGTCGGGTCGACGGTGCGGACCGCGCCGATCGTGTTGAGCAGGATCGGCCAGGTGCACGCGTACAGGACGATCGCGATCTTGGACGTCTCGCCGATGCCGAGGATCAGCACGAAGACGGGCAGCAGCGCGATCGCGGCGGTGTTGCGGAAGACCTCCAGCAGCGGGTTGAGGAACTGCGCGACCGGCCGGTACCAGCCGATCAGCAGGCCGAGCGGGACGGCGCAGGCGATCGCCAGCGCGAACCCGGCGAGCGAGCGGACGAGGCTGGCCCGCGTGTCGTCCCACAGCCGGCCGCTCGCGGCCAGCTCCCACAGCGCCGGGACGACCTCCGACAGCGGCGGCAGGAAGATCGGGTCGACCAGCCCGGCGCGGGGCGCGACCTCCCAGAGGGCGAGGAACGCGACGATGGCCGCCGTCCCCCGGACGGCCCGGCCCGCGGCGGCCCCGGCCCGGCGCGCCGGACGGGACGCGCGCGGGGGCGCGGCGGGCGGCGGCCCGGCGGGTTCGGTGGCGGGCGCGGAGATCTGCAGGGTGTCAGCCATGGGGGATCGCCTCCTCGCGCGGTTCCGGGACGCCGAGCCGGGCGGAGCGGACCTCGTCCCGCAGCAGCGACCAGACCCGGTGCCGGTGCGCGGCGAACTCGGGGGTGGAGCGCAGGTCGTCGGTCGCGTCGCGGGCGCCGAGGTCGATGTCGACGATCTCCTTCACCCGTCCGGGGCGCGAGGTGAGCACGGCGACGCGCTGCGCCAGGTAGACGGCCTCGTCGATGCCGTGCGTGATGAACACGATGGTCTTGCCGGTCTTCGACCAGATCCGCACCAGTTCGTCCTGGAGGGCTTCGCGGGTCTGGGCGTCGAGCGCGGCGAACGGCTCGTCCATGAGCAGGACGTCCGGGTCGTAGGCGAGGCTGCGAGCGATCGCGACCCGCTGCTTCATGCCGCCGGACAGTTCGTGCGGGTAGCGGTCCTCGAAGCCGGACAGGCCGACGAGGTCGAGGTGGCGGCGGGCGACGTCGGCGCGCTCGCGGCGGCCGAGCCCTATGGCTTCCAGGCCGAACTCGACGTTGCGCAGCGCGGTCCGCCAGGGGAACAGCGCGTACTGCTGGAAGACGATCCCGCGGTCGAGCGCGGGGCCGGTCACGTCGGCGCCGTCGATCACGACGCGTCCGGTGGTGGGCGCCGTGAGCCCGCCGATCAGGTCGAGGAGCGTGGACTTGCCGCAGCCGGACGGTCCGACCACGGCGAGGAACTCGCCTTCGGCGACGTCGAGCGAGGTGTCGTGCAGGGCGGTGAACTCGCCGCCGCCCCGGACGGGGAAGGTCTTGCCGACCCCGGAGACGCTGATCTTCGCGGTCACCGCGGGTTCCCTCCGTTCGCGTACGGGTTGAACTCGTTGGTGTAGATATCGGCGGGCTTCACCGTGACTTCGGGGATCTGGCCGACGTCGGCGAGCCACTCGCTCCAGGTCGTGAACTCCCGGTCGCTCATGAGGCCGCCCTTGCCCGCGACGCCCCACGACAGCCAGTACTTGAGCGCGTCGGCGTTCTCGTTGCGGCCGCGGGACTCCAGGATCCGGGTGAGCCGGTCGATGACCTCCTCGCGCGGGCGGCCGCGCGACCATTCGATCGCCCTGGCCACCCCGCCGGTGAACGCCTTCACCGTGTCGGGGTTGCGCTCGATGAAGTCGTCCCGGAAGACGTACGAGCCGGCGGTGAACGTGCCGAGGAAGTCGAGGTCGCGGAACAGCGACCGGACGCCGCCGTTGTCCTTCGCCTTCTCCTGGAAGATCCCGCTGAGCGCGGCCACGTCGATCTGCCCCTGGCGGAGCGACTGCTCCAGGGCGACGGGCGGCACCGCCAGCGGGCGGACCTTCCCGACCTCCTCTGAGGTGAAGCCCTTCCCCCGCAGGTACAGGTCGAGGACGGCCTGGGCGTGGCCGCCGAGGGTGTTCATCCCGACCTTCTTGCCCATGAGATCCCGAGGACTCCGAATGGGGCTGTCTTCGGGGACCCAGAACCCGTTGTAGTACTTCTCGTCGGTGCCGTAGTAGCCGATGACGGACGTCAGCGGCGCGCCCGACTCCTGCAGTTTGACCGACGCGCCGTTGAACGCGCCGCCGAAGTCGACCTCGCCCGTCGCCGCGGTCTGCACGTCCTGCGGCCCGCTGTTGGTATTGCCGACCCACTCCAGTTCGACCTCGCCGAGATAGCCGAGGTCGGCGGCGAGTTCGGGGAGCGTGACCGTGCCGGTCCAGCCCTGGTAACGCAGGGTGCCGGTGCGCCGCGCGCGTCCCGCCGCCGTGCCGCAGCCCGCCGCGGTCGCCGCGACGGGCGCGCCGATCGCCGCGACCGTGAGCGCGGACATGAATCGTCGGCGCGTGGTTCCCGTGATGCTGCTCAAGAATGCCCTCTCCTGGACGCCTGTGCCGGATGGTTCGTCAGGTGGCGGGGCGACACAGGTCGCTGGCCTGCCGCCGGAGGTCGACGTGCAGGCGTGCGACGAGCGAAGCGCGGAGCATGCGATGGGGTGTCACGGATGCGACTATCCGGCACGGTTTCCCACCAAGTCAATAGGTTTAGACGGAAATATTTCCTACTTACCCGGTAGGAATGGTTGACCGATCCGGGGGGCCGTGCTTCGCTGGAGCCACCGCCCCCCGCCTCCCAGGAGAAGAGGTAACTCCGTGTCCCAGTTCGACATCCGCAAGATCGGCGGCCGCATCGGCGCCGAGGTCGTCGGCGCCGACGTCCGCGACCTGTCCGACCGGATCTTCGGCGAGATCCACGAGGCCCTGCTCGAACACAAGGTCCTGGGGTTCCGCGGCCAGGACCTGACCGACGACGACCAGCTCGCCTTCGCCGCCAAGTGGGGCGAGCTCACCGGCGCCCACCCGACCGTCCCGGGCATCGACGGCAAGCGCGAGATCCTGCCGGTCGACGGCGAGGCGTCGCGCGCGAACCAGTGGCACACCGACGTCACGTTCGTGCAGACCCCGCCGAAGATCAGCACCCTGCGCGGGCTCGTCGTCCCGCCCTACGGCGGCAACACCCTGATCGCCAACACCGCCGCCGCCTACCGGGACCTGCCGGACGAGCTGCGCGCGTTCGCCGACGGGCTGTGGGCCGTCCACACCAACGACTACGACTACGTGAAGCCCGCGGCCGCCGGCGTCGACCCGGCGAAGCAGGCCGAGCACCGCAAGGCGTTCGTGTCGCAGACCTGGAAGACCGCCCACCCGGTCGTCCGGGTGCATCCCGAATCGGGCGAGCGGAACCTCTTCATCGGCGGGTTCGCGCAGCGGATCGTCGGGCTCTCCGGCACCGAGAGCCGCGCGATCCTCGACATCCTCCAAGCGTACGTGACCCGTCCGGAGAACGTGCTGCGCTGGGTCTGGTCGCCGGGCGACCTCATCGTGTTCGACAACCGCATCACCCAGCACTACGCCCCCGACGACTACGGCGACCTCCCGCGCCGCCTGCACCGCGTCACCGTCGCCGGCGACGTCCCGGCGGGCACGGACGGCCGCGAGAGCTACCGCGTCGAGGGCGACAACGCCGCCCACTACACCCCCACCGCCACCCCCTCCTAATGTTGATCTGCGGCGTGTTGCCCTTATGGGCGCCCGAGTTAGGGCAACACGCGCAGGTCAAGGACCCCGGTGGGGAGGGCTCGGCGGGCGTGGGCTGCGGACGTCGGCGTCCGGGTGGG
>NZ_MKJY01000106.1 GCF_001942465.1 Actinomadura sp. CNU-125
GATGATGATGTACGGCGCGCACGCCGCGCTGGAGCATCTGCTGCCGCAGGGCTCGGGGAAGATCATCAACATCGGGGGGCCCGCGCTCGGAGGGTTCGCGCTCCGAGTGGCCGTACTCCGAGGGCGCGCGTCCCGAAGTCTCGCGCTTCGAGGGCCCGCACTCCGAGGGCTCGGGTTCCGAGGGCCCGCGCTTTGAGGGTTCGCACTCGGCAGGTTCGCACTCGGCAGGTTCGTACTCCGCAGAGGCGCGTCCCGAGGTCTCGTGGTCCGAGGCTCCACCTTCCGGGGGTTCGCATTCGGCGGGTTCGTACTCCGCAGGGGCGCGTCCCGAGGTCTCGTGGTCCGAGGGGGCGCGGCTCGACGGTTCGGGCGGTGAGGCGGCGCGTGCCGCCGAATCCGGCCGCGCGGACACGGCAGGGGACGGGCGGTCCGAAGCCCCGAGTTCCGGCGTCCCGTCGTCCGAGGTCCCACAGGGCGATGCCGCGGGGCCGGATATTTCGCGATTTGAGGACCCGCGGTCCGAGGTTCCGCGAACGGAGTCCTCGCATCCCGAAGCGACGGAGATCGACGCATCAAGGTCGGACATCTTGCGATTCGACCCCCCGCGGGCCCAGGGCGCGCAGGCCGAAGCCGTCCCGGGTGAGGCCGCGCCGACCGAGGGCGCGCAGGCCGAGAGGCATCCGGCCGAGGGCGCGCGGGCCGACGGCGCTCCGGGGGAGGCCCGGGCGGGCAACCGGCAGCGGGCGATCGGGGACGTTCGGCGGCGCAGGTCCGGGGAGGAGCGGCCGCCGCTGCCCAAGCGGGTCCGGCAGCAGAACCTGGCGGCGCAGCTCCGCGACGGCGAAGCGGCGGCCGGTCCCGCCTCCGGTGCGGACGAAGCGCCGGTGCATTCTCGCCGCACGCCCGAGGAGGCCCGCGCGATGATGTCGTCCATCCAGCGCGGTACCCGGCGCGGACGCGCCGAGGTCGAGGACGGCGAGGACTCCGGATGAGCGAATGGCTCGACGACGAGGCCGGACCGATCGTCCGGTCGTACGCGCTGACGCGCGGCCGCGCGCGGCCCGCCGGGGACGAGCCCTTCGATATGATCACCCTCATCGGTACGGCGGGCCGGCCGCGCGCCGGGACGCCCGGGATCGGCCCCGAACACCTGCACATCCTCGACATGTGCGCCGCGCCGCAGCCGGTCGCCGAGGTCGCGCGCGGCTCGAACTGCCCCTCGTCGTCGTCCGGGTGCTGCTGGGCGACCTGCTCGGCCAGCGGCTGATCACCGTCACCCGGCCCCGGCAGGAGAGCCCGCTCTCCAAGGAAAGTCTCCTCAGGGAAGTGCTGCATGGTCTCCAAGCCCTCTGAAC
Organism: Actinomadura sp. CNU-125; assembly: GCF_001942465.1. GTDB lineage: Bacteria > Actinomycetota > Actinomycetes > Streptosporangiales > Streptosporangiaceae > Spirillospora. The sequence goes on from NZ_MKJY01000106.1 coordinate 1,356, forward strand.
CGGTCGCGGTGAAGATCCTCATCGCCGGGGGATTCGGCGTCGGCAAGACGACGCTCGTCGGTGCCGTCAGCGAGATCCGCCCGCTGCAGACCGAGGAGCTGCTGACCGACCGGGGCGTCGGCGTCGACGACATCGAGGGGGTCGAGCAGAAGACGACCACGACGGTCGCGATGGACTTCGGCCGCATCACCGTCCGCGACGGGCTGATCCTCTACCTGTTCGGCACGCCCGGCCAGGACCGGTTCTGGTTCATGTGGGACGAGCTGTCGGCCGGGGCGCTCGGCGCGGTCGTCCTCGCCGACACCCGGCGGCTGCCGGACTGCTTCCCGGCCGTCGACTACTTCGAGAGCCGCGGGCTGCCGTTCATCATCGGCGTGAACTGCTTCGACGACGGCTACGACTACACGGTCGAGGAGATCCGCGAGGCGCTCGACCTGGACGCCGGGACGCCGGTCGTGCTGTGCGACGTGCGGAGCCGGGCGCCGGGAAAGAGGTGCTGACGACGCTGGTCAAGCATCTGCTGGCGGTCAATGAGAGCGAGCGGGCGGCGGCCCGGTAGCCTTCTGCGGTGTACCGGACCCGCGCGCGCCTCAGCGACGGTCGAGAGATCGTCTACTACGACGAGAAGCCGGGGCGGGTGCCCGCCCCCGACCCGCGGGGGCTGCCGCCCGTGGAGCCGCTCAGCGAGACGCGCCGCGATCCGCTGACGGGCGACCCGGTCACGATCACCGCGCACCGCAACGCGCGCACGTTCCTGCCGCCGCCGGAGGAGTGCCCGCTGTGTCCCGGCGGCCCCGCGTCGGAGATCCCCGACGCGGGCTACGAGGTCGTCGCGTTCGAGAACCGCTTCCCGTCGTACGCCGCCGCGACCCCGCACGTCCCGGCCGCCGTCGACGGCGTCGCGCTGTTCGAACGTTCCCGCGGCGCCGGACGGTGCGAGGTCGTCTGCTTCACCGACGAGCACGACGCGGCGCTCGCGGGGCTGCCCGTGTCGCGCGTCCGGACGGTCGTCGACGCGTGGGCGGACCGCACCGCGGAGCTGTCGGCGCTGCCGGGCATCGAGCAGGTGTACGTGTTCGAGAACCGCGGCGTCGAGATCGGCGTGACGCTGCACCATCCGCACGGGCAGATCTACGGGTACCCGTTCGTGACGCCGCGCACCGGGCGGATGCTCGCGACGGCCGCGGCGTACGGCGGCGACCTGTTCGGCGACGTGCTCGCCGCCGAGCGGGCCGGGCCCCGCGTCGTCCTCGCCGGGGAGCACTGGACGGCGTACGTGCCCGCGGCCGCGCGGTGGCCCGTCGAGGTCCATCTGACCCCGCACCGGCACGTTCCCGACCTCGTCGCCCTCGACGGTGCCGAACGGGACGAACTGGCCGTCCTCTACCGTGACCTGCTGCGCGGCCTCGACGCCCTCTACGGGACGCCGCTGCCGTACGTCGCGGGCTGGCACCAGGCGCCCATCGGCGAGGGCCGCGACCTGCTGCGGCTGCACCTGGAGCTGTTCTCGATCCGGCGCGCCCCCGACAAGATCAAGTACCTGGCGGGGTCGGAGTCGGGGATGGCCGCCTGGATCAACGACGTCCCGCCGGAGGACGCCGCCGCGCGGCTGCGCGCGGTCACTGCCGGCTGAGCGTGCGGGTGACGCCCGCCGCGATCGTCGTCGCCAGCACCCATCCGGTGCTGATCAGCGTGTACGAGAGCCACTGGTGCCAGCCGGCGGGCTTGAACGCCTTCTGCTGCCCGAAGTCGATGATCGGGAGGAGGAGGTCGAGGGAGTAGAACAGCGCGTTGAAGTCCGGGTGCTCGTCGGCCTTGAGGGGCGCCGGATGCTCGAACGCGAACGCGACCGTCCCGGCGAGCACGAGCCCGGCGAGCCACGCCGCCGCCCGCAGCGGCCGGAACCCGTACCCGACCGTCACGTCCTGCAGATAGCCCCATATCCGCCGGTACAGGGGCAGGGTGCGGCGTCGGCGCCGCTGCTTCGCGAGCAGGACGTTCCGCGCCGCGATGTCGTCGCCCGCCCCCAGGTACGCCGCCGCGAGCTGCTCGTACGCGTGCGGGACGTAGCCCTCGACGTCGCGTTCGAGCATCGCGATCCGCACCTTCGCGGGGAGCCGCGGGGCGAGCGCGTCGTAGGTCAGGCCGTCCAGCCGGACGCCGCCGCCCAGCGCGTCCGGCGGCACGTGCAGGAGCCCGAACCGTCCGCGGCGCAGGTTCAGCAGCCCGTCCACCCGCGCTTCGCGCAGCCACACCTCGCCGATCGTGGTGGCGCTCGCCCGCAGGGCCTGGCCGGACGGGTGCGCGATGCGGGCTTTCGCCAGGTCGAGCTGTCCGGGGATCGTCGCCCCGCGCAGATTGACCTCGCCGTCGAAGCGGCTCCGCCGCGCCACGACGTCCGACTCCACGGTGAGGTTCTCGAGATCCAGGGCGCATCCGGCGGGATGCCCGACGGGGTGCGAGAAGTCCGCGCCGGTGAGGTCGAGCTTCTGGGCGATCCGCGCGCCGCGCAGGTTGATCTCCCCTTCGGCCCGCAGGTTCGCGGCCGTCAGGTTCTGGCCGACGCCGAGGCTCCGGCCGTCGAAGGCGCGCTTCCCGGGGTTGCTGAGCAGGGCGCCTTCGAGGTTCAGGTTTCCGACGGACGCGCTGTTCAGCCGGATCTCGCCGTGGACTTCGAGGCCCGGGGCCCACAGGTCGTCCTCCAGCACCGAGTGGTTCAGGTGGACGATCTCGCCCTGGTCGGCGCCGGGGGTGCCGAGCCGCGCCCGTTCGAGGAAGACCGCCCGCGAGATGCGGACGCCGCCCAGGCTCATCCGGCCGGGCACCCGGCATTCGGTGAGCCGGAGCACGCCGCTGACGTGCATCGTCGCCGCGAACAGGCCGGGAAGGTACGACTTGCTCAGGTTCAGCTGCCGCAGGTGCGATCCGTAGAGGTTCGGGATCTCCTCGAAGTGGCACGCCCACAGCCGGATGGGGTGCTCGACCTCCGCGTACTGCAGGTCCAGCTCCCCGGTGATCCGTGCCCCGGACACCCGGAGCGCCGTGACCTCGCCGTCCTCCGGCGGCCGGAGCAGCAGCTTGCGCAGCACCCATGCCCGCACGGTGCGTTCGGGGCCCCACGTTCCGCCGTCCTCGGCGTCGTCGCCTTCCTGCCAGAAGTCGACCTTCGCGCCCGTCCGGAACGCCCGCCATACCCGCCGCTCGGCGGCCGTCAGTTCGACCGGCTCCACACGTCTCCTCCGCCGTCGCGATCCCGTGATCAACGGATATACCGGACGCCTCCCGGTTCGTCACCCGACTTGGCGGCCGGAACCGACGGACCGGCGGCGGGCGCCGAGGATGCGCCGGTCGTCGATGTACACGGCCGGTTCGTGCAGGAAGGATTCCGCGCGGACTTTTCCGTAGACGATGTTCAAAGTGCGCAAGTTGTACCAAGGGGTGCCGCAGCACGAGCAACCGCGGCCGCTCAGGAAAGTTTCCTGTCGTCGCAGGAATTGGTTCGGCCGCAGATGTACGGACGGACGATTTCCGAAGTCCACGCGAAGGCCCCCGGACTCTTCCGCGACGCCGATGCCGCGCGGAAGGCCGCGCGGGAGATCGTGTGTCACCGAGGTGCGCGGCGTGAAGCCGTCCCATTCGCGCATCCACACCGTGTGGACGAACGGGGGCGCGTCGTCCGGCAGCGGGAAGGCGGTCGGGGCCGCGTTGCGGCGGGCGGCGGCCCTGCCTCCGCGGGAGTGCTTGGTCCAGGTGATTTCGACCATTTGAAGAGCGAAGTCCACTCTGCCATTTTCGGTGGGATTCCCAGTCGAGATCAATCGAATAAACGGTCCGGTCGCGATCGCGTAAAAGCGGGGACGGTCACGGCGGGCTGGCCTACTGTGCGGGCATGGTCGGGCGTGCGGAACTGCTGGCGCAGGGGTCGTTCGAGAACGTGCGGGCCGCCGGGGAAGGGGCGGCCACGGTGTGCGCGTCGCGCGTCGGGAACGACGGCAGCGTCGGTCTCGCGTGGGACCTCGCGCGGGGCGTCCGGGTGGGGGATCCGCTGCCCGGATTCCCCTGCGACGACGAAGAGTGGGCGTTCGGGGTCCTGCCGGGGCCGCGCGGCGCCTCGCCCGTCGTGGCGTGGGCGGACGGAGGGCGCGTGCACGTCCACGACCTTTACGGCGGGGACGAGGTCGTCATCGACGACGCCGAGGCGTCGTTCCCCGACGTGGTGGGGCTCGCCGTCCACCGGGGGCGCGGTGCGGTCGTGACGGTGTTCGACCGGCGGCCCCACGCGGACGTGCTCGTCTGGGACGCGCGCACCGGCGAGCGGCTGGCGCGCTTCGACACGTGGTTCGGGTACCTGAGTCCGGACCGGCACCTTCTGCACGCCACCCCGGACTCGGGGCCGCTCGTCGCCCTGTCCTGCGAATCCGAACGGGGCAAGGCCCCCAGCTACTCCATGCTGGACGTCGAGATCGAGGGGCAGGTCGGGAAGCTGGACCGCGGCGCACCGCCCACGCCGATGGTTCCGTGGGCGGACGGCGTCGTCCTCGTGCACGGCGAAGGGGGGCGGATCGTGGTGCGGCGCCCGGACGGCGAGGCGGTGGCCGAGGGGCCGGCGCCGGAAGACGCCCCGGTCGTCGCCGCGGCGCGGGCGGGCGGTCGGCTGCTGGTCGCGGCGGGGGACCGGCGGGCGGGCGCGTTCACGGCGCGCGACGACGCCCGGCCCGAGCCGCTCGGCCGGGTCGAGGTGCCCGGCCCGGTCGGCGGCGTCGCCCTGGCGTCCGACGGGACGCTGGTCGCCGCGACCGACACCGGGCTCTTCCGCGCGCGCGTCACCGGTTCCGGATCCGGATCTTGAACTCGAACTCGCACCGGTCGCCGCGCACCCCGACCGAGCCCGCACGGGTGATGGGACGGTCGTGGCGGCGCCCGTCGTCCACGGCGCGCAGCAGTTCGCGTCCGGACTGCGCGACGGTGATGACGACCGGGGACGTCCCGGAGACGCGGACCTCGAAGCGCTGCCATTTACCGAACGCGTAGGAGTGTCGTACCTGGGCGAGCGTAAAGTACCGGCCCTCGTTCTCGGATCCGCCCGTCAGCTTCTTCTTGATGACGAGGAGCCCGTCGCGCCGGTTGAGCGACGCCACGTACAGTTCCGTCTCGTCCTTGTGGCGCAGCATCACGTGCACCCCGTCGTAGTCCTGCGCGCCGTCGGGCAGTAGGCGCACGTTACGCACGTCCAAGGTGACATGGGTGTCGAGGTAATCGGTGCGGTGCGTATGCATCCGGAAGACGCTCGACCCGGTTCCGTTGGAGGATGTCGCGTCCGGTGTCTCTGTGTCGGGCGGGCCCGTCCAGAGGAGACCGTCGCGCGTGAAGAGCGAACCGCTCGTGACGTCCCAGGTCCGGGAGCGGCGCGCGTCGTCGGCGTCCGGGTTCCAGTGCGCGTACTCGTTGGTGACCAGCCGGCCGGGGACGGGCGCGCGGCCGTCCGGGCGGGTGAGCGCCCAGACGCCCCACGCGATCGGGACGGCCCCGGCGAGGGCCCCCGCGACGATCAGCCGGGCGCGCATCAGCCGGGGAGCGCGGTGCAGAATCCGCGGTTGCGCAACCCGCGGATGATCGTCGGGAGGGCCCGGACGGTGGCCGCGGAGCGGGCGACGCCGTCGTGCATCAGCACGACCGCGCCCGGTTCCGCCCGGGTGAGGACGGTCGCCGCGATCTCGTCCGGCCGCCGTCCGCGCCAGTCGTGCGTGTCGATCGTCCAGCGGACCACCCGCATGCCCAGCGCGCGCGCCTGCGCCTCCACCGTGGCGTCGGTGGCGCCGAACGGGGGCCGGAACAGGGTCGGAAGGGGCGCGCCCGCGTCCGCGACGGCGGCGGAGGTGTTCGCGAGCTGCTCCCGGACCTGCGCGGCCGACAGGTCGGTGAGGTACGGGTGGTTCCAGCTGTGGTTCTCGACGCGGTGCCCGTCGGCGGCGATCGCGCGGACCAGATCGGGCCGTGCGGCGGCCTTCTCGCCGGTCACATAGAAGACGGCGCGGACGTCGTGGGCGCGCAGCACTTCGAGGATCTGCGGCGTGTAGACGTCCGGGCCGTCGTCGAACGTCAGCTCGACGCGCCCGCGTTCGCAGCGGTTCGCGGTGCTCGCGGGCGGCGAGCATCTCGGGGGTGACGACGTCGCGGGCTTCGGCGGCGCGCGCGGGCGCGTCCTTTCGGGGACGAGCTCCTGCCAGCCAGCGGCACGAGGACGGCCATGGCGAGGAGCCCGAAGCCCAGTTCGAGAAAGTGTCGGCGAGCGGTCATAGATCCAGGTCCGTGAGGGTGAAGTCGTCCACGATGAGCGTTCCGGCACCCGGGAGCGCGACGCCGAAGCTGAGGTTCGTCGCGCCTGCGGGGACGGGCGGGGTGGTGACGAGGGACCGCTGCCAGGTACCAGTTTCGGCGAGTGCGGGCCCGTTCGTCCAGAACATCCAGGCGCCCGTGGCGCTGCGGTAATAGATGCTCATCTTCGCGTTGACAGTGGCGGGCCAGGAGCCCTTGAACCAGACGCCGAGTTCGTACCTGTGTCCCGGTATCGCGGCGGGGGCGCACGTACCGGCGTCTTGGCGGGTGACGAGTTTCCGGTCGCCGGACGTACGGGACATGACCTCGACCTCGTGGGCGTACTGGCCGGTGCGTGCGTCCTGCGTCCGCGTCCAGGTATAGGTGTTCGTGCCCCAGCCGCCTTCCTGGAAGCACGCAGGGACATCGTTGGACGCGGCCTCAAGCGACGGGTTCTGCACCTGCACGGGCGACGGCGGCCCCGGCACGGACGGTTGCACGCTCCCACCGACGACCTCGTCGACCGTCCGGACGACCGTGCCGCCGGACGCCCGCGCCTGCAGCCAGTCGAGGAACGCGTCGAACGTCGCGGGCGCGACCGCGTACGCGTCGCCGCAGCCGTCGCACACGTGGTGGAACACGAGCGGCACCCAGCCGCCGCCGTCGTCCTCGGCCTGCGTGACGTACTGCTTGAGCTGGGCGAGGGTCGTGCCCGTCTTGACCGAGTCCGGCGTGCGGACCGAGTACGGTTCGGCGGGCGGCATCGTCTCGGCGAGGTCGCACCCGCCGCAACTGCCGGGGGACACGAGTCCGCCGACCGTCCGCGCGTTGTTGTAACCGCACTCCTCCGCCACGTCCATGGAGGCCGGGTCCACTGCGCCGTAGGGGTAGGCAAAGCTCGTTACCTCGAACCCCAGGTTGAGCAGCGCCACCCTGTCGTCGCACACCTGCCGCTGCTTCTCCTCCTCTGGCAGCGACGGCACGTTCGCGTGCGTGATCGTGTGCCCGCCGATCTCGTGCCCACCGGACGCCATCGTCTGCAGTTGCGCCTGCGACATGTAGCCGGGCGTGTCCACGCGCGCGCTGTTGATGTAGAACGTGCCGTCCATGCCGTGGTCGTCCAGGACGGGACGGGCGTTGTCGTACTGGTCCCGAACCCCGTCGTCGAACGTCAGCGACACGACCGTGGTCGCCGCGGCCCGCGCCGGGACGGCGGCCAGAACGGACATCAGCAGGGCCGCGACCAGAACGGCCGCCGAACGTATGAGCGCGGGCATCGTTGCCTCTCTTCCGGGCGCGTCAGCGGCCCTGGAGCGGGACGAACGTCGGATCGTGGAACGTCACCGTCCGGGCACCGCGCGCCGTGATCCCGAACCGCAGACCGCCCCGGTCGATCGGCGGGCCGAACGCCTCGACGAGGGCGGCCTTCAGCGGCCGTCCGCCCTCGACCCGAACCGTCAGCCGCCTCCCCCGCACCTCGATCGCGACGTCGCGCGGCCCGTCCCGGCCGTCCAGCCGGACGCGGCCGAGCGGCAGCGGGGCACGGTCGCCGACCTGCCGCCGCGCCACCACCGACCCGTCGCCGACGACGACCTCGATGCGGCCCGGATGCCCGCGCCCGCACCGTCCCGGACGGCGATGACCGCACCCGACCGCGGGCTCAACCCCGAGATCGACGCGGTCACCCGGTAGTCCTTCCACTGCGCGGTGTTGAGGTCCGGGCGGAGGACGCACGCGCCGTACTTCTCGCCGGTGACCCGCAGGTCGGCGCCGCGCCGCTCGCACGTCACGCCGTCCCCCCGCCAGGGCAGCGCCGCGAGGGCGTCCGGCCGCGCGCGGCACCGCGCGGCCGACCATCTCCAGCAGCCCCGCCGCCGACGTGGTGGCGCGGACGCCGATGCGGTCGAGGAGGTACGGCCCGCGTCCGCGCCGATCGCGTTCACGTGCCCGTCCGGGACGTCCTCGCCGGCGAACGCCACGCGGAACCCGGCGTCCCGGAGCAGCCCCGGCAGCGCCGCGTCGACGCGCCGGTCGTTGCCGGACGCCTCCCCGAACGGGTACGAGAACGCGGACACTTCGTGACCGAGCGTTCGGCGGAAGAAGTCCTGCGACCGCTCCAGGTCCGCGCGTACGCGCGCGCGCCACGCGTCCAGAGTTTCCGGACGTCCGTCCACGACGATCCGGTTCGGCAGCGGCGCGCCCACATCACCCGGGATCCGGACCCGATCGTCCAGCGCGTGCGTGTGCGAACCGAACTCCCACCGGCCGGTGTCGGCGAGCGCCTCCACCTGCCGCGTCGACAGGTAGTAGGACGGCGTGCCGGGCTCGACGATCCGCCCGGTCGGCAGGAACGCGGCCGCCGTGAACCCGTACTTGTCGAGGACGGGATCCGCGTTCGTCCAGTCGGTGATGCGCGCGTCGTCGAACGTGAGCAGAAGCGCGCGCGGGGGCAACCGGACGTCCCGTCCCTGCAAGAGGTCGAGAACGTCACGCAGACGCACGGTTTCGTATCCGGCCGCGTCCAGCGCGGCCATGTGCGTGCCGAACTGCTCGCGCGTGAGGGTGCTGCTCGCCCCGTCGCGGTCGTCCACACCGTGGTACGTCAGCGCGACGATCGACCCCGGATGCGCGGGCAGCGCCGCGGCGGCCCGCGCGACCGCCGGATCCAGCCCCACGGTGGCGGCCTCCGCCTGCCCGGGATCGAACGGCCGGCTGATCGACACCCACGTCACCATCGCGAGCGCCAGCGAGCACAGGAACACGAACCCGGTAACCGCCCGAAACCCCCGCCCTCCGTGGGCCTCCGAACGCTCCCACGGCGCCCCCACCCCCACGCCGCCGAGGCCTCACCGTCCGCGTCCGCACCGTCGGCGGCCTCACTGTCGGCGTCCGTCCCGTCGGCCTCACCGTCCGCGTCCGCACCGTCGGCGTCCGTCCCGTCGGCCTCGCTGTCCGCGTCAGCACCGTCGGCGGCCTCAAAGACCTCGTCGACCTCACCGGCTTCCTCCGGCTCATTGACCGCAGCGGCCGCACCAGCTTCACCGGCCGCACCAGCTTCACCGGCCGCACCAGCTTCACCGGCCGCGTCGGCCTCACCGGCCCCACCGGCCTCACCGACAGCGTCCACTTCACCGGCCCCACCGGCCTCGTGCGTCGCGTGTGAGGCATCGGCCATGTCGGTCTTGTCCGTCGCGTGGTCGGTGTCTTCGGCGTCAGGCATCGGTGCCGCCCGTTGCGCTGTAGACCTGCAGCGCGCGTGGGACCGGCGAAACGGACGGCTTCGCCGTGTCCGCGTCGCGGGTGCCCCACTTGCCGTCCCGGATCCGCGCGATCGCCCACAGGAGCTGCGGGGAGAACGCCACGTAGAAGAACGTCCCGATGAACGCGTAGGTCCACAGGCCGTCGTCGCGCAGCACTCGGTAGAGGAGCGCGTACCCCATCGACACCAGGTACAGGCCGAGGAAGTAGACCATCGGGAACTGTCCGCCCGCGAGCGGCGCGAGCAGCCCGTACATGACGACGATCGGGCTGAGCATCCCGGCGATCGTCTGGACGGCGACCGACGGCAGCGCGCGCGTCCGGCTCCGCCAGATGTGCGCGAGCAGCAGCGGTCCCTCGCGGCTCCACGACTTCTTCCACCGCAGTTGCTGCCGGAAGAACTTGCGGTACCGGTCCGGTGCGTCCGTCCACGCTTCCGCGCGCGCGTCGTAGCGGGTCGTCCAGCCGGACTTGATCACCCGGTTGGTCAGTGCCCGGTCGTCGCCGTAGGTGCATTCGACGCCGAGGAAGCGCTGGTGCTCCCACGCGTCCAGCAGCGGCGCGATCGCGGCCCGCCGGTAGGCGGCGAAGCAGCCGGAGCAGCACGTCACCGCGCCCAGCACCGACTCGGCGCTCTTGAGCAACTGGAACGACACGTAGTACCGGGCCGCCTGCATCCGCGTCAGGACGTTGTGCTCGGCGTTGCGGACGTACGTCAGCCCGGAGATCGCGCCGACCTCCGGGTCGGCGAACCCCTGGACGAGGCGGCGCACCGAGCCCGGCGCGGGCATCGAGTCGGAGTCGACGAAGACGAGGATCTCCGCCGACGTCGCGCGGATCCCGGCGGCCATCGCCGCGCGCTTGCCCCGGTTCTCGCCGAGGTCCACGCACCGCACCCGTCCGTCCGGGTACCGCGCGGCGGCCTTCTCCATGTGCGCCCACGTGTCGTCGCTCGACCCGTCGTTGACCACGACGACTTCGAGCTTGTCCTCCGGGTACACGAGGCCGAGGCACGAGTGGATCGTCCGGGCGACGGCCTCGCCCTCGTTGTAGGCGGGCACGACGATCGCAACCGACGGGGTGATCCCGGCGTCGTGCGGCGGCCGGTAGCACGCCGCGAGCACGAACCGGCTCAGCACGTAGCCGCTGACCAGCACCGTGTACGCCGACAGCAGCACGTCGCCGCGCAGGTAGACGAGTTTCACGCCGACGTGCCAGGCGATCAGTCCGCAGATCACGACGACCAGCGCCAGCGCGCCCAGCGCGGGGAGCCTCCCGGTCCGGGATCGGGCCGGGAGGCGGAGGCGTGGCCTCACAGGGCCACGCGCCGGGCCGCGCCGGGGAAGCGGTACGTCGCGTCCAGGACGAGCTGGTCGTGCGGCAGCGCGTCCAGGTCGACGTCGGGTTGCGGGGTGTGCGCGATGACGAGGTCGGCGGGCCGCGGGGCGACCGACGCCAGCTTCGTCCCACCCGCGGTGACGAGCTCGCCGACGAGCGGGTCGTGGTAGGCGACGTCCGCGCCCGCCGCGAGCAGCCCGTCGATGACCTCCAGGGCGGGGCTCTCCCGCAGGTCCTCGACGCCCGGTTTGTACGCGACGCCGAGCACCAGGACGTCCGCGCCGGCCAGGCCCCGCCCGGCGTCCGACAGCACCTGCCGCGCCCGTTCGACGACCTGGCGGGGCCGCGTCGCGATCGCGTTCATTGCCGCCGCGACCACCGGCGGGTTCAGCCGGTCGCCCCGCAGCTGCCACAGCAGGTAGTGCGGGTCGCAGGGGATGCAGTGCCCGCCCGCGCCCGGTCCCGGGAAGAACGGCATGTAGCCGTAGGGCTTCGTGGCCGCCGCCTCGATGACCTCGACGACGTCGAGGCCGAGCACGCCCGCCGCGTCCGCGAACTCGTTGACCAGCGCGATGTTCACCGCCCGGAACGTGTTCTCCAGCAGCTTCGTCATCTCCGCCGCGTCCGCCGAGGTGACCCGGTGGAGCCGCTCGGCGTACCGTCCGAGCACCTTCTCGGCGCGCGCGGCGCACCGCGGCGTGACGCCGCCCACGACCCGCGGGACGTCCTCGTGGGCGTGCCGGTCGTTGCCGGGGTCGATCCGCTCGGGACTGAACGCGACGAACACGTCCGTCCCGACGCGCAGCCCCCAGGGCGGCGAGCGGCGCGGCGAGCATGTCGCGGGTCGCCCCGACGTACGTCGTGGAGGTCAGGACGATCGTCTGCCCGGGACGCGCGTGCGCGACGGCCGCCGTGCACGCCGCGCTGAGCGCCCCGAGGTCGGGGACGAGCCGCCGGTCGACCGGCGTGGGCACGCAGATGATCACCGCGTCGGCGGCGGCGGCCGCGGCGGGGTCGGCGGTGACGGTCAGCGCGTCGCCCGCCGCGCGCAGCCGCTCGTGGTCGCTGTGCAGCAGGTCGACGCGTCCGCTGCGGATGTCCTCCAGGCGTCCGGTGTCCAGGTCGACGCCGAGGACCCGCAGGCCCCGGGCGTGGAACGCGAGCGCCGTCGGCAGGCCGACGTAGCCGAGGCCGATGATGGCGACGTCGTGGGTCGTGACGTTCGGACGGTCGGCCGGGGCCCCGGTGGGCAGGGCGGCAGAGGGCATGTACGTGTGATCTCCCCCGTGTGGTGCTCCAAGCGCAGAGCACGGCAAGCCAATGGCAAAGGCGTAGTAAATGCTCTTTGGATGCCGTTTGGCGGGGCACCGCACCGCGACGTATATCGCCTACGTCAGTTGCGGGATGACGTGTCGCACGTCACTCACGATCATGCCCTCTGGGCTATGGCAGAACGCCGCGACCCGCGCGGGGCGGGTCGCGGCGTCCGGCCCGAAGATCAATTCACTGCTCGGCGAGGTCGTCCTCGCCGGGGCCGGACGACTCGGCGGACACGGACGCGGCGGGCCGCTCCGTCTCGGCTTCCGCGGAGCGCGCCGTGGGCCACACGTCGAGCTGGGTGCGACGAGGGTTCGCCAGAGGGTTGTCCATTTGATCTTGTTCCTCCCATAGACGCTTCTCGGTGGCTCGGCCTACCGAAATAAGGAGATCTTCTCCGATGACCCACCCGGTTCGGCAAAATGGTCTAGACCTCGATCCGGTGGCGGATCATCCGCCACCGTGGTAACGCGGTCGTCGCTCGATCGATTCCGCCCCGGAAAACCGCTCGTCACCGTGCACCCGTCCTGGCACTCTCGCCCCATGGACGTCCCCGAGCTGATCGCCCTGCAGCGAACCGGCGCCCGCCTCAAGTTCCTGTTCTTCTGGCGGGAGCACGGCCCCACCGGATGCCTGAGCCAGTGGCACGCGTCCCCGTTCACCGTGGACGGCGTCCGGTACGCGACGGCCGAGCACTACATGATGGCGGAGAAGGCGCGCCTTTTCGGGGACGAACGCGCCGCCGCGGCGATCCTCGCCGCCCCGCACCCCGGACGCGCGAAAGTTCTCGGCGGCCAGGTCACCGGCTTCGACGAGGCCGCATGGCGCGAACACCGCCTGCCCATCGTCGTCCGCGGCAACGCCGCGAAGTTCGCCCAGCACCCCGACCTGCGGACGTTCCTCGCGGGCACGGGCGAGCGCGTCCTGGCCGAGGCCAGTCCGCGCGACCGCATCTGGGGCATCGGCCTGACCGCGGACGATCCGCGCGCCGAACGTCCGGACGCCTGGCGCGGCCGGAACCTTCTCGGGCAGGCGCTCATGGCCGTCCGCTCATCTCTGGCCTGACCATCGGGAACATACCCCTTGGGGTATACGTTGACAGGGGTGAACGGAAGGGGAGCCCGATGGAAATGGACGCGACCGTCCTGGCGGACGCCCTCACCCGGCTCAAGCGGGCGCACGGCCAGCTGGGCGGGGTGATCTCGATGGTGGAGAACGGGGAGGACTGCGAGAAGGTCCTGACCCAGCTCGCCGCCGTCTCCAAGGCGCTCGACCGCGCCGGGTTCAAGATCATTTCCACCGGGCTGGAGCAGTGCAATTCCGCCCGCGAGCGCGGCGAGGAACCGCCGATCAGCCGGGAACGGCTGGAGAAGCTCTTCCTGTCCCTGTCCTGACGGCCCGATGAACCGTCCGCGAGCGCGGACGTGCGTCTTCTGCATACCCCCCGGGGTATCTAGGAAAGGAGCGACGATGACGATCCGGACCGAGGTGGTGGAGACCTCCTCCCTCGGCGACCGCAGCTACCTGGCCCACGACGGGCGGGTGGCCCTGGTCGTCGACCCGCAGCGCGACATCGATCGCGTCCTCGCCCTGGCCGGACGGCTCGGCGTGCGCATCACGCACGTCGCCGAGACCCACCTGCACAACGACTACGTCTCTGGCGGCCTCGCCCTCGCCAAGGTGACCGGCGCCGCGTACCTGGTGGCCGCCGCCGACGGCGTCGAGTTCGACCGCGTCGCCGTCGCCGACGGCGACGAGATCGCCCTCTCGCCCGACCTGCGCGTCTCCGTCGTCGCCACGCCCGGCCACACCTTCCACCACCTCTCCTACGTGCTGTCCGGGCCGGACGGTCCCGAAGGCGTGTTCACCGGCGGATCGCTGCTGTTCGGCACCACCGGCCGCACCGACCTGCTCGGCGACGAGCACGCCCGCGACCTCGCCCGGCACCAGCACGCGTCCGCGCGCCGCCTCGCCGACCTCCTGCCCGACGGCGCGCACGTCTGGCCCACGCACGGCTTCGGCAGCTTCTGCTCGGCGTCCCAGTCCGACGCCCCCGCCTCGACCATCGGCCGGGAACGTCGGGCCAACCCCGCGCTGCGCCTCGAAGCCGACGACTTCGTCACCGAGACCCTCGCCGGGCTCGACATCTACCCCGCCTACTACGCCCACATGGGCGTCCGGAACCTCGAAGGCGCCGACCTGCTCGACCTCACGCCCGCCGAGATCGCCGACCCCGACCGCCTCCGGGCGCGCATCGAGGCGGGCGAATGGGTGGTCGACCTCCGCTCCCGCAAGGCGTTCGCGTACCGGCACCTCACCGGCACCCTGAGCTTCGGCCTGGACGGGCCCATGGCCACGTGGCTCGGCTGGATGATCCCGTGGGGCGCGCCCGTCACCCTCCTCGGCGACGGCCCC
>NZ_MKJY01000107.1 GCF_001942465.1 Actinomadura sp. CNU-125
CCATCTGACTCGTGGAACCCGCCCGCGCCCGCGTCCGGGACCTCTCCCGGGCGCGCGCCGCCGGACGTCCCGCCGGAGTCCTCGCCGGACGGGCGCGCCCCCGGGTGCGCCGCCGGGGGCGCCCCGCCGGTCTTCACACGGCTCTTCATGGTCCTCCCTCCTCCGGGCGCGGGCGATGGTCACCCACGGGTAGGCGCCCGGGCCGAGCGCCTCCTGGCGCACACCGGTGAATCCGGCCGCTTCGGCGACGGCGGCGAGATCGAGCCGCGCGGTCGTCCGCCACCACGGCTCGTGGCCGTGCTCGGCGTCCCAGTCGTCCAGCCACGCCTGGTGGGCGTCGCGCTCCCGGTAGGGGGCGACGTCGGAGAAGACGAGGTCGCCGCCCGGGCGCAGCAGCCGGAACGCCTCCGCGAACACCTTCTCGACGGCGTGCGGCGGCATCTCGTGGAGCAGGATGAACGACGTCACCAGGTCCTGGCTCCCGGCGGGCAGCGCGGTGTCCTCCGCGGGCGCCCGCAGCAGGTCCCAGCGCAGCCCGCGGTCGGCGGCGCGCCGCTGCGCGTAGCGCAGCGACGCGGCCGACAGGTCCACGCCGGTGACGCGGGCGCCGGCCGTACCGCTCGGCGAGCTTGAGCGTGTACTGCCCGGTGCCGCAGCCCAGGTCGCAGATCGCCGTGTAGCGGTCCCGGGGGGCCGCGTCCGCGACCTTCGCGCGCTGGGCGAAGATGTCGCCGTAGGCGGGGACGAGCAGGTACCGGTACACCAGTTCGTGGTGCACGAACCCCATGTGCTCGTGGCCGTCCCAGCCGCCGCGGGTGCCGTGGAACTCGTACGTCCAGTAGCGCGGCACCGCGGTCCCGCCGTGTTCGGCGACCCGGTCGGTGATCGCCTGCGGGTCGGGGGCGGACGCGAGGGGTTCCAGGGCGTCGCGGCGGGCGGCGAAGGCGTCCTCGGCGCGGGGGGTGAGCATCCGCCGGTTCCAGCGCAGCGCGGCGCCGACGACGCTCTGCTCGGCGGTGCCGCGAGCGCGTCCGCGACGTCCGCGCGGAGCCGGACGATGTCGGTGTGCCCGCCGGCGGCCTCGTCCGCGCCCCAGTCGGCGCACCGGTCCGACGCCTCGATCCGGGCGCGGACGCGGGCGCGCAGCGGTGCCAGCGCAGCCCGCGCCGCGGCGAGGAACGCCAGTTCGGCGCGGCCGCGCTGTTCCAGGATCACGTCCGGGTTCATGCCGTCGGGTACCGGTGCCCGGCCGCCGGGCGGCTGTGGGGCGGGCGGCTGTGGGGCGGGCACGGTCAGCTCCCCTGCTTGCCGATGCCGTCCAGCAGCAGCATCAGGCCGTTGCTGTTGTCGAAGCCGGTCACGCCGTCGCGGTGCGCGCCGACGGTCGGGCCGCCGTAGGTGTAGAGGATGTAGGAACGATCCAACAGGTGGCGCGAGCAGTCGATGAGCTTCTTCTCGCGCGCGGCGGAGTCCATCTCGGTGCGCTGCGCCTTCATGAGGCCGTCCCACTCCGCGTCCTGCACGAACGGCTTCTTCGACGACGACACGAAGGAGTACGGACGGTCGGCGTCAAGATGCCCGTGTAGGAGGCGCCGCGGTAGAAGATGTCGGCGTCCGAGCCGTTGCGGAACGTCTTCACCCAGACCGGCACCTCCACCGCGTTGATCTTGGGCTTGAAGCCGGCCTGCCGGAGCTGGTCCCCGATCGCCTCGTACAGCTTCTTGTAGAGCGACATCCCGAAGATCTCGATCTCGGCGCCCTCCGCGCCCGCGGACTTCAGCAGGCTCTTCGCCTCCGCCAGGTCGGTCGTACGCGGGACGGGTGATGCCGGGGCTGTGGCCGAACACGCCCTTGACGGGCAGCTGCCCGTCCTCGATCACCCCGGCGCCGTACGTCATCGCCTGGATCAGCGCCTTGGCGTCGATGGCCTTGACGGCCGCCTGCCGGACCCGGACGTCGTCGAACGGCGCCTTCGACGTGTTGAGCTGGAACATGTTCTGGTTGCCGCTGAAGTCGGTGTCGACGGTGATGCCGTCCCGGCCGTCCAGCGTCTTGATCGATTCGGCGCCGAGGTTCTGCGCCGCGTCGATCTGCCCGGCCTGGAGCGCGGCCGCCATCGCGTCGGGGTCGCTGAAGTAGCGCAGCACGACCTCGGACGACTTGGGCTTGTCGCCCCAGAAACCGTCGTAGGCGGCGAACTCCACGCCGCGGTCGACGGAGAAGCTCTCGATCTTGAAGGGTCCGGAGCCGATCGGCGCCTGGGCGAACCCGTCGGGGCCCTTCTGCCGCCAGTAGTCCGCCGGGACCACGAAGACCTGGCCGACCCGGCTGAGCAGCAGCGGATCGGGGACGGTCGTCTCTATCTCCACCGTCGTCGCGTCGACCTTGCGGACGTCCTTGATCGTGTCGATCAGGGAGGCGTTCGCGTACTTCTCGCCGAGCAGCTCGGTGAAGCTGAAGACGACGTCGTCCGCGGTCACCGGCCGCCCGTTGTGGAACGTCGCGCCCGCACGCAGCTTGAACCGCCAGACGGTGTCGCTCTTCTGCGACCACTCCTCGGCCAGCCGCGGCACCGCCTCGGTGTCGCCGCGGAGCCGGCGGACCAGCCCGTCGAAGGCGTTGAACTGGAAGGTGGTGAACTGCTCCTCCATCGGGTTCAGCGTGTCGTCGACGACGACCGTCCCGATGGTGAGGGTCTTGGCGCCGCTCCCGCCGGAGGCGGAACCGGGGCCGCCGCAGGCGCCCAGCAGGCCCGCGCCCGCCACCGCGCCGCCGAAGGCCAGCCCGGCGCGCAGGAAGCTTCTCCGGTCGAGCGCCGGCCCGTTGTTGAAGACAGAGCTCTCGCGCACTGCCGCTCCTTATGTCGTTCGATCCTCCGGCCGCCGCGCGGGCGGCCGGAGGGGGGATGCGTGGATCCGTCAGGTGGTGGACGCCGTGCGGGCGGCCGCCGCCACCCGGGTGTCGGCGTCGAAGGCCGCGCCGAAGACGCGTCCGACGAACGCGGCGCGCTCCTCGCCGAGCGCCGCCAGCAGCTCGCCGGACGGGCGCAGCGCGTCGAGCGCGTCCGCGTCCAGGCAGCCGCGCTCGCGCAGCAGGTGCTCCAGCACCAGGGTGCGGTCCCGCAGGATCCACACCTCCGACGCCAGCTCGGTGAGCATCCGGGTGATCTCGTCGAGCCGGTCGTTCTCCAGGTAGCGGGGGGTGTCGGTCACTGCTCCTCCTTGTGCGCGCGGACGATCCAGGGGTAGTCGCCCTTGCCGAGGCCGTAGGCCTTCACGTCGGTGAACCCGGCCCGTTCGACGAGGGACGGCATGTCCAGCTGGAGATAGGACCGCATGAACGGCTCCCCGCGGTTCTCGGTCTCCCAGTCCAGGACCGCCGACCGGAACGCGCCGTTGCGCTCGACCGGGGCGATGTCGCCGATCACGAGGTCGCCGCCGGGCTCCAGCACCCGGAACATCTCCGCGAGGATCGCCTCGGTCGCCTTCGGCGGCGTCTCGTGGAACAGCGTGAAGATCGCGACGAGGTCGACCGAGGCGTCCGGGAGCCGGGTGTCCTCGGCCGCCGCCTGGATCAGCTCCCACGACCGTCCCTCGTGGACGCAGCGGGCGCGGGCGTACTCCAGTTGCGTCCGCGACAGTTCGAGGCCGACGTACCGGGCGTCCGGGAACTCGTTCGACACGGCGACGGCGAACCGGCCGTTGCCGCAGCCGGGCTCCAGGATCCGCCGGTAGTCGCGGCGCGGCGCCTCGCGGATGACCTGCGTGCGCTGGTCCATCAGGTTCTCGCCCGCGCGGACCGCGCCGACGCCGCCCGGCATCAGGACGTAGCGGTAGCCGAGGTCGCTGATGACGACGCCCATGAGGTCGTGGCCGTCCCAGCCGCCGGTCGTCAGGTGGAAGCCCGCCGCGTGGTAGGCGGGCGGGTCGAGGTCCGGGTCGAGCGTCAGCGAGCCGGGGGCGTCCGACGGGACGTCGAGCCACTCCTCGATCGCGGCGCGGGCGTGCTCGGCGGCCGGGATCGACCGGACGTAGATCTCTTCGGCGACGTAGCGGGTCAGGAGGCGGTCGAACAGCCAGGGGCCGTGGTCGGCGAGGGCCTCGTCGACCGAGCGGCGCCGTTCCGGCAGGCCCCGCGGCGGCTCGGGGACCAGTTCCGCGTAGCGCTCCGCCGCCGCGGGCTGGAGCACTCCCCCGGTGTATCCCTGCAGTGAGCCGAGGAACTCCAGGCCGGCGCGGTCGCGCTGGGACACCGGTACATCCATGGCGGCTTTCCTTTCGGTTCGTTCCGGAGCCCGGCCGGTTCCGGTGGACGGGTCGGGGGGCCGGACGATTGGGGTGGGTCGGTCGGGGTGGTGGGTCGGGGTGGTCGGTCGGTGGGGTGGAGGCGGCGGTCAGCCCTGGCTGCCGGCGTGTTCGGGTTCGTGCACCCGCGCCGCGAGCATCGAGCTGCGCAGCAGGTGGGCGCGGGCCAGATCCGGGTCGGCCGCGGCGCGGCGCATGTCGTCGGCCTTGCCGCGCCGCTGGGCGAGGTCCTCCTCCTGGAGGGACTCCCAGTTCTCGTGGGTGACGACGCGGACGTAGTCGTGCGCGACCGTCCGGCGCGCGGCCTCGTAGGCGTCGACGGGCCCGCTGTCGCCGCGCTCGGCGGCGATGATCGCGGCGGGGCGCCGCGGCGGCGTCGTGGATGCCGCTGTTCATGCCGAGGCCGCCCAGCGGGTTGTTGATGTGCGCGGAGTCGCCGGCCAGCAGCACCCGGCCGACGCGGAACCGCTCGGCGACCCGCTGGTGCACCCGGTAGATCCGGGCGTGGGTGATCGCGTAGTCGCGGTCCAGTTCGACGACGCCCTGCATGCGCCGCTGGATCGCGGCGGGGTCGAGGGCGGCCTCGTCCGTCTCGCCCTCCGGCACCGGGAACAGCGCCCGCCAGTGCAGCGGCGTGCGCAGCAGCACGAGCCACTCGGCCGGGTCTGCGATGTAGTTCACCGACGCGATGCCGGGGATGAGGGTCTCGAAGTCGTCGGTGGTGGACACGACGAGGAACCGCTCCGGGTACGTCATGCCGGTGAACGCGATGCCGAGGTCGGTGCGCAGGGTGCTGTGCGCACCGTCCGCGGCGATCGCCCAGCGGGCCCGGCAGGCGAGCGGTCCGGGCCCGTCCCCGTCCGCCGCGGCGGGGACGGCGGGCTCGACCGTCAGCGCGACGCGCGCCGTCCGGCCGTCCGGCCGACCGGACGCGCGCGCCGTGGACGACGTGCACGTTCGGCATCGCGGCGAGGCGGGCGGTGATGATCTCGACGAGGTTCTGCTGCTCGCTCTGCAGCCGGTACGGGAACCGCGTGTCGGCGCTGATCGCCTTCAGGTCGAAGTGCGCGATCAGCCCGTCGGTCCGGTCCCGGTACTGGTAGGTGTCGGAGACGAGCCCGACCTCGTGCAGCTCGGCGGCCACGCCCAGGTCGTCGAGGATCTCCAGCGTCGGCGGGTGGAACGTGGACGCGCGGGACTCGGCGACGTCCCGTCCCGCGGCCGCTTCCCGCGCGGTCTCCTCGAAGACCGTCACCCGCAGGCCGGCGCGGGCCAGCGTGAGCGCCGCGGTGGCGCCCACCGGGCCCAGTCCGGCGATCGCCACATCGGCGTCGCGCGGAAGCCGCGGATCGTTGAGACCGACAAGCACGAGCTTCCTCCAGGGAATCGCATCTCTCACAATGCGGTAACTCGGCACTCAAGATGTGAAAGAAGCTACGGTTCCCCTCGGGCCGCGTCAATGGGGCCGGGGCCGCATTTTTTACCGCGCTCTCGACCAAACCCTGGTCAATGCCCCTGGAACGCCGATCCCTCAAGGCTTTCCGGCCGCTGAAGGGCGCATGGCCGCGGGGCCGCGAAACAAAAAATTAACCGCCGTACTTCTCACGATGCGAGAAGCACGGCGGTGCGATGGCGAGAACGCCCGGACGCGGCGGGCCGGTCAGGTCGGGCCGGTCAGGGTTTCGCGCCACCGTTGGCGAGCAGGTCCGAGATCCGCTTCGCGCCGTCCACCACGAGCTGGATGATGCGGGCGCGGTCGTCCTGCTGGAGCCGGTACAGCGGGCCGGCGACGCCGAGCGCCGCGATCACCCGGCCCCGGTCGCGGATCGCCGCCGAGGCGCCCCAGATGCCCTCGTCGACCTCCCCGAAGCTCTCCGCCCAGCCGACCCCCTCGACGCTCTCCACGTGCGTCTCGATCTGGTCGCGGACGTGCTCGGGCAGGTCGGGGACGGACGCGAGGTAGCCGCGCCGGTCGTCCGCCGGCATCGACGCCAGCAGGACCCGCGCCGCCGAGCCGCGGTGCAGGCTCATCGGCTGCCCGGGATCGAACTGCAGCCGCACCGGATGCGACGAGTCGACGCGGTCGACGCAGACCGCGTTCCATCCCATCCGCTTGATCAGCAGGGTCGTCTCGCCCCCGGCCTCGGCCACCTCGGCGAGGACGGGCCGCGCGATGCTCTCCAGCGTGTCGCCCGCGGCCCGCGCCGCGTCGGCCAGGCGCACGAAGACCCACGACAGCCGGTACTCGCCCTGCCCGGCCTCCTCCACCATGCCGGTCTCGCGCAGCACGGACAGGTACCGGTACACCGAGCTGATCGGCATCTCCAGCGCGGCGGCCAGCTCCGTCGCGCCGCGCGTGTGGTGCTGCGCGTCGAACGCCAGGAGCAGACTCAGGGCCTTGCGGGAACTCTCCGCACCACTGCGCCGCCGGGTCTGTTCGCCCACGTCGTCTCCTCGTCCGGTCCGGTTCCGGGGTCGCCGGCTCTTGACCGGCGACCGACCACGTTCTACGGTTCCTCACATACTGAAAGTCAGTCTCTCACAATGTAGTAACCGGGTGCCACCGTGTCCCACGATTCCGCCCGGAGGAACATCACCATGCTGCGGCATATCGTCCTGCTCCGCTGGCGCCCGAGGCCACCACGGCACAGCAGCGGGCCGCGGAGGCGGGATTCCAGGCCCTGCCGCGCGCCGTCGAGGAGATCCGCGCGCTCTCCTGCGGCGGCGATCTCGGACTCACCGGCGGCGCGCACGACTTCGCCGCCGTCCTCGACTTCGCGGACGCCGACGCCTGGCGCGCCTACCAGGAGCACCCCGCGCACCGCGCGCTCGTCGCCGACCTGCTCAAGCCGATCCTCGCGGAACGCGCGACGGTGCAGTTCGATGTCTGAGCACCCCCCGCCGGACGACCGCGCACCGGACGGCCCGCGCCCGCGGGCGTCCCGGCGAACTCGCGGACGACTACCGGACGGCCGGATTCGGCGGCCGGATCGGGCTCGGCGACCGCCCCGCGCTGCTGGTCGTCGACCTGGTGCGCGCCTACCTCTCCCCCGAAAGCCCGCTGTACGCGCCGTCCGCGCCCGCCACCGTCGACCGGGTCGTCCGGCTGGCCGCGCGCGCCCGCGAGCTCGGCCGTCCGGTCGTGTTCACCTACGTCTCCTACGCGCCCGGCGGCGCGGACGGCGGCTGGTTCTACCGGAAGGTTCCCGCGTTGAAGCTCTTCGACGAAGGCTCCGCCCTGGCACAGCCGCCGGACGAACTCGTCCCCGCGCCCGGCGACCTCATCGTCCGCAAGCAGTACCCCAGCGCGTTCTTCGGCACCTCCCTCGCGAGCACGCTCACCGCGCTCGCGGTCGACTCGGTGGTGATCACCGGGGTCAGCACCAGCGGCTGCGTCCGGGCGACCGCGGTGGACGCGATCGGTCACGGTTTCCGCCCGGCCGTCGTCGCCGACGCCGTCGCCGACCGCGACCCGCGCCCGCACGAGGCCGCCCTGTTCGATCTCGGCGCCAAGTACGCCGACGTCCACGCCACGGCCGAGATCCTGGACCGGTGGGCGGCATGAGCGAACCGTCCCCCCACCCGGCGGACCTGCTGCGGGCGCGGCTCAACACCGGCGCGCCCGTCCCCGCCGCGGGCTGCCACGACGCGCTCTCGGCTCGGCTCGCCGAGGCCGCCGGGTTCACCGCGGTGCACCTTTCCGGCGCGCTGGTCAGCGCCTCCTCGCTCGGCCTGCCCGATCTGGGCTTCGCCGGCGCCTCCGACATGCTGGACGCGCTGCGCCGCGTCGTCGCGGGCACCGGCCTGCCGATCGTCGCCGACGCCGACACCGGCTACGGCGATCCGCCGCAGGTCGCCGAGACCGTCCGCCGCTACGAGCGGGAGGGCGCCGCCGCCCTGCACCTGGAGGACCAGGTGCAGCCCAAGCGGTGCGGCCACACGCCCGGCGTCCGGCTGGTGGAGCTGCCGGTGGCGCTCGCCCGGCTGCGCGCGGCGCTCGCGACGGCCGCGCGGGCTCGTGGTGATCGCCCGCACCGACGCGCTGGCCGCCGCCGGACCGGACGAGGCGCTGCGCCGGGTCGAGGCGTTCGCCGCCGCGCGGCGCGACGCGATCATGGTCGAGCGCGCGGTGGACGGCGCGACGCTGCGCCGCGTCCGGGACGCGGCGGGCGGGCTGCCGCTGGTGGTGAACTGCTCGGCGGCCGGGTCGCCCGCCGACCCGCTGGACGAACTCGGCCGCGCGGGCGCCCGGCTGGTGCTGTACCCGGTCACGGCCGCGCTCGCCGGAGCCGCCGCGATGCGCGACGCTACCGCGCCATGCTGCGCGACGAGCCGCGCCCCCGCGCCCGCCATGTCGTGGACCGAGCTGAACGACCTGCTGGGACTCCCGGAGCTGGCCGACCGCTTCCCCGACCCCGATCCCGGCCCGGCCCCTTCCGCCGCCACCGAACCCGCGCTTTCCAGGGAGAACCCATGACGACCGTGCTCGCCGACCGCTCCGTCTTCGGGGTGATCGTCCCGTCCACCAACACGGTGGTGGAGGACGAGTACTACCGGCACCGCGCCCGGGGAGTGTCGTTCCACGCCGGGCGCATCCTGATCCGCAACGGCGACCTCGGCGACGACGCGACGTTCGAGGCGTTCCTGGAGGACCTGCGCCGCGAGATCGGCAACGCCGTCGAGTCCGTCCTGACCTGCGAGCCCGACCATCTGGTGATGGGCATGAGCGCGGAGACGTTCTGGGGCGGGGTCGAGGGCAACGCCGAGTTCGAACGCTGGATCCGGGAGATGTCGGGCCTGGAGGTGACGACCGGGGCGTCGTCCTGCCACGCCGCGCTGTCGCGGCTCGGCGTGTCGAAGATCGGGGTCGTCACCCCGTACCAGCCGGTCGCCGACGAGCAGGTCCGCGACTTCTTCACCGAACTCGGCTACGACGTCCACGCGGTCCGCGGGCTGAAGTGCGCGTCGGCGACGTCCATCGCGGACGTGTCCCCGGCCGAACTGCGCGCCGCGTTCGCCGCCGTGGACGGACCGGGCGTCGAGGCGCTCGTCCAGGCCGGAACGAACCTCCCGGTGATGGGCGTCGCCGCCGAACTGGAGGAGGAGCTCGGCAAACCGGTCGTCGCGATCAACGCGGCCACCCTCTGGCACGCCTACCGCAGCAACGGGATCACCGACCGGATCCCCGGCGCGGGGCGTCTCCTGGCGACCCTCTGACCCGGCTTTACACTGCGACGAAGGAGAGAGACCGCATGGCACAGGTTCGAGTCGCGGCGGCACAGTTCTTCTCCGGGCCCGACCCGGTGGAGAACCTGGCGCTGTGCGACGGCTACGTGCGCCGGGCCGCGGCCGCGGGCGCCCGGCTCGTGGTGCTGCCCGAGAACTCCAACCGGGTGCGCGACTACGGCGGACGCGACGAGTGCTGGCGGTACGCCGAGGACCTGTCCGGCCCGTTCGTCACCGGGCTGCGCGCCACCGCCGCCGAGCTGGGCGTGCACATCGCGGTGGGCGTCGACCTGCGCGGCGCCGCCGAGCCGGTGGTGCACATCGCGTCCGTGCTGATCGGGCCGGACGGCGAGATCGTCGGCGTGCACGACAAGCACGTCCTCTGGGACTACGAGTACACCCTGTTCGAGCCGGGCGACGAGCCGTACCGGGTCTTCGACACCGAACTCGGCCGGATCGGGCTGCTGCTGTGCGCGGACGGCATCGTCCCCGACACCCCGCGCGCCCTCGCGCTGCTGGGCGCGCAGATCTTCTGCAACTCGCTGAACTCGCGGGGCCCGGACGAGCTGCGCGTGCACGTCCCGCTGCGCGCCATGGAGAACCGGGTGTTCCACGTCGCGGCCAACACCGTCGGCGGGCCCGAGCTGGAGTGGCCGTGGATGGGCGGCAGCCAGATCGTCTCCCCGGACGGGACGCGGCTCGCCGAGGCCGACGAGACCGAGCCGGGCCTGATCGTCGCCGACATCGACCCGGACCTGGCCCTCGACAAGCGGATGCCGGGCGTCGCCGACCTGTTCGCCTGGCGCCGTCCCGACCTGTACGGGGCGCTGACGGCGCCGCTCGACGAGGTTCCGGCCGCCGCCATGTACGGCCCGGCGCCCGCGGACATGCCGCCGCGCCCGCTGCCGGTCGCCGTCATGCAGGTGAGCCGGTTCCGGAGCACCGAATGGACGGTCCGCCGCGCGCTCGGGCAGATCGCCCACGCGGGCGCGACGGGGGCGCGGCTGGGCGTGCTGCCCGAGCTGTTCTGCTTCGCGCCCGGCGAGGTCGCCGCCGATCCGGCGCACGCCGCCGCGGTGTCCCGGGACGCCCTCGCGCGGATCGCGTCCGCCTGCGCCGACGCGAAGGTGTGGGCGGCGGTCCACCTGGTCGAGGAACGGGCGGGCGAGTACTTCTCCACCGTCCATCTCGTCGACGACGCCGGGGAGGTCGCCCACCGGTACCGCAAGACGCACCTCACCGACGCGACCGGGCCTGGGCGTCCCCCGGCGACGCCCTGTCGGTCGCCGACACCCCGATCGGCCGCCTCGGGTTCATGGTCGGCGAAGAGGTGTGGGTCCCGGAGGCGGCGCGCGCGCTGGCGCTGGCCGGTGCCGAGCTGATCGTCCACCCCACCACGTGGACGACCGCGGAGGCCATGCACGTCGCGGCGACCGAGCGGACGGAGGAGAACCGCGTCCATCTCGTCTCGGTCAACCGCCTCGACGACCCCGCCGGGCTGGGCAGCCAGGTGCTGCGGGCCGACGACTTCGTCCCCGGCCAGCCGATCGCCGTGATGCGCTACCCGACCGGGTACTGGACGCGGCCGGGCTTCGAGGAGCAGCTTCTCCTGGAACTCGACCTGCGCGAGTCCAACGACAAGATGATGGGCCACCACCTGGACCCGCTCGCCAAACGGCACCCCGAGCTCTACGGCGTGTTCACCGCCCGCTGAGCGAGGGCGATCTTCATCGACGCGGGTAACGGCGACGACCGAATCGCTCGGGACGGGGCGCTCTCCGCAGCGGGCGGGTACCGCATGACCTACCGTTATTACCGTCCGATCAGAGAGTTCATCGCGGGCTTCGCCGTCACGACGGCGGTCCCGGAGACGGAGGCGGGGGCTTGACCGACCAAGGCGATCTGGCGGCGGCGCTGCGGCGGGCCGGCGTGTCCGGTGTGGACGGCTCCGCGCTCGCCCGCGCGATGTACTCGTCCGACGCGTCGCTGTACCGGGTACCGCCGCAGGTGGTGGTGACGCCGCGCGAGGCGGGCGAGCTGCCCGCGGCGCTGGCGGTGTGCCGGGAGTTCGGGGTGCCGCTGACGATGCGCGGCGGAGGCACCTCGATCGCCGGGAACTCCGTCGGGCCGGGCGTCGTCGCCGACGTCAGCCGGCACCTGAACCGGGTGCTGGAGGTCGACCCGGAGGCGGGGACGGCGCTGGTCGAACCGGGGATCGTCCAGGCGCGGCTGCACGAGATCGCCGGGGCGCACGGGCTGCGGTTCGGGCCCGACCCGTCGACGCGGACGCGCGCGACGCTCGGCGGCATGATCGGCAACAACGCGTGCGGGTCGCGGGCGCTCGGCTACGGCCGCACCAGCGACAACGTCCTCGGGCTGGACGTGGTGACCGGGACGGGCGAGCGGCTGCGCCTCGGCGACGTGCCGGGCGACGCGGCCCCGGACGCGCTCGGTTCCCCGCTGCTGGAGCGGCTCCGCGGGGTGGCGGCGGAGCATCTCGCGCTGATCCGGACGGAGTTCGGGCGGTTCGGGCGGCAGGTGTCGGCGTACTCGCTGGAGCATCTGCTGCCGGAGCGGCGGTTCGACGTGGCGCGCGCGCTGGTCGGCAGCGAGGGCACGCTCGCGCTGACCCTGGCGGCGCGGCTGCGGATGGTGCGCGAGCCGGAGCACCGGCTGCTGGTCGTGCTGGGATACGGGTCGATGGCCGAGGCCGCCGACGCCGTCCCGGCGCTCCTGCCGCACGGCCCGGTCGCCTGCGAGGGCCTGGACTCGCGGATCACGAGCGTGGTGGCGGAGCGGCGCGGGCCCGGCGCGGTCCCGGAGCTGCCGAAGGGCTCGGGCTGGCTGCTGGTGGAGCTGGCCGGGCCGGACGCGGGCGCGCTGGCGGCCACCGCGGCGCGGGTCGTCGCCGACTCGGCCTGCACCGGCTCGATGCTCGTCGACGACATGGCGCTCGCGGACGCGCTGTGGCGCATCCGCGAGGACGGCTCGGGCCTCGTCGCCCGCACCCCCGACGGGGAGCAGGCACATGCCGGGTGGGAGGACGCGGCCGTCCCGCCCGAGCGGCTCGGCGTCTACCTGCGCGAGTTCGAGGCGCTGCTCGGCGAGCACGGCCTGACGGGCGTCCCGTACGGGCACTTCGGCGACGGCTGCGTGCACGTGCGCATCGACTTCCCGTTCGGCCGGGCGGGCGGCACGCGGGTGTTCCGCGACTTCCTCCAGGACGCGGCGGCGCTCGCCGCCCGGCACGGCGGCACCATGTCCGGGGAGCACGGCGACGGGCGCGCGCGCGGCGAACTGCTCCCCCACATGTACTCGGACGAGGCCCTCGCCCTGTGCGCGGACGTCAAGGACCTGTTCGACCCCGACGGCGTCCTCAACCCGGGGATCATCGTGCGTCCCGCGCCGGTCGACGCCGACCTGCGGGCCGCGCGGGTGCCGCGGGCGACCCGGCGGGAGCTGCCGCTGGGGCTGGCCTACCGGGACGACCGGGGCGACCTGTCGCGGGCCGTCCACCGGTGCACCGGCATCGGCAAGTGCCGGGCGGACAACACGGGCGCGGGCGGGGTGATGTGCCCGTCCTTTGTCGCGACCCGGGAAGAGAAGGACTCCACGCGGGGGCGCGCGCGGGTACTGCAAGAGGTCGTGTCCGGGAAGCTGGGTCCGGACGGGTGGCGCTCGGAGGCCCTGCACGACGTGCTCGACCTGTGCCTGTCCTGCAAGGGGTGCGCGTCGGACTGCCCCACGGGTATCGACATGGCCTCCTACAAGGCCGAGGCCCTGCACCAGAAGTACCGGCGGAAGGTGCGCCCGCGCGCGCACTACGCGCTGGGCTGGCTGCCCCGGTGGACGCGCCTGGCCGCGCGCGCCCCGCGACGATCCGTCCGGCGAACGCCGCGCTGCCGGTCGCGCGCCTGCGTCCGCTGGTCGCGTGGGCCGCCGGGATCGACCGGCGCCGGTCGCTGCCGGAGTTCGCGCCGGTGACGTTCCGCCGCTGGTTCTCCTCGCACGCCTCGCCCGAGGGACGCCACGGCGACGTCGTCCTGTTCGTGGACACCTTCACCGACGCGTTCTCGCCCGACGTCGGCAGGGCCACCGTCCGGGTGCTGGAGCACGCGGGCTACCGGGTCACCGTGACCGAACGGCCGGTGTGCTGCGGCATCACGTGGATTTCCACGGGCCAGCTCGACGGCGCGCGGGCCCAGGCCCGGCGCACCGTCCGGGCGCTGCTGCCGCACGTCCGGCGCGGCGCGAAGGTCGTCGGGATGGAGCCGTCCTGCACGGGCGTGCTCCGCTCGGACGCCGAGGAACTGCTCGACGGGGTGGACGCGGCCGCGGCGCGCGAGGACGCCGCCGCGACCCGCACCCTCGCCGAGCTGCTCGCCGAGACCGACGGCTGGACGCCGCCCGACCTGTCGGGGGTGTCCGGGGTCGCGCAGCCGCACTGCCACCACCACGCCGTCATGGGCTGGCGCCCGGACGAGACGCTGCTGCGGGACGCGGGCGCGACGTGCGCGGCGTCGGCGGCTGCTGCGGGCTCGCGGGGAACTTCGGCGTCGAGAAGGGGCACCACGACGTGTCGGTCGCCGTCGCCGGGCACCGGCTGCTGCCCGCCGTCCGCGACGCGGCGGACGGCGACGTCGTCCTCGCCGACGGGTTCAGCTGCCGCACCCAGCTCGATTTCCTCACCGACCGGACGGGCGAGCACCTCGCCCAGCTCCTGGCCCGCCACCTGCCGGATTAGCAGACGACGCGGGCCGGGGCAAGCACCGGCCCGCGCCCGCAATCGGCCGTCCCACCAGGGCCGCGGCGCCGATTAGAGCCCGTCCGGCGTGGTGAAATACCCCCCAGAACGTAAAACGGGGGTAAAGAAATGAATCGGCGTTCGACCATCGCGCTTCTCTTGGCGCTTCCGCTGTCGCTCGCCGCCTGCGGAGACGGCGGAGGCTCCGGCGGCATCGCGGACGTCGCGCCCACGACCGCGTCGCCCACGGGCGGGACGACCACGGGCGGGCCGGACGGCGCCGCCGCCCCCGGCGCGTCGGCGGCACCGGCCGGCCCGGTCCGCCTCGGGCCCGAGGGGTACGGCGCGCTCAAGCTCGGGATGACGCGGGAGGCCGCCGAGGCGACCGGGCTCATCACGATCAAGTCCGAGCCGCCCGGCGGAGCGGGCTGCGGCTCCTTCGACCTCAAGGAGTTCCCCCGCGAAGGCCCCTACGGCGGGGGCTCGTTCTCCCCGGACCTCGGCATCGCGCGGATCGCGGCCGCCGAGGGCGTGCGCACTCCCGAGGGGATCGCGGTCGGCGCGTCCGCCGCCGAGATCGAGAAGGCGTACCCGGAGCTGCGGGAAGGGCCGAACCTCTCGTTCACCGCCGTCCCGGGCAACCCGAAGGCCCAGTACACGTTTCTGATCGTGGACGGCCGCGCCAAGGAACTCGCCCTCGACCTGGCGAACCAGAACTGCAGCAACTGACTTCCCGCCCGCAGTACCCGACCGGCTCCCCGATTGGCCCGCCCGTCCGCGGGCCATGGCATCCCTTCAACGTTCCCCCCAGGGTGTCGAGGAGAGCACGTGGACGATTGGAAGATCGCCCGGTTCCGCGAGGTGCGCGAACTCGGCGCGGGCTCGCAGGGACGGGTCGTCCTGGCCGTGCACGAGGAGTCGGGGTTCCCGGTCGCGGTCAAGTACGTGTCGGTGCGGTCGGAGGCCGCGCTCGCCATGCTCCGGCACGAGGCCGCGATGCTGGGCCGCGTGTCCAGCCCGCACGTCGCGCGGCTGTACCGGCTGGTCGAGAGCGGGCACGGCGCCGCGATCGTGATGGAGGCGGTCGACGGCGCCTCCCTCAAGGCCGTCCTCGCCGAGCACGGACGGCTGGACCCGCTCGCCGCGCTGACCGTCCTGAAGGGCTCGCTGCTCGGCCTCGCCGCCGCCCACGCCGTCGGCGTCGTCCACCGTGACTACAAGCCGGCGAACGTGGTGGTCCCCGGCGACGGGTGCAGCAAGCTCATCGACTTCGGCGTCGCGGGCGCCACCGGTTCGGCGTCCGGCTCCGGCACCCCGTCCTACATGGCGCCCGAACAGTGGCGGGGGCAGGAGGCCGACGCGTCCGCCGACGTCTACGCGGCGACCTGCGTCTTCTACGAGTGCGTGATGGGCGAACGCCCGTACCGCGCCGATACCGTGCCCGCGCTGCGGGCGCAGCACCTCACCCGGCCCGTCCCGCTGGAGGACTTCCCCGAGCCGCTGCGCCCGCTGCTCGCCCGGGGCATGGCGAAGAACCCGGCGGCGCGCCACGCCGACGCCGCCGAGTTCGCCGCCGAACTGGAGGACGTCGAGGCCGCCGCCTACGGGGACGACTGGGAGGGGCGCGGCGTCCGTGCCCTGGCCGCGACCGCGGCGGGGCTGGCCATGCTGTTCCCGCTCGCCGCCGCGGGCCTCTCCGCCCCGGCCGCGGCGGGCGCCG
>NZ_MKJY01000108.1 GCF_001942465.1 Actinomadura sp. CNU-125
CCGGGGTCCCCGCACGCCGGGACGCTCGGCGGGGCGCTCGCCGCGGGGTACGCCGGGACGCTCGCCGCGCGGCGTCCGTCCGAGGCATGTGCCAGCATCGGCGACATGGGAACCGCGCCCGCCGACACCAGCGTGCTGCGCAGCATGCGGCTGGCCAAAGACACCATGGACCGCGACTGGGCCGACCCCCTCGACGTCGCCGCCGTCGCCGCACGCGCCGGATACTCCCGCTACCACTTCGTCCGGCTGTTCGCCGACGTCTACGGCGAGACGCCCGGCCGCTACCTCGCCCGCCGCCGCATCGAACGCGCCCAGGACCTCCTGCGCACCGCCGACCTCACCGTCACCGAGATCTGCATGCTCGTCGGCTTCAGCAGCCTCGGCACCTTCTGCACCAGCTTCAAACGGCAGACCGGCATGACCCCCACCGAGTTCCGCCGCCGCTCCGGCGGCCCCGGGGCGCACACCGTTCCCGGCTGCTTCGTCCTGCTGTGGGCCGGAGGGTTCCCCGGGCGCCGAGCAATTCTCGAGAAGGCCCCCGACCACGCCCCTCCCTAGAGTCATCGGCATCGGCCCAGCTCAGAAGGGACACCCATCATGATCACCAATGTCGGCCTCGTCACCGTCTGGTGCCTCGACCAAGACTCCGCCAAAGACTTCTTCACCGGCACGCTCGGCCTCGAACCGCGCGACGACATCACCCTCGGCGAAGGCGGCATGCGATGGGTCACCGTCGGCGCCAAAGACCAGCCCGACCTCAGCCTCACCCTCATGGTCCCCGGCCCGCCCACCATGGACGCCGAATCCGGCGAGCAGATGAAGAAGCTCATCGCCAAAGGCGTCCTCGGCGCCGCGCCTTCCACACCGACGACTGCCGGGCCGACTACGAACGCCTGTCCGCCGCGGGCGTCGAGTTCGTCCAGAAGCCGGAACGCCGCCCCTACGGCGTCGAAGCCGTCTTCCGCGACGACTCCGGCTGCTGGTACAGCCTCACCCAGCCCTCCGAACGGCTCGACGAATCCGCCGACTGGGGCGACTGCGTGAGCTGACCGGAAAAGGCCCAGGCCCCGGCGCGTGCGAACCCCGGCCCCGGGATCGCCGACGCGGGCCCGGCTCCGGCCGAGCCCGCGCGGCCGATTCCTACAAGCCCCGCCACGCCCGCCGGCCCTACGGTGAAGCCCATGAAGACCCTGACCAGCGAACACATCGAACGGGCCTGGGAGTTCATGCTCCGCAACGCCCGCGTCATAGACCGCCACCGCTTCGCCCTGCACTTCCGCGGCGGCGCACCCGAACCCGTCCTCGCCGCCCTCCGCCCCTACGAGAACCCCGACGGCGGCTACGGCAACGCACTCGAACCCGACCTGCGCGGCACCGCCAGCCAGCCCGTCCCCGCCCAGCACGCCCTGGACATCCTCCACGAAGCCGGCGCCGCCGACGACCCCGCCGCCACCCGCATCGCCGACCACCTCACCACCATCACCACCCCGGACGGCGGCGTACCGTTCGTCCTGCCCACCGTCCGCGACACCCCCCACGCACCCTGGTGGCAGACCCCCGACGACCCGCCCGGCGCCATCAACCCCACCGCCTCCCTCGCCGGACGCCTCCACCGCGCCCGCACCGACCACCCCTGGCTCAAGACCGCCACCGACTTCTGCTGGCGGCGACTCGAACACGGCGACCCCGAATTCGGGCCCTACGACGTCCTCGCAGTCCTCGACTTCCTCGACCACGTCCCCGACCGCGAACGCGCCCGAGCAGCCTTCACCCGCCACCGCGACGCCCTCGCCGCCGTCGGAAGCGACCACCACACCGCCCTCGACTTCGCCCCGGACCCCGGCGGCCTCGGCGCCCGCCTCCACCCCCGCCGCACCATCGACACCGAACTCGACGCCCTCATCGACGCCCAGGACGACGACGGCGGCTGGGACATCGACTTCCCCGTCTGGACCCCCATCACCCGCCACGAATGGCGCGGCGTCCAGACGTCGAACGCCTGCGCGTCCTGCGCGCCCACGGCAGGCTCGCACGCTAGACCAGGTCGCGGAGCGGCGTCCCGGCCAGGTCCCGCACCTCGTGCGCGAAATGCGCCTGATCGGCGAACCCCGCCTCGTACGCCGCCTCCGCCGCCGCCCGTCCCGCCCGCACCAGCCGCAACCCCCGCTGGAACCGCTGCACCCGCTGCAGCACCTTCGGCCCGTACCCGACGCCGCCAGCGACCGCCGCCGCAACTGCCGCTCGCTCAACCCCACCGCGTCCGCCACATCCCGCACCGAACCCCCCACCAGCCCCGACACCACCGCCCGCACCATCGGATCCACCGGCTCCGCCGCACGGCCCTCGACCCCCCGCACCAGCACCGACCGCCGCTCGCCCACCCGTCCCGCCGACGCCACCGCCTCCGCCAGCCGGTCCGCCCCGCGCCCCACACTCCCGCAACGGCACCCGGACGTCCCGCACCGCGTCCGCCGGAACCCCCAGCACCGGCGCGCCGCACCCGGCCCTAACCGCACCCCCACCACCGCGTCGCCCGGCCGCATCATCGCCGGCATCGGCCCCGTGTCCGGCCCCGCCACCACGATCTCCGCACGCCACCAGATCAGATCCACGCACCCGTCCGGCACCACCCGCTGGACGAACGGCGCCGCACCGTCCGGCAACGCCGCCGACCACGCGCACACCAGCCCCGCCCGGCCCGGCGCCGGCACCTCCCGATATCCCGTGGCGTTCACGACACCCTGCATACCACCCCCGTCCGACGGGCACGGCGACAGAGAACCCGACAAAACGGAGGTCATCATGCCGAACGACCTGCAGGGCAAGACGATCGCGTTCCTGTGCGCCCCCGAAGGCACCGAACAGGTCGAGCTGACCGAACCCTGGACCGCCGTCGAACAGGCCGGAGGCACACCCGAACTCGTCTCCACGCAGACCGGCGAGATCCAGGCGTTCAACCACCTCGACAAGGGCGACACCTTCACCGTCCACGCCACCGTCGAAGACACCGACCACGGCCGCTACGACGGACTCGTCCTCCCCGGCGGCGTCGCCAACCCCGACTTCCTCCGCATGCAGCCCAAGGCCGTCGCGTTCGCCCGCTCGTTCTTCGACGCCGGCAAGCCCGTCGCCGTCATCTGCCACGGCCCCTGGACGCTCGTCGAAGCCGACGTCGTCCGCGGGCGTACCATCACCTCGTGGCCCAGCCTGCAGACCGACCTGCGCAACGCCGGCGCCACCTGGGTCGACGAAGAGGTAAAAATCTGCGAAGGCGGACCCAACGTACTGGTGTCCAGCCGCAAGCCCGACGACCTCAAGGCGTTCTCCCAGGCCGCCGTCGACGCGTTCAAGGCCGTGGTCTAGACCTTGTCCTAGACCAATCGGTGAACCCTGGGGGACCGCATACTGCAGAAATAACCGTACCGACCAGTAACTAAGTACGGTTGTGGACGTGACCCGTCGAGCGAAAATAGTCAGCACCATCGGCCCCGCCTGCTCCAGCACCGAGCAGATCAACGCCCTCGTGGAAGCCGGCATCGACGTCGCCCGGCTCAACATGAGCCACGGCGACCACGCCACCCACGAAGAGGTCTACCAGCGCCTCAGGGCCGCCGCCGACGCCACCGGACGCGGCGTCGGCATCCTCGCGGACCTCCAGGGTCCCAAAATCCGCATCGGCCGCTTCCCCGACGGCCCCGTCCGGCTCACCCTCGGCGACGACTTCACCATCACCACCGAGGACGTCCCCGGCACGCGCCGCGAGGTCTCCACCACCTACAAGGGCCTCCCCGGCGACGTCGGACCCGGCGACACCGTCCTCATCGACGACGGCCGCGTCGCCCTCCGCGTCACCGAGGTCGACGCCCCCGCGTCCGCACCACCGTCACCGTCGGCGGCATGGTCTCCGACAACAAGGGCCTCAACCTGCCCGGCGTCCCCGTCAGCGTCCCCGCACTCACCGAAAAAGACGAGGAAGACCTCCGCTGGGCCCTGCGCCTCGGCGTCGACCTCGTCGCCCTCTCCTTCGTCCGCACACCCGCCGACGCCGACATCTGCTACCAGATCATGGAAGAAGAAGGCGTCCGCGTCCCCCTCATCGGCAAGATCGAAAAGCCCCAGGCGGTCGAACGCCTCCCCGAGATCGTCGCCGCCTTCGACGGCATCATGGTCGCCCGCGGCGACCTCGGCGTCGAACTCCCCCTCGAACAAGTCCCGATCGTCCAGAAACGCGCCATCGAACTCTGCCGCGAGAAGGCCCGCCCGGTCATCGTCGCCACCCAGATGCTCGAATCGATGATCTCCGCCCCGCGCCCCACCCGCGCCGAAACCTCCGACGTCGCCAACGCCGTCTTCGAAGGCGCCGACGCCGTCATGCTCTCCGGCGAAACCAGCGTCGGCCAGTACCCGATCGAATCCGTCCAGACGATGAGCCGCATCGTCTGCACCGCCGAAGAAGCGGCCCTCCAGGCCACCCACACCCTCGACCGCGTCCCCGAAACCGTCGGCGGCGCCATCGCCCGCGCCGCCGCCGAAGTCGGCGCCATCGTCGGAGCCGAGGCCCTCGCCGCCTTCACCATGTCCGGCGAAACGGCCCGCCGCCTCTCCCGCTACCGCTCGCCCATCCCGCTGCTGGCCTTCACCTCCGTCCCCGCCGTCCGCGGACGCCTCGCCCACGTCTGGGGCGTGGAAACCTTCATCGTCCCCCAGGTCGACCACACCGACGCCATGTTCGGCCAGGTCGAACAAGCCCTCCTCGAACTCGGCCGCGCCCAGAAGGGCGACCGCGTCGTCGTCGTCGCGGGATCCCCGCCCGGCACCCCCGGCTCCACCAACTCCCTGCGCGTCCACATCATCGGCGACGCCATCGGCACCCAGCACTGACCCGATCCGCCGGGCGGCCCGAAGGCCGCCCGGCACATCACCAGCCGATCTCATTTAGAGATCGCTCCGGCCAACGGCCCTAAAACTTCGGCCCCACGAACTCGTCCAACCGCGCCACCGCCTCCCGCCGCGCGACCGAGATGTTCTTCCGGTTCGCCTGCTTCCACGCGATCCCGAGCCGATCCAGCGCATCCTTGAAGATCCCCTGGATGTCCATGGACTCGTTCGTGAAGAAGTAGCGCGGATACTCGTACCACCGATCCCCACCGGCGGCCGGTCGCCGAACCCGATTCATGCTGCGGCATCCGTCTGAGTGGACGAGCCCGCTCACCAGCTCCTGGGTGTATTCCTCGACGATCTCCTTCTGCCAGTTAGCGAGCTCGATCTTCCTCTCGTGCTTCCGCCCGGGCCCATGCTGTGGGAATAAGCACGGCCAGTGTTTTGACTGGCTCTCCACATCGATCGAGCCCTGGCGGGATCGGCGGTGAACTCTGGACAGGGGCATGACGGCCGCCATGGCCATTTCGGCGGCATCGATGAGTCCAGGCCAGGTGGCACAACAACTCAGCGAGAGGCGATAGCAACCTTTGGTGGTCGCGACGATATGGCCATCGCCCAAGTAGACGCCTAACAGGTACGCGTAACTCTGGCTGTTCAACGAGCGGCCGTAGCACCGTGGGCAGTCTCGCTTGATCCTGCCGTCGTATGGCTCTCCCCGCGCGGGACCGCGCTTGTGTCGTCGGGTGCCGCTGCGCCACTTTTGAACCGCGCCCATCGAGACGCCGCAGCGACGTGCCACCTCACGATCCGTCCAGCCCTCTCGGGAAAGCTTCAGGGCCTGCTGAACGACCTCGTCTGGATACATACGGCGAGTCTCTCGCCCACCACTGACAGTTTAGAATGGTGACGGTATGTGCAAATTTGGAGTGACTTGCGAGAGAAGCGTAGATGCGGAAACTAAAAAGCCACCCCCGAAGTGGGTGGCGACTGATGGATTGTGCCCCGGGTGGGATTCGAACCCACACTGTACGGTGTTTGAGACCGCTCTCTCGGCCGATTGGAGTACCGGGGCGTATTTTCTCGGGACATGTCCCTTGGTGTCCAGTTTGTCACCCCTTGGTGAGGGGCGACGGGTACTAGGGTAGCGCGTCCCGGTAGTCTCGTGCGCGTGACGGAGAGCGCTCGGCGAGTTGTGATCGCAGAAGACGAGGCCCTGATCCGGCTGGACCTCAAGGAGATGCTGCAGGAGGACGGTTACGAGGTCGTGGGCGAGGCCGGGGACGGCGAGGCGGCCGTTCGGCTCGCGTCGGACCTGAAGCCCGATCTCGTGATCCTCGACGTCAAGATGCCGGTGCTCGACGGGATCTCGGCCGCCGAGCGGATCTCGGCCGAACGGATCGCGCCCGTCGTCATCCTCACCGCGTTCTCGCAGCGTGAGCTGGTGCAGCGGGCCACCGAGGCCGGTGCGATGGCCTACCTGGTGAAGCCGTTCTCGAAGACCGATCTGGCGCCCGCGATCGAGATGGCGGTCAGCCGGTACACCGAGATGCGTGCGCTCGAGGCCGAGGTCGCGGGGCTGCAGGAGCGGCTGGAGACGCGGAAGGTCGTCGACCGGGCGAAGGGGCTGCTGCAGCAGGCGCACGGGTGGACCGAACCCGAGGCGTTCCGGTGGATCCAGAAGACGTCCATGGACCGCCGGCTCACGATGCGGGCCGTCGCGGAGGCGGTCGTCGCAGGTGCGGGCGGCGAGTCCGCCGGGACCTGACTCCTCTGGCCGTCATTTCGCGCGTTGTCAAGGGCCAATGCGCGTGCGCCGGACCGGCCATGGTCGTCACTGTGAGTAATCGTCGCTGTTGGTCGCGCGGATCCCGATGAGCACGGGGGAGTAACGAACGAGTAACCCTTCTATCCGGGGGTGCTGATCTGTGTCGGGTCCACGGTGTACGACATAGGCGGTCCCGAGTGACCGATTTCTCCCCATCCACGGGAAGGCGTCGCGCGGGATCACGACTCGTACCCGATCCCTTCCCGGATCCGGATGGAAAGGTTGGGCACCTTGCGGCGCAACATGATGAGGGTCGCCGGCGCGGTGGCGATGAGCGCGGTGCTCGCGCTCGGCGCCGGGGCGTGCGGCGGCGATGACGGCGGCTCGGGCGACGGCGACTCGATCACGATCGGGTTCATGGGAGACCTGACCGGGGAGAACTCGGGTCTGGTGATTCCGCCCAAGCAGGGCGCGCAGTTGGCGATCGAGCAGTACAACGCCACCAACCCCGAGGTCAAGATCAACTTCAAGACCTATGACAGCCAGGGGAAGCCGGAGCAGGCGACGACGCTGGCGCTGGGCGCGGTGAAGCAGGACAAGATCGTCGGGCTGATCGGTCCGGCCTTCTCGGGCGAGTCCCAGAGCGTGGGGCCGATCCTTGAGGAGGCGAAGATCCCGAGCGTGTCGCCGTCGGCGACGAGCATCACGCTCGCGGAGAAGGACTGGCAGTGGTGGCACCGGGTGGTCGCGGACGACGCGGTGCAGAGCGCGGGCGTCGCGACGTTCCTGTCGGGATCGTTCGGGGCCAAGAAGGTCTTCACGGTCCACGACAACCAGGACTACGGCAAGGGGCTGGCCGACGCGATCGGGTCGGCGGTCAAGGCCAAGGGCGTGACGGTGCAGACCGACGCGGTCGACGACAACGCGACGGACTACTCCTCGACGGTCAACAAGATCACGGAGTTCAAGCCGGACGCGGTGTACTTCGGCGGGTACTACGCGGTCGCCGGGCGGTTGTTCAAGCAGCTGGCGGAGGCCGGCTACGAGGGCAAGATGATGTCGGGCGACGGTTCGCTGGCCTCCGAGCTCATCACGGCATCGGTGAGGAGAACGCGCAGGGCGCGCTGCTGAGCTGCGGGTGCCTGATCGACACGGACGGAAAGACGAACGCGAACGCGAAGAAGTTCGCGGACGACTACAAGGCGAAGTTCGGCTCCGAGGTCGCGATCTACTCGACCGAGGGGTACGACGCGGCGACGGCGTTCATCAAGGCCGTCGAGGCGGGCAACACGACGCCGGAGGAGATCAACAAGTTCCTGTCGACGGTGAGCTTCGACGGTGTCGGCAAGCCGATCAAGTTCGACGAGAACGGTGAGCTGGCGGCGCAGGACATCTTCATCTACGAGGTGCAGGGCAAGGCGATCAAGCTCCTCGGCAACGCGAACGAAGCGAAGGTCTCCTAGGCGTTACCACGCCTGGTGACAGACCTCCCTGATGGCGCGGGAGCGGGAGCGCTACAGCGCTCCCGCTCCTTTTCACAAAGGGCGACCAAAGGTGCTCGACGACTTCATCAATCAATTCTGGCCGTCGACCATCGACGGGCTGGCGCTGGGGGCGATCTACGCTCTGCTGGCGCTGGGCTACACGATGGTCTACGGCGTGCTCCGGCTGATCAACTTCGCTCATGCCGACATCTTCATGGCGGGGACGTTCGCGGCCCTGTGGACGGTGCGGGGGTTGGGCGTCTCGGACCTGAACGGGATCGCGCTCATCGGCGTGGTGGTCCTGTGCGGGGTGGTGGCCGGTGCTGTGGCCGGCGGCGGCGCGATGCTGCTGGAGGTGGTGGCGTACCGGCCGTTGCGTAAACGGGGGGCGTCGCGGCTGGCGGCGTTGATCTCGGCGATCGGCGCGTCGATCTTCATCCAGCAGTTGTTCGCGACGGTGCTGGTGCCGTTGATCTTCGGGACGTCGAAGGAGGGCGGCAAGCTTCCGGTCAGCGAGCACTTCCGGGAGATGAACACGGTGATCTCGATCGGTCCGATCGAGATCACGAACGTGGCGCTCATCATCTTCTTCGGTTCGGTGCTGATGATGGTGGCGCTGGATCAGTTCGTTAACCGGACGCGGCTGGGGCGGGGCATCCGTTCGACGGCGCAGGATCCGGAGACCGCGGTGCTGATGGGCGTGAACATCGACCGGGTGGTGTCGGTGACGTTCGTCGTGGGCGGTGTGATGGCGGGCGTGGCGGCGGCGCTGTACTTCCTGCGGTTCGAGCAGACGGAGTACTTCGTGGGCTTCCTGCTGGGCATCAAGGCGTTCACGGCGGCGGTTCTCGGTGGTATCGGGAACATTCGCGGTGCTCTGGTGGGCGGCTTCGTGCTGGGGCTGCTGGAGATGTACGGCTCGAGCATCTTCGGTTCGGAGTGGCGGGACGTCGTGGCGTTCACGCTGCTGATCCTGATTCTGATGTTCCGTCCTACCGGCATTCTCGGTGAGTCTCTGCAGCGGGCGCGCGCATGAACATGACGAAGAAGCTTCCCTCGAAGAGCAATGGCGGCGGTCTGTCGCTGGATCCGTTGCGCGACTGGTGGGCGGGTGCCGCCGGGTGGCAGCGCTGGGGCGTGTACGTCCTGCTGATCATCGGTGCGGTGCTGCTGCCGAGTAACGCGATCGGCAGTTTCATGGCGCCGAGCGGCGCGGACTGGGCGTCGATGCTCAGTGACCAGATCGCCATCTATGTGCTGCTGGCGATCGGGTTGAACGTCGTGGTCGGCATGGCGGGTCTGCTGGACCTGGGGTATGTCGCGTTCTACGCGGTCGGCGGGTACACCATCGCGATCTTCGCGGTGAAGTACGACTGGAGTTTCTGGGAGACGCTGGTCCTGGCGATCGTGTTCGCGTCGGCGTCCGGGGTGATCCTGGGGGCGCCGACGCTGCGGTTGCGGGGCGACTACCTGGCGATCGTGACGCTGGGCTTCGGTGAGATCGTCAAGCGGACGGCGAACAACAGCGACTACGTGAACGGTCCGCGGGGCGTGCAGGGGATCCCGCACCCGCCGACGTTGTCGGAGTTCGAGATCTTCGGTGTGCAGCCGTTCAGTTACGGGATCCTGGATTCGCGGCCGTACTACTACATGCTGGTGTTCTTCATCGTTCTGGCGATCATCTTCGTGAAGCGCCTGGAGCGGTCGCGGGTGGGTCGTGCGTGGACGTCGATCCGTGAGGACGAGGACGCCGCGGAGCTGATGGGCGTGCCGACGTTCCGGTTCAAGCTGGCGGCGTTCGCGATCGGCGCGGCGATCGGCGGCAGCGGCGGCGTGGTGTTCGCGGCGAAGCAGACGTCGATCCTGCCGACGAACTTCGAGTTCATGGTGTCGGCGCTGGTGCTGGCGGCGGTGGTGCTGGGCGGTTCGGGGAGCATTCCGGGCGCGATGCTGGGGGCGTTCGTGGTGGCGTGGCTGCCGGAGCGGTTCCGGTTCCTGGACGACTACCGGATGCTGATCTTCGGTGCCGCGCTGGTGGCCATGATGATCTTCCGGCCGGAGGGGTTGTGGCCGTCCCGGCAGCGGAAGGCGGAGCTGGCGGAAGGCGGCGGCGGCATGGGCCATATGGGCGCCGAGGTCGGCGCGCAGCAGGACGCGACCGCGCCGGAGGTGAGCAAGTGAAGGGCTCGGACGAGGGCACGGTGCTGCTCGAACTGCGGGACGTCGTGATGCGGTTCGGCGGTGTCGTGGCGCTGAACAAGGTCGACATCGGGATCCGCAAGGGCGAGATCTTCGCGTTGATCGGGCCGAACGGTGCGGGCAAGACGACGGTGTTCAACGTGACCACCGGCGTGTACCGGCCGACCGAGGGCCAGGTGGTGTTCGACGGGAAGCGGATCGACGGCAAGAAGCGGTTCACGGTGACGAAGCTGGGCGTGGCGCGCACGTTCCAGAACGTCCGGTTGTTCCACAACATGACGGCCGTCGAGAACGTTCTGGTGGGCACGGACGCGCATCATCGGACGGGGTTCGTCGGTGCGGCGCTCGGGTTGCCGTGGCATCGCCGCGAGGAGCGGCAGGGCCGGGAGCGGGCGCGGGAGCTGCTGGAGCTGGTGGGGATTCCGCACCGGTCCGGGGAGCTGGCGAAGAACCTGCCGTACGGTGACCAGCGGCGGCTGGAGATCGCGCGGGCGCTGGCGACGGAGCCGAAGCTGCTGCTGCTGGACGAGCCGGCGGCCGGGATGAACCCGGCGGAGAAGGTGGCGCTGCAGGATCTGATCCGCCGGATCCGTGACACCGGGGTGACCGTGCTGCTGATCGAGCACGACATGGGCCTGGTGATGGGGATCAGCGACCGGGTGGCGGTGCTGGACTTCGGGCAGAAGATCGCGGACGGGTTGCCGGCCGAGGTGCAGA
Source organism: Actinomadura sp. CNU-125 (assembly GCF_001942465.1). Taxonomy (GTDB): domain Bacteria; phylum Actinomycetota; class Actinomycetes; order Streptosporangiales; family Streptosporangiaceae; genus Spirillospora. The sequence goes on from NZ_MKJY01000108.1 coordinate 11,047, forward strand.
ACGACCCGCGGGTCATTGAGGCGTATCTGGGGGCTCCGGCCGATGCTTCTTGAGATCGATGACATCCATGTCCACTACGGGAAGATCGCGGCGCTGAAGGGCATCAGCGTGCAGGTCGACCGGGGTGAGATCGTCACGCTGATCGGCGCGAACGGCGCGGGGAAGACGACGACGCTGAAGACGGTGTCGGGGCTGCGGGACCTGTCGGCGGGCGCGGTGCGGTTCGATGGGGCCGACATCAGCAAGATGCCGGGCCACAAGCGGGTGCTGGCGGGCATCGGGCAGGCGCCGGAGGGCCGGGGGATCTTCCCCGGCATGACGGTCGAGGAGAACCTGCTGATGGGCGCGTACGCCCGCCGGGACGACTCGTCCAAGGAGCTGGCGGAGGCGTACGAGCTGTTCCCGCGGCTGGCGGAGCGCCGGACGCAGGCGGGCGGCACGATGTCGGGCGGCGAGCAGCAGATGCTGGCGATCGGCCGGGCGCTGATGGCCAAGCCGAAGGTGCTGCTGCTGGACGAGCCGTCGATGGGGCTGGCGCCGATGCTGGTGCAGCAGATCTTCTCGATCATCGAGGAGATCAACCGGCGGGGCACGACGGTGCTGCTGGTTGAGCAGAACGCCCAGCAGGCGCTGCAGATCGCGCATCGCGCGTACGTCCTGGAGACGGGGCGTGTGGTGAAGTCGGCGGCGGCGTCGGAGTTGCTGGACGATCCGCAGGTCCGTGCGGCGTATCTGGGCGGTGACATCGGCGACGCGGTCGAGGCCGAGGAGCCCGAGCCCGGGGAGGCCGGGAAGCCGGGCGGCGAGGCCGGTGAGCCGGACGGCGGTGATGACGCCGGAGGCGCCGCGAAAGACTGACGGCGAGTCGTACGCCCGCCGGGTCCGGTTCGTCCGGTCCCGGCGGGCGTACGCGCGTCCTGCCCGGGCCCGTGGCCTGGACAGACGTTGACCCGGGATCACCTTTGGGGCCGCACGAACCTTCCCCGGCGCGTACGTTGTCTACTCAGTGATCCCGGGCCGTTCCGAGCCACGGTACAGAGGTGCGGCGTCCCGTCGCAAAGGTCTCGCGAAGAACGCGGGGGCGTCGGCCCCGGCGGGCGGGTCAGGATCCGGGGGCGTCCCGCAGCATGCAGGTCAGGCGCGCGGTGCAGACGCGGCGGTCCTGGTCGTCGGTGATGACGATGTCGTAGGTGGCGAGGGTGCGGCCGCCGTGGGCGCGGGTGGCGACGCCGGTGACGTGCCCTTCGGTCGCCGACCGGTGGTGGGTGGCGTTGATCTCGATGCCGACGGCGATGCGCCCGGGGCCGGCGTGGATCGCGGACCCGACGGAGCCGATGGATTCGGCGAGGACGCAGGACGCGCCGCCGTGCAGGAGTCCGTAGGGCTGGGTGTTGCCCTTGACGGGCATGCGGGCGACGACGCGTTCGGCGGTCGCTTCCACGTACTCGATGCCCATCGCCTGCGCGAGGTCGGTTCCCGCGTCGTAGCGGGCGAGTTCGGCGATGACCTTCGCGCGGTCGTCCGAACCGGCTCCGGCTCCGGCGTCGGTTCCGGCGGCGGCGTCGGTGCCGGTGTCGGCGTCCGTCCGGTCTTCGGAGGTCACGCCGTTGGGGTCTGTCACTTACGCCTCCACAAAACTGTCGTACGCGCAGACTAGAGTCCTTGTGTGGCGATGACAGCAGCGACCCCTGACAAGCGTGAACGGCTTCTCCTGCTCGACGGGCACTCCCTGGCCTACCGGGCGTTCTTCGCGTTGCCGGTCGAGAATTTCAACACGACCGACGGGCAGCCGACGAACGCGGTGTACGGCTTCACCTCGATGCTCATCAATGTCCTGCGGGACGAGCGGCCGTCGCACATCGCGGTGGCGTTCGACCGGTCGGAGCCGACGTTCCGGCACGAGCAGTACGTGGAGTACAAGGCGGGCCGGGCGAAGACGCCGGACGAGTTCCGCAGCCAGGTGAGCCTGATCTTCGAGGTGCTGGACGCGCTGCGGATCCCGCGGATGTCGGTGGCGGGGTTCGAGGCCGACGACATCATCGCCACCCTGTCGGTGCAGGCGACCGTCGCGGGGATGGAGACGCTGGTCGTCACCGGTGACCGGGACGCGTTCCAGCTGGTGAACGAGCATGTCACGGTCCTGTATCCGGTGAAGGGCGTGTCGGAGCTCGCCCGGATGGACCCGGCGGCCGTGGAGGCCAAGTACGGGGTGCCGCCGGAGCGGTACCGGGAGCTGGCCGCGCTGGTGGGGGAGAGCAGCGACAACCTGCCGGGCGTGCCGGGCGTCGGCCCGAAGACGGCCGCGAAGTGGCTCGGCAAGTTCGGCGACCTCGACACGCTGGTGAACCGGGTCGACGAGATCAAGGGCAAGGCGGGCGACAACCTGCGCGAGCATCTGTCCGGGGTGATCCGCAACCAGCAGCTCAACCGGCTCGACACCGAGGTCGGGCTGGAGCTGACGCCGCCGCAGCTGTCGATGGGCCAGTGGGACCGCGAGGAGATCCACACGCTGTTCGACTCGCTGCAGTTCCGGGTGCTGCGGGAGCGGCTGTACTCCACGCTGTCGGCCGCCGAGCCGGAGGCCGACGAGGGCTTCGAGGTCGACCTGGAGAAGGTGGAGCCGGGCGCTCTGGCGGCGTGGCTGGACGCGAACTCCGCCGGACGCCTCGGCGTCGCCGTCACCGGGACGTGGGGGCGCGGCACGGGGGAGATCACGGCGCTCGCCCTCGCGTCGAAGGACGGCCCGGCCGTCCACCTCGACCCGGCGGAGCTGATCGAGGACGACGAGCGGGCCCTCGCCGCGTACCTCGGCGACGGGGCCCGCCCGAAGGCGATGCACGAGGCGAAGGGCCCGATGCTGGCGCTGGCGGCGCGCGGCCTGACGCTGGCGGGGCTCACCAGCGACACCGCGCTGGCGGCGTACCTGGCGCTGCCCGGGCAGCGCACGTTCGACCTGGCCGACCTCGCCCTGCGTTACCTGCACCGGGAGCTGCGCGGCGAGGCCGAGGACTCGGGGCAGCTCACGCTGGACGGGTCGGGCGAGGAGGAGGCCGCGGAGGCCCTGGCCGTCCGGGCGCGGGCGGTCGCCGAACTCGCCGACGTCCTGGACGCCGACCTGGAGAAGCGCGGCGCGACGCGGCTGCTGCACGAGGTCGAGCTTCCGCTCGTCGGCGTCCTCGCCGGGATGGAGCGGGCGGGCATCGCGGTGGACGCCGATCATCTGGCGGGCCTGTCGGCGACGCTGGGCGGGCAGGTGAAGCAGCAGGAGCAGGACGCGCACGCCGCCGTGGGCCGCGAGTTCAACCTGGGGTCGCCGAAGCAGGTGCAGCAGGTGCTGTTCGACGAGCTGGGCCTGCCGAAGACCAAGCGCACCAAGACCGGCTACACCACCGACTCCGAGGCGCTCAGCAACCTGCTGGAGAAGGAGGGGCACCCGGTCCTGGAGCACATCCTGCGGTGGCGGGAGGTCGCGAAGCTGAAGAGCATCGTCGACTCCCTCATCCCGATGGCCGACGACGCGGGCCGCATCCACACGACGTTCAACCAGATGGTCGCGGCGACGGGGCGGCTGTCGTCCACCGACCCGAACCTGCAGAACATCCCGATCCGCACCGAGGAGGGGCGGCGGATCCGCGAGGCGTTCGTCGTCGGCGACGGCTACGAGACGCTGCTGACCGCCGACTACTCGCAGATCGAGCTGCGGATCATGGCGCACCTGTCGGAGGACGAGGCGCTGCTGGAGGCGTTCGGTTCCGGTGCCGACTTCCACACCATCACGGCGTCCCGCGTGTTCGGGCTGCCGCCCGAGCAGATCGACTCCGAGTTGCGCGCGCGCATCAAGGCGATGAACTACGGGCTCGCCTACGGCCTGTCGGCGTACGGGCTGTCGCAGCAGCTGCGCATCGCGCCGGACGAGGCGCGCGGGCTGATGGAGGAGTACTTCGAGCAGTTCGGCGGCGTCCGCGACTACCTGCGCGACGTGGTGGCCCGCGCCCGCCGCGACGGCTACACCGAGACGATCCTGGGCCGCCGCCGCTACCTGCCGGATCTGAACTCCGACAACCGGCAGCGCCGCGAGATGGCCGAGCGGATGGCCCTCAACGCCCCGATCCAGGGGTCGGCCGCCGACATCGTCAAGGTCGCGAGCCTGAACGTCGACCGGGCCCTGCGCGGCGCCGACCTGGCGTCCCGGGTGCTGCTGCAGGTGCACGACGAGCTCGTCCTGGAGGTCGCGTCCGGGGAGCTCGACCGCGTCAAGGGGCTCGTCGAGGAGCAGATGGCGGGCGCGTACGAGCTGCGGGCCCCGCTGGAGGTGTCGATGGGCACCGGCCGGACCTGGCAGGACGCCGCGCACTGACCCGTCCCGCCCGCCGATCCGCCACCGCGCCGGACGCGCCGCATCACGTGCGCGCGTCGCGCGGTGCTTCGTGGCGTGTCGGGGAGTGTCGGGGCGCGGGTTCCGGGCGCGGCGCGCTGCCGCGCCGTCCGCCGCGGGCAGGGGACGCGCAGGCCGGAGCGGGTTAAGGGCACCCCGGTGATCGAGTCGTCACAGCGAGTTGATCTTATGGGAGGTGTCGTCGCGCGGGCCGCAAGGCGCGGGCGGCGGCGTGTCCGGGTCACCTGGGGACGTCGTGTCATTTTCCCGGGGGTTCCGGAATTGGCGGGATGAGGACCGGGGGGCGGGTGCTCCGCGGGGATCATGCGGGTACGTCAAGTGCTGTCCGTTAGATGCCCCGGGGATCTACGCTGTCCTCGGTCCTGTTCGGGTCGACCGGCGGGGGGAACATGCCGCTCCTTCACAAGATCGCAGGAGTCGTGGTCGTCTGCGCCGTCGTCCTCGGGCTGGTACTGCCCGGGGAACGGCGGGGGGACGGCGGGGGCGCGGCCGAGGCCGAACGGGCCGGGGCGGCGGCGGAGGCGAAACCGGTGGACGC
>NZ_MKJY01000109.1 GCF_001942465.1 Actinomadura sp. CNU-125
CCGGCGCGCCCGGAGCGCCCGGCGCGCCCGGAGCGCCCGGAGCGCCCGGAGCGCCCGGAGCGCCTGGAAGATCGAAGCCGCCGAGGGCGTCGGACGGGCCGGGGGGCGGGGGTGCGCTCGGCGGAGGGCCGAAGATCGCCGTTGCGTCGACTTCGCCCGCGGGTTCGACGGGGGCGGCCGGAACCTCCGGATCGCCGGGGCGGGGAAGGTGCTGCCCGCCCTGCCACTGCGACCCGGACTCCGGTCGGGGCTGGCTTGGATTACTCACGCGACCTCATCAACAGGGGACAACGACGTGCGCCGTCCGAAGAGTACTGTGCGGGCTGCTGAGCGGGGGGAGCGCATGCAAGGCGATACTCCGTTCCGGCTGGTCAACGCCCTCACCGACGATTCGGTCGGCGCATCCCTCCTTGATCGTCCACCGCTCGGGGCCCTTCCCCGCGGCCGAGGACGTGCGACGTCGCCGGATGGCTGCAAGCGCCACTTTGGCACACTTCGGCCACATAGACCCGAAATTCGCCGCATTCGCGAGGCTGTCGCACTCTTCGTAGCCGGACGGGCCGCACGGGTGCCGAGATTCGTTCAGGAAGCCTTCAGGTCGGCTTGCGATGGCGGGCCGGTGTACGTATCTTTGCGATGTATCGAGTCGATACATTCACTCGATACATCGAACTGAGACATCGGGCTCTGCGGAAGGAACCGGGGATGGCGGCCAGGAAGGGCGCGGGCGTGCTGGAGCTCGCCGTGCTCGGACTGCTGCACGAGTCCCCGATGCACGGCTACGAGCTGCGCAAGCGGCTCAACGCCCTGCTGGGCATGTTCCGGGCGTTCTCGTACGGGTCCCTCTATCCGTGCCTCAAGCAGCTCCTCGCCAGAGGACTGATCATGGAGGACCGGCCGGAGGAGCCGAACGTGGCGCTGGCGTTGCAGAGCCGCCGGTCAAAGATCGTTTACAAGCTCACCGCCGACGGGAAAGAGCGCCTCCAGCAGCTCCTGACCGAGGCCGGGCCCGCGGCCTGGGAGGACGAGGGGTTCGGCGTGCACTTCGCCTTCTTCTCGCACACCCGCGCCGACGTCCGACTGCGGATCCTCGAAGGCCGGCGCAGCCGGCTCGAGGAGCGCCTGGAAGGGTTCCGCGCCGCGCTGGCGCGGACCCGGGAACGGGTCGACTCCTACACCCTCGAGTTGCAGAACCACGGGTTGGAGTCCGTCGAACGCGAGGTCCGGTGGCTCAACGAGCTCATCGGCCGCGAGCGGGCCGAGCAGGAAAAACTAGCCAAGTCTTCGGAAATTGATCAGGACATGCCTCGGGAGAACGGCCGCTGACCGCGGCGTGCCTCGAGGTCGGGTGAAGAACACCACATGTTCCGCAACAGGAGAAGGAGCAACCGGATGGGTTCGGTGCGCGTAGCCATCGTGGGTGTGGGCAACTGCGCCTCTTCGCTCGTCCAGGGTGTCGAGTTCTACAAGGACGCGGCCCCCGAGACGCGCGTTCCCGGCCTGATGCACGTCCAGTTCGGCGACTACCACGTGGGTGACGTCGAGTTCGTGGCGGCGTTCGACGTCGACGCCAAGAAGGTCGGGATGGACCTGTCCGAGGCCATCCACGCGAGCGAGAACAACACGTACAAGTTCGCGGACGTCCCGCCGAGCGGCGTGATCGTGCAGCGTGGGCACACCTTCGACGGTCTCGGCGAGTACTACCTCGACATGGTCGAGGAGTCCGACGCCGAGCCGGTCGACGTGGTGCGGGCGCTGAAGGACGCCGAGGTCGACGTGCTGGTGTCGTACCTGCCGGTCGGGTCGGAGGACGCCGACCGCTTCTACGCGCAGTGCGCGATCGACGCGAACGTGGCGTTCGTCAACGCGCTGCCGGTGTTCATCGCCAGCGACCCCGAGTGGGCCGAGAAGTTCACCAAGGCGGGCGTCCCGATCGTCGGCGACGACATCAAGTCGCAGGTCGGCGCGACCATCACGCACCGGGTGATGGCCAAGCTGTTCGAGGACCGCGGGGTCGAGCTGCTGCGCACCTACCAGCTCAACTTCGGCGGCAACATGGACTTCATGAACATGCTGGAGCGCAAGCGCCTCCAGTCGAAGAAGATCTCCAAGACGCAGTCGGTGACGTCGCAGATCCCGCACGAGATGGCGAAGGCCGACGTGCACATCGGCCCGTCCGACCACGTGCCGTGGCTGGACGACCGCAAGTGGGCGTACGTGCGGCTGGAGGGCAAGTCGTTCGGTGACACCCCGCTGAACCTCGAGTACAAGCTCGAAGTGTGGGACTCCCCCAACTCGGCCGGCGTCATCATCGACGCGGTGCGCGCCGCCAAGATCGCCAAGGACCGCGGGATCGGCGGCCCGATCCTGTCGGCCAGCTCCTACTTCATGAAGTCGCCGCCGGAGCAGTACACCGACGACGAGGCGCGCGACGCCGTCGAGAAGTTCATCGCGGGCGAGCTCGACCGCTGACCCCGGGCCCCACGCGAAGCTTTCCGGACGCCCCGGCGGTGCACTCGGCACCGCCGGGGCGTTCTATCTTCGATAGACCAAAAAGGTGATGTGACGTCCTCATGTCACGCTCTGGCCCTACTGTGACACCGCGGGTTATTGCACGCCCCGGTTCCCGGGGGTTCGAGGTGAGGCGTGATGGCACGTGCGGTGGTCAAGGCGGCGGCGGGGCTCGCCGTGCTCGCGGCCGGGCTGACCGGCTGCGTAGGCGGCGGCGGCGAGGGCGCGGCGGCGGACGAACCGGTCCGCGACGGCGGCACGCTCCGGATCGTGGGCTCGTCGGACGTCGAGCACCTCGACCCCGCGTCCGTCGCGAGCGTCGGCGCGTACGGGCTCGTCCGGACGTTCGCGCGGACGCTGTTCGGTTCCCGCGCGTCGAACGAGTTCGCCGAGACGGTCCCGGTGCGTCCGGACGTCGCGGAGCGGATCCCCACCCGGGAGAACGGCGACGTCAGCGACGATCGCGAGACGTACACGGTGCGGCTGCGCGAGAACGTCCGCTGGAACACCGAACCGCCGCGCCCGGTGACGGCGCACGACTTCGTGCGCGGGTTCGAGCGGCTGTGCAACCCGGCGGCGCCGTCGATCGGCCGGGGCTACTACGTGTCCACGCTCGTCGGGATGCAGGCGTTCTGTGACGGCTACCTCAAGATCGATCCGAGGAACCCCGCGGCGATGGCCGCGTACCAGCGGGAGCACGGCATCGAGGGCGTCCGGGCGGAGGACGACCGGACGATCGTGTTCGAGCTGAAGGAGCCCGCGAGCGACTTCCTGCACCTGCTGGCGCTGCCGTTCACCGCCGCGGCCCCGCAGGAGTACGACCGCTACGTCCCGGACGGTCCGGACTTCCGGCACAACACGATCTCGAACGGTCCGTACCAGATCGTCGAGTACCGGCCGGGGATCTCCTACGTGCTCACCCACAACCCGGCGTGGCGGGCGGACAGCGACCCGCTGCGCGGCCGGCACGTCGACCGCATCCGCGTCACGCTCGGCCAGGACTCGCCGGAGGCCGTCCAGCAGCAGATCGAGCAGGGCACCGCCGACCTCGCCTGGGACCAGCCGGTGCCCACCTCGGCGCTCCCCCGGCTGCGCGACGACCCCCGCTTCGCGATCATGGACACGCCGACCAGCAGCCCCTACCTGGTCTTCAACCTGCAGAGCCCGAACAACGGCGGCGCGCTGGGCAAGCCGGACGTCCGGCGGGCGCTGCAGTACGCGATCGACCGCGGCGCGCTCGTCAAGCTCGTCGGCGGCCCGGCGGTGGCGGCGCCGCTGCACACGGTGATCCCGCCGGGCAATTCGGGATACGCCCACGCGAACCACTACCCGACGCCGAACGATTCGGGCGACCCGGCCAAGTGCCGCGCCCTGCTCGCCCGGGCCGGGCACCCGAAACTCACGCTGAAGTTCCCCTACCGCACGAACAGCCTGCACAAGCTGTTCGCCCAGTCGATCGCCGAGAACCTGTCGTCCTGCGGTGTCACGGCCGAGCTGATCCCCGATACGGGCGGCTCCTTCTACGGCGGCACCATCACCACGCCCGCGCGCGCCCGCGCCGGGCAGTGGGACATCGCCGCGCCCGGCTGGACGCCCGACTGGTACGGCAACAACGGTCGCTCGATCATCCAGCCGCTGTTCGACGGCCGCGCCTACACGAACGGCTCGACGAACTACGGCGGCTACAACAACCCGCGCGTGAACGAGCTCATCGACGCCGCGCTCACGGCGTCCGGCCCGGAGGAGGCCGCCGAGTGCTGGCGGCAGGCCGACGTCCTCATCATGCAGGACGCCGCGATCGTCCCGCTGCTGAACCGAAACCACACGATCTTCCGCTCGTCCCGCGTCCGCGACACCCGCTTCCTCCCGACGACGGCCGGTTACGACTACACGCACATCTGGCTGGCCCAAGACGACTGACGGCCGACCGCGCTCGCCAGGGCACCGCCCCTGCCGAAAGGTTGGGGCATCCCTAAGAACCGCGACCGAGCGCCAGGAGCGAAATTCCGCGCTGCGCAAGACGTACGTCGTGCTTGCCTGAGGCGTTTCCCCAGGCCGGCGCGCGGCGGACCGTCCGCGATCTTTCGCCTAATGGGAGCGCGTAGGGTGAGCGGGTGAAGGCTGGTGAGTTGCGGGGGATTCTCCGGGGACGGGACTTTCGGCGTCTCTACGCGACGCGGCTGGCCTCGCAGTTCACCGACGGGGTCTTCCAGGTGGCGCTCGCCGGGTACGTGTTCTTCTCCCCCGAGCAGCGCGCGACGGCCGGGGAGGCCGCGGCGGCGTTCGCGGTGACGCTGCTGCCGTACTCGGTGCTGGGTCCGTTCGCGGGCGTGTTCATCGACCGGTGGCGGCGGCGGCAGATCCTCGTGTGGGCGCCGGTGCTGCGCGCCGCGCTCGTCCTGCTGGTGGCGGCGCTGGTCGCGACCGGACGGGACGGCGCCGGGTTCTTCCTCGGGGCGCTGCTGGTGCTCGGGGTGAACCGGTTCTTCCTCGCGGCGCTGTCGGCCGGCCTGCCGCACGTGGTGCGGCGCGAGGAACTGGTGCTCGCGAACGCGTTCTCGGTGACGTCCGGGACGATCATCGCGTTCGTCGGCGGCGGCGTCGGCGCCCTGCTCCGCTGGGGGTTCGGCGCGGGCCACGCGGGGACGGCGGCGATCCTGGCGGCGTCGGCGGGCCTGTACCTGCTGGCCGGGACGGTCGCGACCGCGTTCCCGCGCGGGAAGCTGGGGCCGCCCGCGGACGAGCGGAACCGGGCCGGGTCGGCGCGGCAGGCGATCGGGAGCGTGCTCGGCGGGCTCCGGGAGGGGACGCGGCACATCGCGCGGCGCCCGCAGGCGGCGCTGGCCCTCGGGACGATCTCGTTCCACCGGTTCCTGTACGGCGTCGTGCTGATCATGACGCTGCTGCTGTGCCGGTACCGGTTCACCGACGACGCGGACGCGGGGATGGCGCTGTTCACCGTCGTGCTGGGCGCGTCCGGGGCCGGGTTCTTCGTCGGCGCGGTGCTCACCCCGCCGGTGGTGCGGCGGATCGGGAAGGACGCGTGGACGGCCGGGCTGCTCGCCGCGGGCGCGGTGGGGCTGTTCGTGCTGGGGCTGCCGTTCGACGAGACCGCGTGGACGGGTGCGGCGTTCGTCCTCGGGGTGGTGTCGCAGGGCGTGAAGCTGTGCGTGGACGCGACGCTGCAGGAGACGATCGACGACCGGTTCCGCGGCCGGGTGTTCGCCGTCTACGACATGCTGTTCAACGCCGTGTTCGCGCTGGCCGCGGCCGTCGCGGCGAGCCTGCTGCCGCCGGACGGGCGCGCCCCGCTCGCGCTCGCGCTGGTGATCGTCGCGTACCTGGCCGGGACGATCGTGTACCGCGCGACCGCGTCGCGGACACCGGAACGCGTGGCCGTCTCCTAGCCGCCGTGGCCGTGGCCCTCACCGTGGCCGTCGCCGTCGCCCTCGCCGTCGGCCTCGCCGAACGATTCGGCGATCGCGCGGAGCGCCGCGGCGATGTGCGTCGTCTCGTCCGGTGTGCACACGTACGGGGGCATCGTGTAGACGAGCTTCCCGAACGGCCGGAGCCACACGCCGTACGACATCGCGATCTCCTGGACGGACGCGACGTCGACGGGTTCGGCCGCCTCGACGACGCCGATCGCGCCGAGGACGCGGACGTCCGCGACGCCGGGCAGTTCGGCGGCGCCGTCGAGTTCGCTCGTGAGGATCGCCTCGATGGTGTCGACCTCCTCGCGCCAGTCGCGGGACCGCAGAAGGTCGATGGACGCGGACGCGACGGCGGCGGCGAGCGGGTTCGCCATGAACGTGGGCCCGTGCATGAGCGCGCCGGCTTCGCCGGTGCTGATGCCGTGGGCGACGCGGTCGGTGCAGAGCGTCGCGGCCATCGTCATGTATCCGCCGGTGAGGGCCTTGCCGAGGCACATGATGTCGGGCGCGACCTCGGCGTGGTCGCAGGCCCACAGCTCGCCCGTCCGGCCGAAGCCGGTGGCGATCTCGTCGAGGATGAGCAGGATGCCGTGTTCGTCGGCGATGTCGCGGAGGGCGCGCAGGTATTCGGGCGCGTAGAACCGCATCCCGCCCGCGCCCTGCACGACCGGCTCGACGATGATCCCGGCGAGTTCGCCCGCGTGCTCGGCGGCGAGCCGGTCGAGTTCGTCCAGGTACCCCTGGTCGGGGTCGGCGGTGTAGCCGAGCGGGGGCGGCGGCGCGAACACGTGCCGGGCGAGGACGTCGCCGAACAGGTGGTGCATGCCGTTCACGGGGTCGCAGACGGCCATGTCGCCGAACGTGTCGCCGTGGTAGCCGCCGCGGACGGTCAGCAGCCGGTGCCGCTCGGGCCGTCCCCGCGACCGCCAGTACTGCAGCGCCATCTTGATCGCGACCTCGACGCCGACGGAACCGGAGTCGGCGAAGAACACCTTGGTCAGCGGCTCGGGGGTCAGCTCGACGAGCCGTTCGGCGAGCCGCACCGCGGGCGGATGGGTGAGCCCGCCGAACATGACGTGCGACATCTTGCCGAGCTGCCGGGTGACGGCCGCGTCCAGCTCGGGGTGCCGGTAGCCGTGCACGGCCGCCCACCACGACGACATGCCGTCGATCAGCTCGGTGCCGTCGGCGAGCGTCAGCCGCACCCCGGACGCCGACACGACGGGCAGCGCCGGGACGGGCGCGGGCATCGGCGCGTACGGGTGCCAGATGTGCTCGCGGTCGAAGTCGACGATCCGTTCGGCCTCGTGCGGGCTCATCCGCCCGAGCTGCAGCGGGATCACGACCCGTCCCCCTCGGAACCACCGTCGACGACGCCCTCGGCGCGGGCCCAGGCGAGCAGCTCCTCCGTCGCGGCGTCCTTGCCGATCATCCCGCGGTCGAGCCGCAGGTCGAGCAGGAACTTGTAGGCGCGGCCGACGAGCGGCCCCGGCTTGATGCCGAGGATCTCCTGGATCTCGTTGCCGTCGATCTCCGGGCGGATCGCGGCGAGCTCCTCCTCCTGCCCGAGCCGCTCGATGCGCGTTTCGAGGTCGTCGTAGGTGCGGCGGAGCCGGTCGGCCTTGCGCCGGTTGCGGGTGGTGCAGTCGGCGCGGGTCAGCTTGTGCAGCCGGGTCAGCAGCGGCCCGGCGTCGCGGACGTACCGGCGGACGGCCGAGTCGGTCCACTCGCCGGTGCCGTAGCCGTGGAACCGCAGGTGCAGCTCCACCAGCCGGGACACGTCGGCGACGACGTCCTTCGGGTAGCGCAGCGCGGACAGCCGCTTGCGGGTCATCTTCGCGCCGACGACCTCGTGGTGGTGGAACGACACCCGGCCGCCGGACTCGAACCGGCGGGTCTTCGGCTTGCCGATGTCGTGCAGCAGCGCGGCGAGCCGCAGCACGAGGTCCGGGCCGTCCTCCTCCTGCGCGATGGCCTGTTCGAGCACGATCAGCGAGTGCTCGTAGACGTCCTTGTGCCGGTGGTGCTCGTCGATCTCCAGGCGCAGCTTCGGCAGTTCGGGCAGGACGTGCGCGGCGAGGCCGGTGTCGACGAGCAGCGCGAGCCCCTCCCGCGGGTGGCGGCCGCAGATCAGCTTGGACAGCTCGTCGCGGACCCGCTCGGCGGAGACGATCTCGATCCGCCCCGCCATGTCGGTCATCGCGCGGACGACGTCCGGCGCGACGGTGAACCCGAGCTGCGAGGCGAACCGGGCGGCGCGCAGCATCCGCAGCGGGTCGTCGCTGAAGGAGTCCTCGGGCCTGCCGGGGGTGCGCATGACCTTGCGCCGCAGGTCGGTGAGGCCGCCGAACGGGTCGACGAACTCGTGTCCGGGCAGCCGCGCCGCCATCGCGTTCACGGCGAAGTCGCGGCGCCGCAGGTCCTCGTGCAGGGACGTCCCGTAGGACACCTCGGGCTTGCGGGACTTCGGGTCGTAGGACTCGCTGCGATAGGTCGTGATCTCCAGCTCGGTGCCGTCCTTGCGGAGCCCGACGGTGCCGAACTCGATGCCGATCGTCCAGACGGCGTCCGCCCAGCCGTCGATCAGCTCCAGGATGCGCTGCGGCGGCGCGTCGGTGGTGAGGTCGACGTCCTTGGTGGGGCGGCGCAGCAGCGCGTCCCGGACGGGCCCGCCGACCAGGGCCAGCTCGTGGCCGGCGGCCGCGAAGCGCTCGCCGAGCTCGTCGGCGACGGGCGCGATCCGGCGCAGCAGCTCGGCGATCGCGGTCCGCTGCGTCGGCGCGGGGTCCGGCGCGCCGTTCCGTCCGGACGCTCCGGCCTGGGCGTTCGCGTTGTCGTCGGGCAACCGGGACTCCGGGCTCGTGTCTGGGTTGGGCACCTGATTGGGCACGGCCATCGAGCGTATTTCCTTGATTGACGGGCTGACAAAGGACTTTCCGCGGTCCGCGGGAACCCGCGCGGGAGTCCTTGCGGGAGGCGGCCGATGGAAGAAGGACGTGGGGCCCTTCACATGGCGCGAGCCCCGGGTTACGTTCTGGACATGCCCCGATGACGCCGACGCGACCGCCGGTGAGCCTCCCGCACGACAACGGTAGCGGGACACCGCAGGGCCCCGGTCCGCCGCAGGTGCGGCAGCGCGCATACGCCCGGCGCATCGAGCGGGTCCTGGCGTGCCGCGCCGCGCGGGTGAAGCCCGATGCGTCGGGTATGCCCCGATTTTCGGCACACAGTGCGAAGCATGGGGACACCGGGGAACCGGTTTCGGGTGAGGCGGGGTCCGCCCCGCGGGATGGAGCCGAACATGATGGACGCTCTCGCCATCCACCGCGCGCTGCTCGCATGGGAGACCGTGCACGAGATCGTACGACTGCCCATCGCGATCGGCTGCGCCGACGAACTGCCGCGCGCGCTGGGCCTGCCCGCGGGCCGCTGCCTGGCCACGCGCGTCCACAGCTGCGACGGGCACCGCGGCACCGGCCGTTTCCTCACCGGGACGATCGTCCCCGCCGGGGACCGGCCGCCCGCCGAGGCCGTCCGGCGCGCCGTCGGCGCACGGCACGCCCGTCCCGCCCGTCCGGACGTCGTCAACGCCGCCACCGAGTACGCCGCCGACCTCGTCTGCCCGCTGCTGCTGCCCGACACGATGCGGCTGCTGATCGACCGCCGCCTGGTGGACGCCCTGCCGCCCGACGACGTCGTCTACACGCCGACCGGCGAGGCGTCCACGGCCCTCGGCATCCGGGCCCGCTCCCTGTACGAGCTGTGCGGCGCGCTGCCCGCGGACCTGTTCGACGCCGGACTGCGCGCCGAACACGTGCGGCAGGAGGTGCCCGCCGGTTCCGTCCGGCACATCGGTCAGGAGGGCGAACCCAACACGCCCGGGCCGCGCCATCCCGTCGGCTGACGGTCCGGTATCGGCGGGAATTCGGCACTCGGGCGGGAAGGAGGTCTGACGCCCCCGGCGCGCGGACTAACATCGGGGCCGTGGTGCGGGAAAACGACGCCTGCCGCCCGGCGGCGGACGGCCCTTGAGCGGACACGGCGTGAGAACGCTCAAACGCGCGGTCGCGCTGGCCGCCCTGCTGCCCGCACTCGTGTGGGCGGCCGATCCCGCACTGGCCGGTGCGCACCGGTCCGCGCCCTCCCGGACGACGCCGCAGCAGGCGGCACCGCAGCAGCAGACGACGCCGCTGCAGCCGGGCACGCGCGGACAGGTCGGCATCGCCCTCACCGAGATCGGCCCCAAGACCGTCCGGGCCGACTCCAAGATCAAGCTCACCGGCCTGGTCCGGAACCGGACGGACGCCGCGCTCGACGGCGTCAGCGTGCGGCTCCGCTTCAGCAACCAGCCGGTGAACAGCCGCAGCATGCTGGAGCAGTACAGCGAGACCCCCGCGTACCGGCTCCCCTACTACGGCCCGACCCAGCGGCTGAAGTCGGCGGCCGAACCCGGCGTCAAGTACAAGTGGGGCCTGGAGACGACCGCGAAGGCCCTGCGCCTCGCGAACGTCGGCACCCCCGGCGTCTACCCGGTGGGCGTCGAGGTGCTGAACGCCGCCGGCGCGCCCGTCGGCGGCCTCACCACGTTCCTCACGTACATGCCGGACAGCACGAACTTCAAGCCCGTCTCGATCGGCTGGGTGTGGCCGATGGCCGACACGCAGCACCGCACGACCGACGAGACGTTCATCGACGACGAGCTCGCCGCGGACCTCGCCCCGGACGGACGGCTGACGCGGCTCGTCAACGCCGCCAAGGCCACCGACACGCCGATCACCTGGTCGATCGATCCCGCGCTCCTCGACGACGTGCGGCGGATGGCGTCCGGCGAGTACACGGTGCGCGAACCGGGGTCGGACGAGAGCGAGACGAAGCCGCAGAACCCGGCGGCCGCGACGTGGTTGAAGTCGCTGGCCGCCGCGTCCAAGGACGACTCCTACTTCACGCTGCCCTACGCCGACCCCGACCTGCTCGCGCTCGTCCGCCACAAGATGCCGCGCAGCGTCGCCGCCGCGTTCGCCCCGGAGAACGGCGCGATCGCCACCGAGGTCCTCGGCCGGGCCCCGGACGCGCGCGTCGCGTGGCCCACCGGCGGCGCGGTCGGCCACGACACGGCCGACTGGCTGGCCGAGAACGTCCTCGGCGGCGGCGGAGCGTTCCTGCTCAGCAGCCGGCACTTCCAGCAGCCCGCGCAGGGCACCCCGAACGCCACCACCACGTTCAAGACCAGCCACGGGACGAAGCCGACGCTGCTCTACGACGACAAGCTCAGCAACATCGTCAGCGACAGCGGCGACACCATCGGGTCGTCGCTGCTCACCGAGCAGCGGTTCCTCGCCGAGACCGCGATGATCGCCGGTGAGGCCCCGGCCGTGCAGCGGACCGTCGTCGTCGCGCCCGACCGGCGCTGGAACCCCGTCGCCGGGCTCGCCGAGCGGCTCCTGGACTACAGCGGCGGCGCCGACTGGCTGAAGGACGTGCGGCTCAGCGACATCGAGAAGGCCGAGCCGCAGGCGCGAACCTGGCGGAACTACCCGGACCACTACGAGAAGTACGAACTCGGGGAGAGCTACCTCAAGCGGGTGTGGGCCATCGCACGCCGCGCCGAGTCGTTCCACTCGGTGATGGTCGAGCCGTACAACCTCTCCTACCAGAAGGCCATGCTGCGGATCGTGTCGTCGGCGTGGCGGTCCGACTCCAAGGGCGCCAAGGAGGCCCGCGTCGCGCTCGCGGACCGGCTCGCCCTCGACATGGGCCGGGTGCGCGTCCTCACGACGGAGAACAAGCGGATCAACATGACGGGCAGCACCGGGACGCTGCCCGTGACGATCGAGAACAGGCTGTCCGACCAGGCGGTCCGGGTCCGGCTCCTCGCCACCTCGGAGAACACCGCCAAGCTGCAACTGGGCACGCTCGAACCCGAGCAGCAGCTCATCGAGCTGCAGCCGGGGGAGCGGGTCACGAGGTGGGTTCCCGCGCAGGCGTACGGCAACGGGATCTTCCGGATGAACCTGCAGCTCGTGCACCCCGCCACCGGCCGTCCGTTCGGTGACGGCGAGACCGTGACCGTCCGCGCCACCGGATATGGGCAGATCGCACTGCTCATCACCGGCGGCGGACTTGCCGTACTCTTCGTGGGCGTCGGAGTGCGGGCCATCAGAGCAAGGCGCCGCCGGAAAGCGGAGGCAGCCGGTGACGGGTCGACCGGAATGGGACCAGGAGCGACCGGAGGACCGGGGGACGGACTCCCCGGCCCCGGGTTCGCAGGGCCCGGGCTACCCGACCCCGAGCTCTCAGGGACCGCCCCCTGGGCAGGGGGCGGGGCAGGGTCCGAGCCCGGCGCCCCAGTACCCCCCGCAGAACCCGCGGAACCCGCAGAACCCGAACCAGGGGTATCCCCCTCAGGCGCCACCCGCGCAGACCCCGGGACAGGCGGCCCCGCCCGCTGACCCGTACACCCCGCGCCACGGCCGTCCGCCCGGAGGCCAGGGCGGCCAGGGCGGCCAGGGCCAGTGGAACCAACCGCAGGCTTCGCAGTACGGCCGCGGCCCCGCCGACGGACGTCCGAGCCAGACCGACCCCCGCCAGATGCAAGGCGGCCGACCCGGCCGGCCGGGCCAGTGGAACCAGCCGCCGCCGCAGCAGCCGCAGGGCCCGGACGGCTCGGACACCGCGCAGTTCGGCCGCGGACCCGCGGGCGGACCCCCGTCACACGGCCAGGGCCAGGGCCCAGGCCAGGGCCCGGGACGCTCGGACACGGCCCAGTTCGGGGGAGCGCAGCCGGGCCACGGGTACGGGCCGGGATACGGACAGGCCGCGCAGGGTCCGCCGGCGCAGGGCCCGTCCGACGGACGCCCGGGGCCGCCCTACCCCGGACAGCAGGGCCACCCGCAGCAGCCGCAGCAGCCGCAGAACCCCCGACACCCCCGGCAACCCCAACATCCCCAGGGCGGAGCCCCTGGACGGCAGGGGTGGCAGGGGCATCCGCAGACGCCGCCCCCCGGCATGCCCACCCTGGCCGACGAGACGGTCGTCGACATGCCGGTTCCCGGCGGGACGGCGCCGCCCGCGCAGACGGCCGTGGACGGTACGCCGATCCGCCCGGACGACTCATCCGGCGGCGGCGGTTCGTCCGGGGGGATCCTCAAGTCGGGCGCGATCATGGCGTTGGGCACCCTCGCGTCGCGCGTCACCGGCTTCCTGCGGACGGCCGTCATCGTCGCGGCCCTAGGCACGGGCCTGCTGGCGAACGCCTACAACACCGCGAACACGATCCCGAACCAGATCTACGACCTGCTGCTCGGCGGCATCCTGACGAGCATCGTCGTCCCGCTGCTGGTGCGCGCGAAAGAACGCGACCGCACCTACGGCGAGCAGTACGAGCAGCGGGTGTTCACCCTCGCCGTGATCGGGCTGGGCGCGCTGACGGCCGTGTCGATCCTGTTCGCGCCGGTGTTCATCGACGTCCTCGGGAGCAGCTTCACCGGCGACCAGCGCGACGTCGCGATCCTGTTCGCACGGTTCTTCCTGCCGCAGATCTTCTTCTACGGCGTCGGGGCGTTCGCGGGCGCGATCCTGAACTCGCGCGGCAGCTTCGGCGCGCCGATGTGGGCGCCGGTGCTCAACAACCTGGTCGTCATCGCGATCGGCGGCGCGTTCCTGACGATCACCACGGGGCAGGTCGACCCGTCCACGATCTCCGACGACATGCTGCTCCTGCTGTCGATCGGCACCACGGGCGGCATCGTCCTGCAGACGGTCGCGCTGTGGCCGTCGCTGCGCAAGGTGGGCTTCCGCTGGCGGCCCCGGCTGGACTTCAAGCGCGGCGAGATCGGCGAGGTCGCGGCGATGGCCGGCTGGACGCTGCTGTACGTCGGGCTGACGCAGAGCGCGCTCGTCGTGATCACCCGGCTGACGAACATGGCCGGGAACGCCGCCGTGGAGGAGGGGCTCGGGCAGGGCTACGGGTACACGCCGTACTTCAACGCCTACCAGCTCTTCCAGTTGCCGTACGCGATCGTCGGCGTGTCGGTGATCACGGCGCTGCTGCCGCGGATGAGCCGGTTCGCGGCGGAGGGCAAGACGGCGGACCTGCGCGCCGCGTTCTCCGGCGGGCTGCGGCTCTCGTCGGTGATCATCATGCCCGCGGCGGCGCTGATGCTGGTGCTCGGCCCGGAGATCACCACGGTCCTGTTCGCGCACGGCAACGCCTCGTCCGACGACGCGCTGGTCATCGCGCGGATCATGCAGATGTTCGCGATCGCGCTGGTGCCGTTCTCCACCTACCAGTTGATGCTGCGGGTGTTCTACGCGCAGGGCGACACGCGGACGCCCGCGCTGATCGGGTTCGTGACCGTCGGCTGCAACATCGCGCTGGCGTACACCGCCTACACCGTCCTGGACGTCAAGTGGGTCGTGGTCGGCATCGCTGCCGGGCTCGGCATCGCGTACGCGGCCGGTGCGGTGACGTCCTGGCTGGTGCTGCGCCGCCAGCTCGACGGGATGGACGGGCGGCGCATCGTCGGCGGGCACCTGAAGCTGCTCGTGGCGGTGCTCCCGCTCGGCGGGTTCGCGTACGTGACGCATCTCGCCGTGGACGCCCTGGTCGGCGCGGATTCGCTCGTCCCCGCGCTCGGCACGCTGATCGTCGGGACGGCGGGCGGCGGGGCGCTCTACCTGGTGACCGCCAAACTGTTGCGGGTCGAGGAGGTACAGACGATGATCTCCACGTTCGCGCGGCGGCTGCCGGGACGCTGACCATCTGGTAACTACCGCGCGGCGGTAAAGCGCGGCAAAGTACACGGGACGCGCGCCGATAAGGCGGCCGCCCGGGCGGTTAGCCACTACCATGTGGGGGACTACGGCTTGCGGGGCGACACCCTGGGGAACGCAAAGAGGAGGGTCGGAGGCGTAAGCTGCCACGCCACGGACATGGGATCTGACCACCTGCGCAGGACGTTGCCTTGAGCACGTCGATGATCGAGCCCGGTAATCGTCTAGCCGGTCGCTACCGGCTTGAGAAGCGCATCAAGGACTCTGGCGGCTCCACGCTGTGGAAGGCCGTCGACGAGATCCTCGCGCGGGCCGTCGCGGTCCGCACCTTCGACCCCGAGTTCCCGCGGATCGCCGAGGTCGTCACGTCCGCCCGGTCCGCGAGCCGGCTCACCGACCCCCGCCTGACCCAGGTGTTCGACGCCGACGACAGCGGCGAGAGCGCCTACGTGGTCAGCGAGTGGGTCGTCGGGGAGAACCTCGAGAACATGCTGGCCAAGGCGCCGCTGGAGCCGGGCCGCGCCGCGACCCTGCTGTACGAGGCGGCCGAGGCGATGGCCGCCGCGCACGCCGCCGGGCTGTCGCACCTGTGCCTCGCGCCCGGCGACCTCGTCTGGACGACCGGCGGCACCGTCAAGCTGCTCGGTATCGCCACCGACGCCGTGCTGCGCGACCGCACCTGCGACGACCCCGCCGCCGAGGACGTCCGCGGCCTCGGCCGGCTGCTGTACGCGGCGCTCACCGCGCACTGGCCCGGTGCCGCCGACGCACCCGGCTCGTCCACCGTGCTGCCCGCCGCCCCCGTGACGGACGGCGTCCCGCACCCGCCCCGGCAGGTGCAGGCCGGCATCTCGTACGCGGTCGACGCGATCGTGTGCCGCTGCCTCGGCATCGAGCAGGGGACGGGCGCCACGGCCGAGCCGATCGGCACGCCCGCGGAACTGACGAAGGCGCTGCGGGGCGTGCCGCGCACGCCGCTGCCGCTGTTCGCCGGGCTCGGGAACACGCAGCCGCCGCCGCGGCGTACCGCCCCGAAACCGCAGCAGCACCAGCAGCCGCACACTCCGCACCACACGCACCAGCCGAACCGTGGCGACCAGGGGCGGCGCGCCCCG
>NZ_MKJY01000110.1 GCF_001942465.1 Actinomadura sp. CNU-125
CGCGCGCGATCGTCCGCCCGAGGTAGGTGATCGCGACGTCCGCGCGCCGCCGCCAGCCGCCCGGGCGATCGCCGCGCCGATGCCCCGGGCCGCCGCCCGTGACCAGCGCCGTCCGTCCGTCCAGTTCCATGGTGCCCCCTAAATCCGGAGAGTTCTCCGCAACCATAAGCGGAGAACTCTCCACTTGCAAGTGAAAACGGAGGCAGCTCCGGTTGTTAGGATCACTTGGATGACCGAACCCAGGCGCGTCCTGCCCGTGGCCGGCGAAGCGCGCCCCGAACGGGCCGACGCCGCGCAGAACCGCCGCCGGATCCTCGCCGCCGCCGGCCGGGTGATCGCCGCCCGCGGCGTCGAGGGCCTGTCCCTGGACGACGTCGCCCGCGAGGCGGGCGTGGGCGTCGGCACCGTCTACCGCCGCTTCGGCGGCCGCTCCCGCCTGCTCTACGCGCTGATCGACGAACGCGAGCGCGAATTCCAGGAAGCGTTCATGCGCGGCCCGGCCCCCCTCGGCCCCGGCGACGGCGACGCCCCGCCCGCCGCGCGCGTCCGGGCCTTCCTGCACGCGCTGGTCGACCGCACCGAGGAGCAGTCCGAACTCCTGCTGACGGCCGAGAGCGACGAGCCGTTCGCCCGCTTCCGCGACGCCTACTACGACCTCTACCGGCTGCACCTTCGGACGCTGCTCGACAGCATCGACCCCGGCGCGGACTCCGGCTACCTGGCCGACGCGCTCCTGGCCCCCCTCGCCGCGAACCTCTTCCGCTACCAGCGGCACACCCGCGGGATGGACGTCGCGCGCATCAAATCCGGCCTGGACGACCTGCTCCTCGGAGCGACCCGTCCCGTGAAGGGGGTTACGCGGAGAGCGGATCCGCGTTCACACTGGGGGGCGTGAACGATTTCGATCTGCTCGTCCTCGGTTCCGGACCCGGCGGCCAGCGCGCCGCGATAGCAGCCGCCAAGCTGGGACACCGGGCGGCGATCGTCGACCGCCGGGAGATGATCGGCGGCGTCTGCATCAACACCGGAACGATCCCGTCCAAGACGCTGCGCGAGGCCGTCCTCTATCTCACCGGCCTCAACCAGCGCGAACTCTACGGGCAGAGCTACCGGGTCGACGACGACATCACCGTGACCGACCTGGGCATGCGGACCCGACACGTGATCGGCCGCGAGGTCGACATCGTCCGCAGCCAACTGGCCCGCAACCGCGTCACCGTCCTGACCGGCACCGGGCGGTTCCTCGACCAGCACACCGTCGGCATCACCTCCGACCAGGCCCGCGAGCAGAAGGTCACCGCCGACCGCATCGTGATCGCGACCGGGACCCGCCCCGCCCGTCCGGACACCGTCGAGTTCGACGACCACACGATCATCGACTCCGACGGGATCATCGGCCTCGACCGCGTCCCCGAGAGCATGGTCATCGTCGGCGCGGGAGTGATCGGCATCGAGTACGCCTCGATGTTCGCCGCGCTCGGCACCAAGGTCACGGTCGTCGAACGACGCGAGCGCATGCTCGACTTCTGCGACCTCGAGATCGTCGAGGCCCTCAAGTACCACCTGCGCGACCTGGCGGTCACCTTCCGGTTCCGCGAGACGGTCGCCTCCGTCGAACGGACGGAGCGCGGCGCCATCACCGTCCTGGAGAGCGGCAAGCGCATCCCGGCCGACACCGTCATGTACTCGGCGGGCCGCCACGGCATGACCGACGCCCTGGGCCTGGACGCGGCCGGCCTCACCGCCGACCACCGCGGCCGCATCACCGTCGACGGGAACTACCGCACGGACGTCCCGCACATCTACGCCGTCGGCGACGTCATCGGCTTCCCGTCCCTGGCGGCCACCTCGATGGAACAGGGCCGCCTGGCCGCCCACCACGCCTGCGGCGAACCTCTGGCGCAGATGCACGAAACCCAGCCCATCGGGATCTACACGATCCCCGAGATCAGCTTCGTCGGACGCACCGAGGACGCCCTCACCGAAGACAAGATCCCCTTCGAAGTCGGCATCTCCCGCTACCGCGAACTCGCCCGAGGCCAGATCATCGGCGACTCCTACGGAATGCTCAAGCTCCTGGTCTCACCCGAAGACCGCCGCCTCCTGGGCGTCCACGTCTTCGGCACGGGGGCGACCGAACTCGTCCACATCGGCCAGACGGTCATGGGCTGCAACGGCACCGTCGACTACCTGGTCAACGCCGTCTTCAACTACCCCACCCTCGCCGAGTCGTACAAGGTCGCAGCCCTCGACGCGATGAACAAGATGCGGCACATCGCCCGCCTCACCTCATGACGGCCAGAGCAGGTTCTCCACCTCGGCGTCGATGTCGATGAAATCGGACTCCTCACCGGCCGGCACCGCCTGGTACGTCCGGTGCAGGAAATCGGCCAACGGTGACAGCGGCACCTCGAACAGGGCGTTCCCGAACGGCGAGGACAACGCGATGTGGAGCGTGCCGTCGTCGTCGCCCGGCCACACCTCGACGTCGCCGTCCCCGACCTTGCGCACGATGCCGACCGTCAGCAGCTCCCGAGCGAAGATCCACTCCACCGGCTCGTCATCGCCCACGTAGAACGCCATCCGGATCGCGTACGGATCATCGGCCGCGTACTCCAGCCCGGCGAGCAGCGGGACGGTCGTGCGGTCGGGGACGACGAGACGAAGGCCCAGCTCGGCTGAGACTGTGGTACTGCTGTTCATGGCCATTCCTTCATACGTCGATCCCGCTGGCGCGCGGGGAGCTCCGTTGGGTGCCTCTCCCTCATCACGGATGTCCCCACGATCTATGACGCCTAACTGCCGGAGCTCCGCCGAACATTCCGCCGCGCCCACCCCGTGTGACCCATCTCACGACCCCAAAACCCCGCCCTGACCTGCGCAAAAGCCGATCTTTCGGACACCGCGCCCCGTGCGTCGCCACCCCCCGTGTGCGACCATCGATCGTCCCTGACAGGCGATCCGCTGGCTTAGGGTAAATCCGTGGTTGTTAAAGAAGAAAAAGACGCCCCACCGAGGCGCTACCGCCGCTTCCGCGACAACATGCGCCGCAACCCGCTCCTCAACACCGCCTGGCGGATCGGCGTCTTCACCGTCGGCGTCACCGTCGCCCTCGGCGGCCTGGTCATGATGATCACCCCGGGCCCGGGGATGCTCGGCATCCTCGTCGGCCTCGCCATCCTCGCCACCGAGTTCGCCTGGGCCCGCCGGGCCCTCAACCACGCCAAGGCCGCCGCCGAGCGAGCCAAGGAACGCGCCCTCGACCCCAAACGCCGCCGCCGCAACGCCATCCTCGGCGTCACCGGCGGCCTCCTCGCCGGCGCCGCCGTCATCGGCTACCTCGCCGTCTACGACTTCGCCCTGCCCTGGCAGATCCAGGACGTCAGCTTCTGGAACTGACCCCCGCTCAATCGATGCGCGAACACCCCCCGACATGCGCTAGAGTTTCCGACGTCGGGAACGCCCCAGGGCCGCCCCGCACGGGCGATTAGCTCAGTGGGAGAGCGCTTCGTTCACACCGAAGAGGTCACTGGTTCGAACCCAGTATCGCCCACCCCTACGCCACAGGCCCTCCAGCATGATCGCGGGAGGGCCTCAGTGCGTCACTGGGGCAAATTTGGGGCACGAGATTGCCCCACCCCAAATGTGCTCACCAGTTCACCCCCCTCCCTGCTCACTCTCCGTAACGACAGACGCGGTGGCCCGCAGGCCACCGCGCCGCCGCCCGAGACCGCTCAGGCGCTTCTGAGAGAGACCACCTTCCTCTTACTCAGCCGAGCCGTGAGCAACTCGGCGAGGATCGGCAGGGACGAGCCCGAGTCCATTTCCGCTCGTTCGTCGAGAGCCTTCTCCCATCGCCTCTGGAGCTTGGCCTTGAGTTCGTCTCGCATGCCGTCGGAGACGTGCGTGTAGACCCCGCGGATGCCCGGCACGACGTGCCCCAGCCGGTCGGCTTGAAGAACCTCGGGAACGCCGTCCTCCGCCATCCAGGTTTTGTGGCCGTGGCGCAGTCCGTGCGGAGTGAGGTTTTCCAGCAGCGGCAGCCACGACGCCAGCGGAATCTCCTCCGGGACCGGTTTGTGGCCGCGTCCAGTGGGCGGCGCGAACGGACGCCCGGGCTCAGCCGCAGGCCACGGCGGCAGCGGTCGTCCGGGCCATTGCGTCGCGTCCACCAGAACGGGCCGCCCGGTCTTGGCGCCTCGCTGCGGGAAACGGCCGTGGGTCGCCGGCTGGAACGTGCGATAGGCGTAGTTGCTGCGCCGGTGGTGGCCCGCGTCGGCCCCCAAGAACAGCCACGCGCCTTCGCCCCCGCACTCTGGACGCCGTCCCGGGCAGGTGCACGGACCGGCGCGCTGGACCTGCCGGGAAACCAGCCCGGCCAGGAACGGCGGCAGGTCGACCGCGCGGTAGGAGTCGTCCTTCGGAGGAGCCTTCTCCAGTTGCCCGGAGTACTCCCGCAACTGCCAGTCCACCTGGATATGGTCGAGACGGCAGTACGGTCGTTCCAGTCCCATGACCTCGCCCCACCGCATGCCGGTGTAGGCGGTCACCAGGATCAGGACGAAGTCGTCCTCCCGTCCCGCCAGCAGCCCGCACCGCTCGGCGAGCAGCAGCACCTGCAGCGGTGTGGCCCAGACCTTCTCCGGCCCACGGGCGCCGTGCCCCCTGCGAGCACGCTTACGACCCCGCCCCTTGCGCTTCTCAGCGACGTTGACCCCCACGAGCCCGCGGTCCTTGGCATCGCCCAGGATCGTGGCGAGCATGGAACGGGCATCGGCCGCCGTCCGGTACGAGAGCCCTTTGGCCCGGATCCGCTTCTCCCAGGCCACGATCTCTTCCGGACTGGTGAAGGTGTTCACCGGCCGGTCGCCGAAGTTCGGCAGGATGTGATGGTCGATCAGGTACCGGTACTTGAGCTCGGTGGTCGGCTCGACGTCCTGCCCCGTCCACCACAGCTCGACCCAGTCGGCCAGTAACGCCGCCCCCTCGCGTGGATCGTTCCATCTATGTCGCCGAACCTGTGCTTCCTGATCGTTTGCCCAGTTCAGCGCCGCTTGCTTGGTCTCGAAGCCACCCTCGGAACCTCGAGTCCCGTCCGGCCGTTGATACCGGGCCCGCCAGACCCTGCCCCGCTTCTCCGCAGTTGCCATTGGAAATCTCCTATCCGGAGTCGGACTGTCTCGGTCGACGTCAACGACGTCGACGCCGCACGACCGGCTGCTTGGCGCCGGCCGCGATGATCGCGTCGATGTCCTGCTCGCTGAACCTCAGGTGCTTGCCGATGAACGTGCACGGCACGGCCCGTGCGGTGGCCTTCTTCCTCAGCCAGGACTCCCGCACCTGCAACATCGCCGCAGCCTCGGCAGGCGTGTAGAGCCGGACATCGTTCCTACGCTCATGGTCGGCGCGGCCCCTCTCCGGGGCTCGATCGTTCTGCAAGGGACACCTCGCCTCTTCAGCGGGCCGCAGAGCATCCCGCTGCGCAGGCTCGCCCTACAGCCCTCGTCGTGGGACGGACAGCGCCTTTCAAGAGAGTTGGACGACCGTGGCCACAAGTTTACGCAGAGAGCGATTGAATGACTACTCTCCGACTTCGTTTCTGGTTCAATGTCCTCGGTGTGATGGAGAACCTCGTCTTCTACGGCTTGGGAGTTGAAGCCCGAGTCGTGCCAGGGTTTCCGCCCGCAGGGGCGTGGGCGCGCCATGTGTCCTGGACGGCCGCGTCGATGGTGTGCCGGGCGTGGTCGAGGTCCGGCGGTGGAGTGGTAGGCGACCATCGTCCGGCTGCTCCGGACGAGCCCCGCGGATCGGGATGACCGAGGCCGTCGACCACTGCCGACATCCTCCTGCCCTCCCGGGGCAACGCCGAGTTCTGTGACGGAGCGTTCGGCGGGTACCTGCACCGTGTCCCGCCCGCGCCCGGCCGGAGCGTGGCCCGTTAGGAGATCGAGGCGCCCCGGCCCGCCCTGCAGGCCACCGGCACCGGTGCACGCCCGCTGGCCGCGGCCGAGCCCATGCAGGCGTGATCACCAGGCAGGCGCTCACCCTACGGCCGAAACCACACAGGCCGAGCGGCGGTTCATGTGCACCGACCGCATCGGTTGGGAGGGCCTGCCGTCCGGGCTGCGCGAAGCCGTCGCCGAGCAGATCGGTCCTCCGGCCAAGGTGGAAACGATCGACGAGGGACGCCGCACGCCGCTCGTCGCCACGTTCACCATCGGGCAGGGGACCGGCTGTTCGTCAAAGCCGCCCCGGACGGGCACCCGCGTCGGCGAACAACTCGCCCGCGAACAGGCCGTCGCCCCGCACGTGGCGGCCGTCGCGCGCGGGCTGCTGCACGCCGTCCGGGCGGACGGGTGGCGGCTGCCGGCGTCGAATGGGTCGACGGGACTTGGGCGAACTACATGGTCGACTCGCCCGACATCCCGCTCGTCCTGCAGATACTCGCCACCTCGACCGGCCCGCCTGCCCTGCGGACAGCCCGCTGATCCCGTATGAGAAGCGCTGGTCGAGTTATGTTTCGGCGGGCGGCGAGTTGTCGCGGTTGGCCGGTTCGGTGCTGCTGCACACCGACGTCAACCCGGCCAACGTTCGGATCGGGTCGTCGGCGGTCCTGGTCGACTGGGCCGCCGTCGGCCGCGGCGCCCCGTTCGTCAACCCGTGCGACTTCGTCATCTGCCTGATAGCCTCCGGCCATCTGCCGGGTGAGGCCGACTACTACGCCCGGACCGCGTCCACGGCATGGCTTCACATCTTCTGAAACCCTCACCAATCCTCGGATGAAAGCGACCGTGCGGGCCGCGCAACTGTGGGCCATGCACCGCTACGCGTAGCGGTCACATCGCATCGGCGAGGAACCGTCTGTTGACACCGTTCTCTCTCGCGCGAAACGGCCGCGTTCGTGGTGAGCGATTGAGGGAGGGCCGTCGGTGTGTTCCAGGATGTACCGGATGGTTGGTGCGTTTCGCCTGAACAGTTCATGACGCGCTTCGACGCCTACATGTTTTCCGGTCGAGCCTTCGACATGGTGGTGGCCTACCGGGACGGCAAACCCGTGGGGCAGGCGTGGGGCGTGCTTGTTGGTGCTCACGGGATCGGTGCGAACAGGGGGTACTGTCTCGCCCCCCGATTGCAGCCTCCCGGCGGCCTTGGGCCGGAGCCATGGCCGTCCACGCCCGGCTCCGGCAATCAGAGCAACCCCGTGATCAAAACTCACGGTGATGACAACTGGTCAACTTCGGGGGCCTGTCCGAGGGGTCGGGAAGCGCCGGATCGGCCGTGGGATCGGGCGGCAAGCTCACTGCCGTGATGGGTGGCGAGTTCTGCTCATTGAGCGCTAACCACCACCACGCCGAGTGTCCCGTCCGGGCGAACCTGTCGGTCTCCGCGTTCACTTGTCGGTACTCGCGTCGGTGTCCGAAGATCGCTCGGTGTCGAACGCCCAGTTCAGTTGGGCCGGGGCCAGCGCGCTGCCGTGGGCATCGTCGTCGAACCGTAGGATCACTTTGCCGTCGCGCAGTATGACCAGCTTGACCAGGTGCGCGCCTTCGCCTTGCATGGGTACGAATCCGAACAGCTTGGCCGCCACGCTCACAGGGCGGCGGTGGCGGGGGCCTTGGCGAAGGCGACGGATGGCGTGCCGTCCGGGTCGCTGGCTTTGGCGCCGGCGTGCACGACGGTGATCCGGGTGGCGTATCCGGCCGCTTCCAGCAGGCGGTCGGCCGGTCGGTCACAAAGCCTTCCTCGCCATGAGTGAGTGGTTCACGGGGTACGGTGCCTGCCGCGTTCCGTCGGGTATGCGATGAGCTTTGCTCGGCACTCAGGGCGGCTGCGTCCGTGCACGCGGGTGGCGTCCAGCAGCCTTCCATGACCGACTGTCGGTTCTGAGGAACGCTCCGTGCTGCCGGGGGAAGCTCGCACCAATCAGGCCCGAACGGTCACGTTGTCGAGGTGAGTACGGCTTCGGTGGTGGTCAGGGCCTTCGAAAGCACGCTGTTGAGTGCGTGGGGGATCGTGCGGCTTCCCAGGGCGCAAGCTTCGACGATGGTGGTGAGGTCGCTTTTCTGATGATCTGTCATCACGGTGGCGCAGGTTTCGTTCGTCAGGACGTCGCGAGCGGCGTATCCATCGCGAGCGTTGATGGCCCGCCGGACAGTTTCAGCAGCGAAAGCGTCAACTGCCTGTTCGGTGTTGCGGATGGCGTCGAGAGCGGACAAGCGTAGGCGCGTGTCGAAGGCGGCGAGGTCGGGCGGGGAGCCGAGAGCCTGACAGTGGTCCATGAGTGTGATGGCGTCCTGTGCGGTGTCGGTGCCACAGAGCGCGCTCAGGCAGGAGGTCACGGCTTTCTCCCATGGCGCGCCGGGAGTTGTCTCGGTGAGGAGCGCTTGGGCCTCGTCGTGGTCGTTGGTGAGGGCGTGGCTGATGACGGCTACCTGTCGGCCGTCCAGCATTCGCCGGCCGATGCCGTTGTGTTGCCGGAGGTGCGTGAGTGCGGCGGTCCAGCGACCCGTGCTGGTAAGGGCGCGGGTTCCGTCGGCGAGGTTCACCGTCCAGAGCCATCGGCGTAGTTGCTGATGGTCGGCGGGTGAGGACGTGAGAGATGAGGCCGGTAGCGGGTGCCCTTCGATCGTGGTGTCCGTGCGGGTGGTGACTGCTTTATAGAGGACGTCGAGGAGGTCGAGCGCACTGTCGCCGTTGCCGGCTCTGATGTGCAGGCGGGCGAGGTTTACCAAAGGCTCGAGAGCCCGGCGTGCCGTCGCAGCGTCCAAGGGGACGGTCCGCAGGCATGCGCTGGCGTGCCGGTGGCACCAGTCTTGGGCCAGCTTGTGCAAGCCGACGTCGGAGGCCAGGAGAGCGGCTTGGTTGAGGACGCTGGACGCCGCCGCCCGGTCGAAGTTCCGGGCGGCGGCGTCGGCCAGGACGCACAACTCGTTGACTCGGACGTCGAGCGGTGAGCAACGCGGACGCGAACGTGCGACGAGGGGGAACCATCGCAACGTCGCTGCCTTGGCCGGGTCCATCGTCGTCACTCCCAGATGACGGTGATGGGGCGGTGGGCACGCTCCAAGACGAACCGGCCAGCGGCGGGGTCGGCCACCGCTGGGGTGTCGGGGAGCTCGAACCGGACGTCGCGGTTCCGGTACTCCTCGTCCCACGTACGGACTTCCGCGATCACTCGGTCGACCAGATCCTGAGCGGAGGGACCGTGGCCGATGGCTCCGACTTCGTACAGCTTGCCGCCGTCCGGTGCAGGGGGCGCAGGACGAATGGTGAGGTAGGCGAGGTCACGACCGCGGACGGTGGCCATCGAGCCCCAGCCGAACATGGGGGTGACTCGGCCGCGCTCCTTGGCCTGGAGGTGGACGTTCATTCGCATCAGGGCGTTGTCCAGCCGCAGGCACAGCCATAGGTCGAGCCATTCGAACGGGACATTCCCCGGGAACGCCACCCCGGACCAGTCCTCGTGGCGCTTGGTGTCCAGGACGCCGGTCAGGGCTTGGCCGTCCACGGTCTGGTCCTTGTGGACTTGGAGGGTCACGTCCTTTTCCGGCGTCAGCTGGACGTAACGGCGGGCGTCGTCGCCGACCCCTCGCAGCGGCATGAAGACGGCGAGCTGGCTGTCGCGGCTGCGCCATCCGGTGTCGTGGCGTTCGAAGACGATGCTGCGTGAATTGGTGCCGCGCAGACGAAGCGGTACGACCAAGCGCCCGTCGGGAGCGAGCTGCTCCAGCCACGCGGTCGGGACCTCGTAGGCACCCACGGTGGCGATCACGCGGTCGAAGGGCGCGTTCGGGCTGTGGCCGAGGGCGCCATCGCCGAGGACGACGTCGACGTTGGTGACGTTCGCCGCGGCTAGATGCTCGCGGGCTCCGGTGACGAGGTCCTCGTCCACGTCGATCGTGGTGACGTGGCCGGACTCGCCGACGATCGCGGCCATGAGCGCCGCGTTGTAGCCGGTGCCCGCGCCAGCCTCCAGGATGCGGTCGCCGGGTTGCGCGTCGAGCTGTTCGAGCATCGTGGCGACCATCCAGGGTTGGGACGCCGCGCTGATGTTCTCGCCGGTTCCGTCGGTCTTGATGTAGACGGGCGTGTCGGCGTACGCCTGATCGAGCGGGACACCGGGAAGGAACAGGTGCCGAGGCGTTCGCCGGAAGGCATCCTCGGTCGCTGGGCTGTTCACGACCTTGTGCTCGCAAAGCCGGTCGACCAGCTCGGCACGTAGCTCGGCGGCGGATGCGGCTTCACGATTGTCACTGAGAGTAGTCATCGATGGGACCCTTAATCGTCGTGGTGGATGAGGGCAGCGAGTTCGGGTCGGTGTGGAAGACGGTGTTCGACAGCAGCGCGGCCAGTGCGGATTGGTCCGCCACCGACAGCAGAGCGCGGTTGGAGTGGAAGACGATGTGATGGGCGAGGACGGCGCGCAGTCCCCGCGTCAGTCGGCCCCTGCGGGCCAGGTCGGCCAAGGCGTGTCCCGCCTGTTCGAAGGCGGTGATCCAGTCCTTGTAGCCGCTGAGTGGGCCGTCGTCGCACAGGCCGTGGGCCTCGACGGTCATCAGCCGGTGTGCCGTCCGCACCAGGTCAGGAGGGGACGTCGACGGTTCGGCGGGGCGCAGCGCGACGACTTTCGTCCAGACGTCGCCTTGCTCGTACCAGTCCAGGCCCGCGGCGCGGAACATCGCGCTGCACAGCAGCACCGTTGTCTCCCGCTGCCCCAGTGGCGGGACGGGGCGTTGGGCTGTTCGGGCGAGGAGGTGACGGCTGTCGTGGTGAAAGAGCGCGTGGGCGACGTCCATCGCGGCATCACCACCGAACGCCACCGTCTCGGGCTCGTAGATACCGGACGTCCACGCGGTTATTCGACCCTCGGCGGCAAGTTCGTCCAGGAGATCGGTGATGGCGGCGGAACCGGGGTCGTCCGGGAGGTAGCGCAGCCGCCAGGGGCGCTTGCGCATGAACCACCAGCCGTGCAGCAGGCCGACTTGCTGCGCCGCGACCAGAGCCGGGCGTAGAGAGTGCGCGGCGACTTCGCTGGCCGTCCCATAGTCCGGGAACTCGATGTTGTACTGGCGCCAGTCGATGGTGGGCATCAGGCGGGACGTCCTCACGAGTTCAGGCGACGAGCAGGCAGGAGTCCCAGCCGGACCGAGGGAGTCCGGTTTCGGTGGGAGCGAGGGTGGCCAGGGCGACGCCGGCGGCGCCTTCGAGGAAGGCGGGGCCGCACCCGGCCTCGCCCACGACGGCAGCGGTCGCCCGTTGGGGATCGGCTAGGTAGAGGTGGACGGCGTCGAGCAGGCCCGGGATGAGGGCATGCAGCCTTTCTGCGATATCGGGAGTGGAGTCGGTGGCGGCTCGGGCGGCGATGTGGGCGAGCCCGGCGAACCCGTGGCACAGCGAAGGGTCTGCGGTCGCGGAGCGTTGCGCGGGGTCGGTCAGGGACAGGACCACAGCTCGCTCGGCCATGGTCCGGCGGTCGGTGTCACCGGTGGCTATGGCCGCGAGCTGTTGGGCCCGGGCGAGGCCCGCGGTCCCGTAGCACCACCCGGACCGTTGCGAGCCGGAGACGCTCCGCCGACCGGCACGCAGTTGAGGGCGGTTGATCCAGTACGGCCATATCGGTCCGGACGGTGTGTCGGTGCGCCAGCGGTCGAGCCATGCGCAGATCCGATCGATCGCCTCGAAGTGGCCGTCCACGGTGACACGGCGCTGAGCCGCGAGGGCCAGCAGGGCCAGCGGCCCGCCTATGCCGTGGGCGACTCCATAGTTCGCATGACCTCCTTGGAACCGGCTGTTCTCGTGCCCGTCGGGGCTTGAGATCGTCCACCATCCCGGCAGGGTCTCCTCGCCGTCCTTCACGGGTTCGGTGAGGCGCACCAGGTATTCGAGTACGGCGCGAGTCGTCTTGCTGTCGGGTGCCCGCCGGAGAAGGTAGGACCCGAGACCGGTAAGGCCGCGTATCAGGTCGAATTCGGCCAGAGACGGTAGGTGGCCTGCGTCCAGCCATGCGAGTGCGGTGTCGACGCGAAGTCGAGCATCCTTGGCGATCACCTGATCGAGGTGGTCGAGAGCACCGGCGTAGGCACCGGGCAGCCGGTCGGCGGCGCAGGCCAAAGCATGGGCGACGGCAGGGGCACCGTAGAACAGGTGGCTGTCGAACCCGGTGGTGAGCGGCCCCCGGGCGGCGTAGGCGAGCCAGTCGTGGGCCCGTTGCCACGGCCCGAGCCCGGAAGCGGCGCGCTCGATGTGCAGCAGCGCGATGCCGGGCGCTCCGTGGGCCAGCGACTGCCGCCACCATGGACGGGACGTCAGTCGGCTCGGCAAGGCGTCGGGATGTGCGAGCAGGTCGGCGATGGCTTCGCCGACCTCGTGCACGGGATGTTCGCGGCTCACCGGCGGCCTCCGGTTTCACGGACCGTCCAGGAGAGTGCGGCGGCCCGGGCGAGGTACAGACCGATGGCCTCTTCGTCGAAGTCGATACCGCACGTACGCACGAAGTTGATGTGCAAGAGCGACGTCAGGACATCATCGAGCGCGATGCCTTCGGTATGGGGACCGGGAAAGTGAGCCCGGTAATCGGCCAGAGCACGGTCGCGCGGCTCCCACGCCCGGGCGATGGCGTCGCCGCCCGGTGTTGCACGTAGAGCCGTCCAATCGGCACTGGGGTCGGCGATATGGACGGCCTCGTTGAAGATTGGACGGGGAACCCGCGCCGGTGCGGCAGCAGGCACATGTTCGACCAGCCACTGCATCCCCATCGCAACACCGTCGGTGAAGGCGACGGCGATCGCGACGGCCTGGGCTGCCACGAGCGCCTGCCGGTGGGGACGCGTCGTCAGCCCGAGTTGGACGAGTGACGCGCGCGAGTCCGCGACGAAGACGTCCCGAGCCGCCGTCCATGCTGGCCCGGCACCCCAGCGGCCGACCTCCGGATGGGACGTCGGGTAACTCACTTCACGTAGCAGCCCGGCTTGGCGCAGCTCGTCAGCCCAGGTGCTCACGGTGCGGGCGGCATCGCCGAACGCGTCCGGCTCGGGAAGAGCGATGCGAAGACGAAGGTGGTGCGCAGGGTCGCGGTACCGGACGTACCACCAGGCGGGTTGCTCGAACTCCGACAGCAGATCGGGCAGATGCTCGGTGAGGATGACGTCCTGGCGGTGAATGTCCCCGTACAGGCTGGCGAGCAGAACGCGGGAGGTGCCCGGCGTCTCGCCATGGCCGCAGCCGATGATCCGTGCTGGCGTCGGTTTCGGCAATCGGGGCCACGGTGAGGGCTCGGTGGCGACGAGAGGCACGACGATCTCGTGTGGACGGCCGTCGCACCAGCGACGTCCTCGGGAGCCGGGGCTTCGGTGAGCACGGCGTCCGCCGCGCTGTTCAGGTGAGTACGAAGTAGAACGCGATGCGCTGCTTGCTCCAGGTCCAGCGGCAGCAGCCGGTCACCTTCGGCGAGGTGGACCAGACGCGGCAATCGGCGATGGGTCCGCCAGTCGTCGAAAGCATCGTTCCAGACCGCCCAGGGCAGAGCACTCGCCGGCAGTTCACTAGCTTGCAGCCGCCACCGTGCTGGAGACAGGACCGTGCGACCGAATCGCAATCGCGGCAGGAACGGAAGGTGCGCGGCGGCGCCCCAGTCGAAGGTCGTCACCTGGGCGCACTGCGCGCGGCTGAGCTCGGTGAGGAAACGGGCGAGAGGCGGTGTGTGGGTGCGCAGGTTCAGCGCATGCAGAGTGGACGCTTCCAGCCGCCGACCACGCGCAGGATCGGCCAGGTACAGGCGGCGGCCGTCGCACCCGACCGCCAAATCCTCGGGAGTCAGCGCCTTGTCCCCGGCAGCACGGTGCTCGGCCAGGCTTACCACCGCCGGGAGCGTCTGCGGCGTTCGGGTCACGTGGGCGGTCGCCGGTTCCAGCGGCGGAAAGGACAACTGCGCCGCCACGGCGTCGCGGTCGCTGCCCGGCAGGACCGCCAAGCCGTCCGCCAGCCCGCTTCTGTCCTGCGGTTCGAGGACGTCCAAGAACCGGCCGGACAGCACACCGGCCCCTCGCGAGACGCTCACGACCTCGACTGTGAAGCGCCCGCGCCGCAGAGCCTCCAGATCTGCGGCGTCCACGCGCACCCCTACCTCCAGGTGAGACGGCGGTCGGAGCGGTTCGGACGTGAACTCCAGGGCCGCAACGAGCTGCTCGTCCAAGACAACCTCGCCGCATCGATCGAGAGCCGCCTGCTGGGCGATGGCCAGCAACCTCTTGTCGCGGCTCGACATCGGCGAACGCCGTTCCCGATCGACCGTGCCCGGATAGCCGTCCGGCCAGCCGATGCCGCTGTCGCCGACGACATCCAGGAGCGGCACGAGCGATCCGATGCCGAACCGCTCGTAGAAGCGTTGGTGATAGGCCCGCCACGAGGGAGAGCCGACGGGGAAGGCGCTCAGACGGGTGAGGAGGAGCGCGGCGCGCTCCACTTCCCGCGCGACGTCGTGCGGCAGGACGATGTCCGCGTCCAAACGGAGGTCGATCGTCACCGGGTGACGACTGGTCGAAGAGACCCGATTCATCCGCTCGCGCACATCCTCGCGAATCGCCTTGGCCTTGCTCGCGGGAGCAAGGTTGTGACGTCCGATTAGCTCGTGCGTCTTCTCCAGCTCGCGGACGAGTCCAACGACGGGTGGAACCGTCGATGCGCCGATGGCGTCCAGCTCCTTCACCAGATGCCCGAGTGCGTCGGGCTCGGTGCTGGGCGCGTGCAAGCTGCTGATGAGGACGCGGCGCGTGACGAGTTCGGTGAGCAGCGACACGGCCTGCGTTGGCAAGGCGTCCGGAAAGCCGGCCTGAACCTTCGCCTTCAGATCCTCGAGGAGGATGGGATCACGCGCTGCTCCGACAGCGGCCCGCACCGCGGCGGTATGGCGCACCGAGATTTCGACGGCTCCCGCTCCACGCGCCTGTATCTGCGGCTGGTAGGGCACGATCAGCCGGCTTCCACGAATCATCAGCGTGTTGTTCGCGGTGACCGGTAGGCGTGCCAGCAGCTCAGGGCAGCCTTCCAATGTGGCGATGGCGTCCGCGAGCCACCCAGAATCGGCACGGGCAACGGCTCGGTGCCGCGTTCCCCAGCGGGCCTGCGGCTCCGTCCCGAAAGATGCCGGGGCGACGCCAGCGAACAGGCCGAAGGGGGTGGCACGTCCCGCCATGCGCTGTAGGTATCGGACCACGGCCAGGACAGCGCGTCGCGTGTCGCGTGGAGCCGGGTTCGGAGCATCAAAGAAGGCGCGAACCTGCCGAGCCAACGACGGGCTCGCATGTTCGAGAGCTTCGGTGACGGCGGCGTCCGCCCAAACGAGCCCAAGCCAACCCACCCAGGTGTTAGCGCGCGCGGGCGTGGCTTCACCTTCCAGCTCCGGACACGGCGGCACGTTCGGCGTCGGGTGGGCGGTGGCGCGGACGAGCGCCGCACCGGCGGACTCGAACTTCTGCGAGCGAGCAGAAGGCACGGCACCCTCCGTGGTGACGATGTGCTGATCGGGACGTGCCGCCGCTGCGTGCGAGTCACGGCGGCGGCACCGATCGTGCTGGTCAGTCGGCGTTGCTGACGCAGGCTCCGCAGGTGCTCGTGCACCCGTCGTCGGTGACGTTCACCAGGCCGGCCGGGTCTGCGATCTCCAGCAGCCGGACGTCCAGGTCGAAGACGTCCTGGGTGCCGTCGCGCTGTCCAGTCTGCGCTTCGACCACTGCCATGTCGTTGCTCATCGTGAGAACCTCCAACTGTTGAACCGACGGTCTTCCTTGATGGCCTGGCTGTTCAGGCACGGTCTCGTTACTGCTTGCGGCCTACGCCGCCGAGCACCCACACCTCTTCTGGGGCGACGTCCGAGGCGCCGTCGGGCCGCCAACTCGGGACGAACACGAGCCCCGGGGCGACGTACTCAAGGCCCTGGAAGAAGCGGTCGACTTCGCTGAAGGTCCGGTGGGTGACAGGGTTCTTGGTGGCCCGGTACACGTCCTTCAACCCGTGGGCGTGCTCAGGACGCGAATCTGCGGTGACGTGGGAGATGACGAGGTAGCTGCCCGGCGCCATGGCGGCGCAGAGCCGGTCGACGATGTCGTACGGGTCGCTGTCGTCCCCGACGAAGTGGAGGACGGCCACCAGGAGGACGGCCATCGGCTGCTCGAAGTCGATCAGGGCGTGTGTGTCCGGGTGGTCGAGAATCGAGTCCGGATCTCGCAGGTCTGCGGTGATTACGCTGGTGGTTCCGGCTTCCGAAGCCTTGAGTGCGCGTGAGTGGGCGAGCACCCGGGGGTCGCTGTCTACGTACACGACGCGCGCACCGGACGTCTCGTCCTGGGCGATCTCGTGGACGTTGCCCTGCGTCGGGAGCCCGGTGCCGATGTCGAGGAACTGCTGGATGCCCGCTTCCCGAGCGAGGAAGCGGACGGCCCGCTGCAGAAACCGGCGGTTCTCTCGGGCCAGGAGCAGCACCTCCGGGGCCTCGGCGATCACCTTGTGGGCGGCTCGTCGGTCACTCGCGAAGTTGTCCCGTCCGCCCAGGTAGTAGTCGTACATGCCCGCAGCGGTCGCGACCGTGGGGTCGATGCCGCTGCTAGGCCGGTGCGGGCTCTGCGCTGTCACTACTTCCGGCTCCTTCCAACATCCGGGGGCCTGTGGAGTTGAGTGAACGCTGATGAGCAGGTAACGCCCTGAACGGCTCCCGCGCGTCGACGCCCAACGGGGACGGGACGCGCGCGAGCCGCCAGGACTTCAAGTGCTGACGACCTGAGAGTATTCACGCGAGCGCTGAATAATTCAAGAGACTCGTCGGTTCGGTGTTGGTGGCCGGACCGCCCGGCGATAGAGCTTCGTTGGGCCGCCGAGCGGTCCGCGCACCTCAGGTGACCAGCGCGGGCACAGCCACCGTCAGATACGTCGCGGAGGAGGTGCCGACGGAGGTGGATGAGGCCGTTCGTCCAGGCTCATCAGCAGGGCGTGAGCGACGTGCGCGTCCGTCCTGATCAGGACGTTCGGCCGTCCGTCGCTGCCGACAAACGGCGAGATGATCACGGATCCCCGGATTCCGCGTTGAGCCAGCCACCGGTCGATCCGCGTGCGCAGCTCGTCCGCGAGCCGGACGGCCTGCCGTTCGTTCTCCGCCAAGGTCATCACTCGCCTCCTGCGGGGCGCCGGTTCAACCGCGATAGAGCGATCCAGACCTGCTTCGCGGGGGTGATGCCCGTGGACGTTGTCGTCGGCTCGGCGCCGCATCGGCCCCCGAAGAGCCCGGCGACCATCTGGAGTCCCCGGCCCGATTCTTCATGTGTCGGCTGGCTGTTCGACGCCTGCGACAGGAGCTTGAGCACGGTGTCGTGGTCGTTGCCGCCGTCCACGATGGCGATCTTCACTTCCGTTTCGGTCCAGGAGATCCGGAGTTCGTACGGGGCCTGGGCGTGCTCGCGTGCGTTGGTGACCAGCTCGTTCACGGCGAGTTCGGCTTCGAAGAC
This sequence comes from Actinomadura sp. CNU-125, assembly GCF_001942465.1. GTDB lineage: Bacteria > Actinomycetota > Actinomycetes > Streptosporangiales > Streptosporangiaceae > Spirillospora. Next base: position 17,493 of record NZ_MKJY01000110.1, read on the forward strand.
CTCGTCGGTCTGCCCCAACCGACGTAGCGCGTCGGACAATTCTTGGCGTGCTCGGTGCTCGGGCCGGGGACCGAGCAAGCATCGGACGAGCGTCTGTTCGGGCTCGCCTGGCGTCGCGGACGGTCCAAGGAGCGATGGCGGTGCGTTCATATGGCATGCGCCTCCGAATGGTTCCACCAGGCCACTGGCCTGCTGCTCCTCCTGGTGGGCTGTAGAGACACCGAGCCGGGGCGCGTGTCCCGCCGGCCGACCGGGGTGGTCGAGGAGATCGGCCGGGTACGGCGACGGTCCTCGCTCATGTCGATGGCTCCGACCAGCCACGGGTTCCGGGGTTTGTGGTCGTTAGGGGAGTCTCGCCAGCATCAACACCAGGATGTGACTAGCATCATGTACGCACAGTGTCAGACGTGCAACCAGTCGTAGGTGACTGGTTGCAAATATGACTGGTTGCAAGTCAGGCGAAACAGGGAAACCTGGTGTGAACCACTCACCCATCGGCAGACTTGGCAGGGCAGGCACATGGATCAGAGTCCAACCGTTCGAGGCCGTCGCCTGATGCGAGAGCTGAAGCGACTCAGGGATGCCAGTGGGTTGTCGCTGGAGGTGGCCGCGAAGCGACTCGACTTCAGCAAGAGCAAGCTCTACCGGCTGGAGAACGGCCGCAGTCGCGTCAGCACCGACGACCTCGAAGACATGCTCGACCTGTACGACGTGAGATCGCCGCAGCGCGAGGCGTTGATCCAGCTCGGACGGGACGCGCGGCGCCGCGGCTGGTGGACGAAGTACTCGGACGTGTTCACCGGCTCGTACGTCGGGCTGGAGAGCGCGGCGGAGAAGATCCGGATCAACGCTCAACTCGTACCGGGCTTCCTGCAGACCGAGGGGTATGCGCGAGCCGTCATCGGGCGCACGCGGCCCGCGCTCGATGACGAAGAGGTCGAGCGTCGCGTCGCCGCGCGGGCAGCTCGGAGACAGGCGCTCCTCGGCAGGGACGACCCGCCGGAGATCCATGTCGTGATGGACGAGTCGGTCGTTCGCCGCCAGGTCGGCGGTCGTGACGTCATGCGCGAGCAGCTCGCCGTCCTCGTCGAAGCGGGCAGGCTTCCCAACGTCACCCTCCAGGTACTGCCGTTCACCTACGGGGCGCACGCCGGCGTGGAGGGTGAGTTCGTCATCCTCATGTTCCACGAAGTCGAGGACTCACCGGTCGTCTACGCCGAAGGGCTGATGGGCGATTTCTACCTAGAATCGGAGCCGGAGCTGGACACCTACCAACTGGCCTGGGCTCACATGCTGGAAGGAGCTCTCGGCCCTCGCGAGTCCGCCGCCCTGCTCCGTGAGCTCCACGATCAGTCCTGACGAAGGAGAATGCTTGGTGATCAACTCCGGTGCGTCGTCACGTCCGGTGTGGCGTAAGTCCAGCCACAGCGGCGGTGGCAACCAATGTGTCGAGGTCGCCTGGATCGGAGTCACCCGAGCGGTTCGCGACTCCAAGAACCCCGAGGCGGGGCACCTCACCTTCCTGGCCGAGGTCTACGAGACGTTCATCGGCCGGGTCAAGAACGGCGAGTTCGACCTGTAGAGACGCGCTCAGCGCAGCGCCGCGGCCCCCGGCACAGGCACTGCCGGGGGCCGCGACCGTCTTCAAGTAAGACATGTTGCGACGCTTAGACGTTGACATATTCACGCTAGACGCGAATCCTTGAGTCCACGGTCACCCCGCGCGAACCGAGAGGGAACACCCCCATGAACCTGACCCGGCTTCGAGGGGCCTGCGACCCGAAACCCACATGCCCCACCCTCTATCTGACCGACCAGGCATCCTTCATCGTGCAGGGCTACATCGTTACCGCGCCGGCTCGCCCCCTCCCCGAGGACGAGGGGGAAGTGGAGGTGCCCGTATCGATGCTGTGGACGTCTCCCGCTGCGCCCCCGGACAGCCCCGCAGTGCGCCTCACCGACCACGGCACGGCGATCGTGCGTGGCCACCTCATCAACGACATCGACGTGCTCGCACGACTCTCCCTGCCCGAGGGCGAGGCGGCGGTCGAAGTGCAGGTCTCGATACTTCCCGAGGTGATGTCCAGTGCTCAGTGAAGCCGAGCTTGAAGCCCTGTTCGACGACTTCAAGAACGAGGCGTTCCGGCTGGAGACTCTCGACCACTACGCCGTGTCGTCCGAGAGCGAACGCCTCAACCGCTACCTGAACGGCGAGCCCCTGGAGATCGAGGCCGCCACCCGTGAGTGGCTGGAGTTCATGGCGGCCGAGATTGCCTCGGGGAAGCGCTGGTACAAGGTGCACATCCTGCGCAGCCCGCTCTCGGAGTACCTGCGCTTCGAATGCGAATGGGGATACGCGGTCTCGTCGCAATACGGCCAGGAAGTCTTCATCCTCGACGAGACCGAGCACGCACGGCCCGCCGGCATCCCGAACGAAGACTTCTGGCTGTTCGACAACGACAAGGTCGCCCGGCTGCTCTACGACGACGAGGGCCGGTTCCTCGGGGCGGAGCTCGTGGACGGCATCGAAGCCGCCGCCTATCCCGGCTACCGCGACGCGGTCATGGCGGAGGCCGAACCGTTCGCCACATGGTGGGACCGCCACCCCGAGCACAAGCGGGAGAACTGGCTGGGTTCCCGGTCATGACCTGCCGTGCCTTTAGACTTCCTCCCTGATGGAGGAAGCACCCGAGCGTTATCGGCGCGAACGAGACCGGCTGGCCCGCGCGCTCAAACGGCTACGCCTCGACAACGGCCTCACCGGGACCAACGCCGCCGAGCGGGCCGGCATGAGCCAGCCCAAGATCTCCAGGATCGAGAACGGCGCGACCGTCCCGACCACCGAGGACATCGAGACGCTCGGCCGGGTCTACGGCGCCGACCGCGAAACCGTCGCAGAACTCCTCGAGCTGGCCGAGTCGCTGCACCGCCACACCGAGAACGCGCGAGCCATCCTCCGCGGCGGCGCCTGGCGCAAGCAGCAGCAGATCGGCCGCGTCGAGAAAGAAGCCAAACGGCTCAGGTTCTTCCAGCCCGCGACCGTCTCCGGCCTGCTCCAGACCCCCGACTTCACGCGCGAGATCTACGGCCTGTCCGTCTCCGGGGACGACCTCGACCGCAGCATGGCCGCGCTCGCCGAACGCCAGAAGATCTTCCGCGACCGCAGCAAGCGCTTCACGTTCGTCCTCACCGAAGCAGCGCTGCGATGGCGACTCTGCACGGACGAGGTGATGGAGGCCCAGGTCCGTCACATCGCGGCGCTGGCCCGCCGCCCCAACGTCCGGATCGGGATCATCCCCTTCACCGCACGTGTACGCGAGGTGCCGCTGCACGGATTCGAGGCGTTCGACGAACGACTCGTCACGGTCGGCCTGGAGACCGCCACGATCACCATCACCGACGCCCGCGACATCCAGTACTACGTGCGGCTGTTCGCCGAACTGGAAAAGTCCGCGGCCTTCGGCGAGGCCGCCGAAACGATCTTCGATTGGATCGCGTCCGGCTACTGACCCACTCCGTGAATCCGAGCCTGCCAGTGGCGTGATGTGAGATCCAGGAATACTTGGCGACTCATGTTCAGTCTTGAAAGCGGATCATTGCTCGCGTATGCGTCAAGCCGCCGCAGCGGTCGGCGAGGCACTCCAGCGGCAGGGATTTGTGGATGAGAGGCGAGCGCAAAGTAGATGCCGTGTCACTCGCCTAGTTCGCCGTTTACCTCGCCGAATGCCAGGCGAACCGCGGCCACCATGTTTTGTGAAACGTTCTTCGCGACCAACTCTCCGAGTTGCGCAGTAGCCCAACCCGTGGTGTACATGACACTGGACTCGGTCGCGATTTCAGGCGGGAGCGGGTTCATGCGGTATCTGGTTCGCCCATCAGGCGGCGGTCCGGCGGATGTTGGCACGTGGACGGACTGGGCAACTTGTGAAGCGATATACATGACCAAGCTGGACTGCATCAGGGCAACGTGGTGATTTTCTGTACGAGGCACTCCGGCATTGGCTACGAGCCGGTTTTGGAATTCCTCGTCGACCACGTCCCACCAGTTCAAGATCGCTACGCGGGAGTCCGACGAATCCCTGGTGAGGATCCGCGCTGACTCCCACAGGAGACCCACGTTGTCGATCGCGGAGTTGACGAAGACGAACTTGCGCACGCCGTGGCGAGCGAGTGCAGCCAGAACGTTGGTGACCACGTCAGGGAAAGTTCGGCCGCCGATGCTGGTGACTCCGGGAAAGCCATCGCCCAGATGCCGCGGTGGGCCGGCGAGCCCGTTCGCGATCGACGGCGTAATGAGCCCGTTGATCTGGTGAGCGAGCCGGACGGCGAAGTATTCGCTGATCACGGTGTCGGCCGCCAGTGGCCGATGCGGGCCGTGTGGTTCGGCGGTGCCCACAGGGGTGATGGCGTAGGCGGTCTGAATATGGGTCTGAAGATTTGGCCATGACATATTACTGAACAGCAAGAGACTTCCAATCCGAGCCGGTAATCGTGATGACGTGCTTAGAGTGCGCGTTGGTACAGCGAGGCTGGGTGCGGCGCATTGGGAACGGAGAGGTCTGGAACACTTGGAGAAGGTGAGACGGGTTCAGCTAGCCCCGGTTGCATGGAGCCAGCCCCACTCTCTTGATTCCCCATGGTCTCGTGAGGGCGTTGCACACCATGGCCACGGCGATTGAGGCAGTCGACGGTCACGAATTTGTTTGGCGGCACCCGCTAAATGCCACCCCGGCCAGGGGGCGCCCGTCGTTCAGTCGCGGGGAGAACAAACTCGGCCCAGACGGGGCGGTGGTCCGAGAGCGGCTTGTCTTCCTGGACGACTCGGTGCCCGACGATCGCGTCGCGCGAAAGCGTCGTGTATATGCGATCGCAGCGGTAGGCGAGCCGATCGACCCGGGTGTGGCCCACGGTCGGTGTTCGGTCGCCGAGCTGCGCCCCAGTGTCGATGAAACCACTGGCCTGAAGCTCCTCGGCGGGGCGAGTATCAAGCTTCCGGGCAACGTGCAGTGGGTCGACGTCCTGCAGATTGGGATCCTCGTTGAGCGCGGCAGCGTTGAAATCGGCCGCGTAGATGACGTCGAGGCTGCTGTAGAACCACCAAGCGAGCTCGGCCTCGATCAGACGCAGGGTCGGGCTGGACGGGGCGGCGTGGCCCACCATGAAGCGGACAGGACGCGGGCGACCCGCGATCTCAAGCTCGACGTCGGCATGGGCGTGGGCGAACGGTGGTCCGGTCAGGTGCCGTTCTCGGGTCACGGAGAGGCCGGCGCTCTCGCGGACGAGCACGGCGATGTCGCAGCCGTGGAAGTTCGAGCGCACGAGGCACTTCCATGTCATGCCAAGCCATCGCGCGGCCTGCTCCAGCCGAGCGGGGCCGTCGGGTCCCCATTTCGCTTCCTGCAGTCCGAGCAGGTCCAGGCGGAGCGTGGCCAACATGGCCAGCTGATTCTTGAATCGGGCATCGTCGCGGAACGCGGAGACGCCGTCGAGACCTCCGTCGCGGAGGTTGTAGGTGCCGACGCGCAAGGTCACTGGATCAGCCATGGATATGTGCTCCCGTGAGCAGAGTGGGCAACTCGGCGATGCTGAGAATGTCGGTGGCTCCAGGGGGCAGCCGACCGGGAGCCCGGCCGACCAAGACGGCTCGAATGCCTTGGGCCGCGGCCGGGAGGATGTCGTGCTCAAGGTTGTTGCCGCACATCAGGACCTGAGCCGGGCGTGCCTGGAGGTCGGTCAGTACGTGTTCGTAGACGGCGGGGTTCGGCTTGGCGAGATTGAGTTCGTGACTGAGGAAGACGCGGTCGCCGAACAAAGCGTCGAGACCTGCGGCTTTTAGGGCCCGGCGGCGGTCTTGGCCAGGTTGGGTATTGGAGAGCAGGGCCAGCACGACCCCGGCCTCGTGCGCCGCCCTGATGGCCTCTTCGGCGGCAGGGGAGACCGGACGCATCCGGAGGTGAACGTCGATCGGATCTTGCCGGCTGGTCAGCGTGGAACCGTAGTCGAAGACGACGTGCGTAATCGGACCTCCGTGGCTACCGCCCGAAACGGAGATTCGCTCGCTGACGACAAGCCGTGCCCTTGATGCCGGTCAGGCCAGCTGGCGGAGGCCATCGATGATCCTTTCGAGCAGGTGGACGTCGCGGGGGTAGGTCTCCGGGGCCGAGCCGAGTTGCACTCGTCCGGCGGCGGCGAGATCGCTCAGCAGGATGCGTGCGACCCCCAAGGGCACTCCGCAATCGACCGAGAGGCCGGTCAAGGACCCGGCGCCCGAGGCCGCTGTGCAGTAGTGAGCGCGTTCGTACAGGCGGCCTGACTCGGGTGCCAGCCGCACCGCGAAGTCCCGGTCGTAAACGTGCGCCGATACCGACACGTGCGGAGGCACCTGCCAGGGAGCATGGACACGTCCGCCCGTCATCACGTACGGCCGCACCCACGGATGCGTGGCCGCCCAGGCTTGGTTTCGGACTTCGCCGGTCACGATGGCCTCTCACCGCTGTGTTGGTGCAAGTCGACCTGCGGTCGCGCGCTGAGGACTTGACCGGAGCGGCCCACGAGTTCGTTCATCTGCTGGGCGACCGTGCCCACGTTGGTTCCGGCCTCGGTGAGAACGGCCAAACTGGCCTGCGGACCGATGCCCATGAAGAGCAAGTGGCCGTGGGTGAGCCGGAGCATGACGTGTTCGCAGGATCCGCGGTCGATGTGGGTAGCGATGTTCCTGCAGAGACCGATCAGTCCCGCGACCATCGCCGACAGGGAGTCGGTCAGATCGCGAGGGAGGCCTCGCGAGGCGGTCAGTACGAGCCCGTCAGCGGACACGATGAGCGCATGCGAGACTCCGGGCGCTTCGTCGACGAAGTCGTCGACGAGCGCGACCAAGTCTTTCGGCGCCCGCGGGAAGGGCCTGCGAGAGTTCATGTCGTCGTTCCTCCCGATCGGTTTGCGCTGGAAGGTGAAACCCGGCGGTAACCGTGGTTGACCGGATTGAGCGGGCCGTTGCCCGGGATCGCGGCGCTGAACGCCGCCACGTCGTCCGCGAAGGACGTTGGCGCGCATGGCCGGTCGGAAACGTCACTTCGTGCCCGTGGGGCATCCCGGCCCCTCAACAACGGCTCGGACGAGCCAGAGACCCCAGCAGCCTGGACACTGCAGGCAGACTGGCCATCGGCACACAGAAGATGCGGCGGGATGGTGACCATCGCCACCGTGCCAGCCCGGCCCGTCCGCCCGGGGGCGGCCTCGGCCGCCCGGCGGCAGACCAGAGCCACCCCGAGACCGTGCTGACATGCCAAGCGGTGCGCGACCGCGAACCCCGTCCTGCGACCGTTGAGAGCGGACATCGGCGGAACCGAGCCGGCGAACGTGCGGTTGAGCTTTTCGACCCAGACAGGATCCATGCCGGGGCCGCTGTCCTTGATCCGGAGCAGCAAGCTTCCGTCACCGGACGAGCGAGTATCGATCAGTGCCGGAGCTGAGGACTGGCGCGTCGCGTTGTCCAAGAGCGCGGCCAGCACCGAGGCGACGTCATCGGCGACATGTCCGAAGAGCGCCCGGTCGGCGATCGGACCCATATGAAGTCGGCCGTAGTGCTCGATCCCCGAAGCTGCCACGCGTACGACGTCCAGTAGCGGGACCGCCGGTACGCCGCTCTCGACCGTGTTCTGGCCAGTGAGGACCTGGATGTCGCGGGCCAAGCGCCGCATGCAGGCAATACCGTGGTCGATCTCGTACAGCAGCCCCACTCGCTCGGGCGCGCCTTCGTTGCTTTCCAGTTCGTCGAGGGCCGGGCGAGCCCGTTCGGTCAGCAGGAGGACCTGCGACGCCAGCCGACCACTGATCTCTCGCCAGACGGCCAAGTCGCGCGAGGTCTCCCCGACCCCGGGGATTTCCCCGCCCTTCGCTCCGGCGCTGTTGGACGATGCCAGCCAGTGCGCGATTTGTGCACGCCAACGGCTCTGTCGACGTCGTCGCGTGCGGCTGGCGTCATGGGTTCCTGGAATCGATGTGTCGGACCGAGGCCGCGGGGTTGGGCGACGTGGCATCGAGGCTCCATTCGTCTGCGGAACGGGAAGCTGCGCGGCCCGTCGTGGGGGCATCGGGGGACGGGCCGCGCAGCGGCCTGGAGGGACGGATACCGCCTGAGGCGGCCCCGTCTGAGCGGTCACGGATCTTGACGACACCAGCGAGCGGGTCCACCTGGACCTCGTCCACGCCGAACGCGCGATCGATGGCGAAGGGGCCCCGTCGCCAAGGACGGGACCGTTCTTGGACGCCAGATGTTGAGGGCGCTGCCCGAAGCTCCCGTTGACGGGCAGTGCCCTATTCCCGGTGAGCCCGGTGGCCGGCGCGGCCGCGCGGCTCATCGCGTTTTTAGATCTGGTGGGCACTGTGGTCTCCGAGGTGGTGGCTGGGATTACAAGCCAGCCAGCCTCAGCCTGATCCCGGCAACGACCGGAGCGGCAACCAGAGTCCCTACCATCGGTTGCCACATTGGCATCAATGCTGCTAGCACCGAGGTGCATCGCCTTCTACCGTCAATGGTGAAGGCTCACGTCTCCACGGCTGGGAAGGCCCAGATGCCCGATCAGAAGCTCTGCCCCGGGTGCCGTTCGACGCTGTTGTCCCGCTATAACAACGAGCCCGTGTGCGGCCCCTGCCAGCGGGCGCTGCGCACAACGACCGTCAGAACGCCGGTATGGCTGTGGGACACCCCGCCGATGCGCCGTGCCCTTGCCGAACTGAACTTCAGCGGCGTCCTGGCTTTGGTGCGCTCGGCGGTCGGCCTCACCCAGCAGCAGATGGCCGACCTTGTGCCCGGCTGGACCAAGACCAAGGTGGCCAGGGCCGAATCCGGCGAACGAGGCACCCTCTACGACATCCGGGAACTACTGGCATGGGCTGACGCGCTGTGCGTGCCACGGGAGGCACTATTGCCGCTGGTCCTCGGGACTCCCGACGCCGCCCCGGAACTGGGCGCCCCCCAGGAAAGGGAGGACATGGACCGTAGAACGTTCAATGGCGGATTGCTCGCGCTGACCGCTTCAACCCTTTTGCCGGACGACTTCCTCCCACCGGTCCGCATCGGTCAGACGCACGTCGACTACCTGCAGACCTGCGCCGAGGAACTATGGACCCGCGATTGGAGCGTGGGCGGTGCCGCCCTGCTCGGGAACGGGCTGCGCCTGTTCGGCCGCGCCAAGGCAATGCTCGACGAGAGCGACTACGGGGAACGCACCGGACTCGGCTTGCTCCGGGCCGCCGCGGACTTGGGCAACTGCAGTAGCTTCCTGGCCTTCGATACCGGAGAGCTCGCTCTCGCTCGCCGCCTCTCCCAAGAAGCCGCGGCGCTCGCCGATAGCGGGGACGATGCGCAACTGCGCGCCCACGTCTACGCGACGATGGCGATGCAGTCGACCGCACTGGCCCGCATCAGCGGGCGGCGCGGTCCCGCCCGCGAAGCGAAGCGCGCGCTCCAGGTCGCCGCACAGTCAGCCAAGCATCATCCTTCCCCCAAGCTCCATGCCTTGATCGACATGCGCACCGCCACGGTGAACGCGTTCCTCGGCGACGGCGCGGCTGCCCGCGCATCGATCGCCGCAGCCCATCGCGAACTCGACCGGGGCGACCATCCGGAGGACAGGCAGGCGCTCGGATTCGTCGGCCGCTCCGAGGTACTGGGCCACGAAGCCCGCGTCACCGCCATCCTCGGCGACGAAAGCAGGGCCGCAAGCCAACTCCAACGTGTTCTCGACACCATGGACCTGGCGCCCCGCAACCAGGTGTACTACCGGGCGATGCTGGCCGAGACGCGGCTCGCCGCCGGTGAGACGGCCGAAGCGCTGGAGGCTGGACACCAGACGCTCAACGACCTGAAGAACGTGGCTTCGATGCGAGCGCTCAAGACATTGCAGCCGCTCGTCCGGCACGACAGCGAGTTCCACGATCGTTATGGGGCGATCGCCAACGACCTGTCGACGAAAGTAGCGTCGCTGGCATGACCCACCAGGGCAAGACATCCGGGCTTGAGTTCCGCCGCCATGACGCCGACCAGGCCCGCGCGATCCGCGCCACCGTCGAAGAGGTCTACCGGGACGCCTACGCTGACGCGATCGCCTGCGGCGACCCGTTCGACTCGCCCGAACAGTTCATGACGCGCTTTGACGCCTACACGTCTTCCGGCCGGGGCTTCGAGATGGTGCTGGCCTACCGGGACGGCGAACCTGTGGGCCAGACCTGGGGGTGGCCGCTCGGGCCGGACACGGCCTGGTGGCGCGGACTCGTCGCCGAACCCGAGCCGGGCTTCACCGAAGAGAACGGCACAAGAACCTTCGCGCTCTCGGAAATCATGGTCCGCCATCAATGGACCGGTCGGGGAACCGCCCACGCACTGCACGACGCGCTGCTGGCCGGCAGGAACGAAGAACGGGCAACGTTGCTGGTCGAGGCCGACAACCTCACCGCCTACCGGGCCTACAAGGCATGGGGCTGGAACCGCGTAGGTCAGCTACGCCCGGGCTGGCCGGACGCGCCTGTTCGACGTCCTGATCCTCCCACTGCCAGTCCAACTCAAAACTTGACGGGGATGTTCGGCGTCGTGCCTGGTCGATGGCGTACTTGTTCTTTCCTATGGATGGGCGAGGGGCCGGGGCGTAGGAGGTGACGTTCCGACTCCCGCTTGAAGTCTCCCGGCGCCCTCTGGTCGAGGCCGGACGTCACGTCCGGCCTCGACCATCGGAGCGCAGGTTGAGGCCTACACCTGGTCGACGACTAACGAGTTCTAGCTCCCGATCGTCGACCGACGGAGTTCGTGGGCGGCCTGTTGCGCCGAAAGCAGCTTCACGGGCCTGAGAGGCTGCGGCCGGGGGCCGTCCGCTTCGACGAGGTGGGTGGGCCCGTACGGCCACGGGCCGCCGATGAACGCGACGAGGTTGGTGGCGGGCCAGTGACTGAGGGACTGGTGGACGACATCGGCGTCCGCACCCGGCGACGAGAACCAGAGCACGGTCGGTGCGTCGGCGCAGCCGCGTCGTTGACATCGAGAGCCCGGACGACGTCGGCCTCGAACTCCAGACGCTCGATGGTGTCTTCGAGGGTGTCGGTCACCTGCAGGCGCGATGAGAACCTGTCGAGTGTCTGGTCGTCGAAGACGTCGGCGCCGAGTCTGTGCAGGTCGCGCCTTGTCGCGATCACCCAGGACACGCCGACCTTGCTGGTGAGGGCTTCGGTGAGGATGGCGCGCAGGAGGCCGTTGGCGCCGGGGCCGGTGAAGCCGGCGCCCTGTGGATGGCCGAAGGTGCGGGCCAGGAGTTCGTCGTCCCTGTGGCGCAGGGGCAGGAGCCGTGGCCGGTCGGCGGTGCGGTGCTGGAGGAGCGTTCGCAGGCGTCCCCGGTTGCACGACTGCGAACGGTTCGCGCCGAAGGCGAGGAGCGACCGGCACGCGTGCTGCATCGTCGTGCGCTTCTTGCACTGGCAGGCACGGGTGAGAACGTTCATGGGATGACCTCCCGGGTCGGGTCTCGGCTGACGAGTCACGATGAAACCGTGAACGGCCAGGTCAACCCCGTGATCAAAACTCACGGTGATGACAACTGGTCAACTTCGAGGGCCTGCCCGAGGGGGCAAGAGGAGCCGGATCGGCCGTGGGAACGGGCGGCGTGCTCACTGCCGTGACGGGTGGCGAGTTCCGCTCATTGAGCGCTAACCACCACCACGCCGACGCGTGTGGCTCGTGAGGCGCGCAGCTGACTGGCAGTTTCTCTCGAAGCCGCCGCTGCAGTTCTGCTTCCGTGGGTCGGTGAGAGGAGAGCGCTGGAGGCTGGTCGTGGACATGCTGCATGCCCTATAGACGAGGCGGTCGGTGTCCTATGACGCGGGGATGAGGACGAACAATCCGTACGATGTTGACTGCGGCTTGCCGCGAAGACACCTGAGCTGCGTCCCGATCCCCTGGCGCGGGTGTGGTGGGCGTCGTCGGCCGTGGGGTGGAGCTGGATCTTCTGGTCCGGTGTCGACGGAAGCTGCCGAGTTTCGGCCAGCGTGGCGACCTGTTCATCGGCCCCAACTTCCCGCAACTTGCCCAGTAGGAACGGGACGTCGCTCGGGTTGTCGAGGTGGGCGTGCGCGGCGGCGTGTGCCGTAGCGGAAGTCGCCGAGGTGCAGGGCTACAGGTCGTGGACGAGCGTTCCTGCGCCGATGGGTCGCCGTGGGTGGTGGAGTTGTGTGGTGTCCCGGTATAGGCCCGGGAGCCAGGCGGCGTCGCCCAGCAGGGCGCGATAGCTACCTTCCTCGGCTTGTACTTCGCCGTGGTCGCCGCCTACCACCGAGCACTAGCGGGCAAGCCGTGCACGCGCTCATCAACGGCGACCTCGTCGAGCCGGGCCTGCTGGACGGGTTCGTGGAGCCCGCAGTCGACCAGTTCGTCCGCGGGGCCGCCCGCCGGGTTGATGCGTGTCCGCCGCGCCGGGGGCGTCCGTCAGGGGGCTCGGCGGGGAAGGCGCGCGGACCCGGCGGCGCTGCCACGGGGTCTCGACGGCCCGCTTATCGTGGTGCTCGCGGGCCCAGGCGACGGCGTCCGCCGGGGCGATGCCCGCCAGAACGGCCAGGCGGGCGCTCTCAGCTCCGGAGCGAGCCGAGAGCCGCCATTGGCTTTAAGACAGGGGAGGAGCTCCAGCGCGTCGGTGCCTGGACGGAGAACACGACGGCAGCAGGCATGGTGGGGACCACGCGGCCGACGAGCCACAGACCTGTCTGGGTGACGGCCTCCGCCACCCTGCGCAACCTCGCCCTCGACGTCTTGGCCGTCAACGACATCACCAAGATCACCGAAACGGTCCAGCGGATCGGCCGTGACCATAACCGCGCCATCCCGCTGCTCACGCTCACATAACGTCACTACCCGCCAGCACCGGCGACTTGAAATAGGCCCGGTCTCACCCCGACGGCAAGTATTTTCAGGAGGCCGACCACCGGCACCTCGCCGACCACGTCGGCGAGGTGCCGGCTATAGGTTCACGGAGAACAGATCATGTCCTCACTCGACCCCGGGACATTCCTTTTTTCGGTTGTTATAGTTTCTCCACTGCGCGGTATCCTTTGTGTCGGAAATGACTTCACCGTTCTTGATCAATCTGATTCTGAACCAGAAGCAGTGGCCTTCGGCCAGGTTCCACGGCTGCCCCATGGATGCTCTGAACTCCTTACCGAACCCGGCACCCTGGAAGCGTTCCTTGTATTCGTGCTTGTCGGGGTCCTTCGTCTCGTTCCGGACGGTCACCTCGACGGCGGCGCCGTCATCCTGCCTGTCAGATACTCTGACGATGTCGCCTTGCGGCCAGAAGTCGACCTTCCCGCCCGGGTTGTCGTCCTCGGTGTACATCCAGTAATGCGGGCCGGGATGGTCTGCTGCCGACGCGGGGACACTTCCCGGCGCTGCCACGGCCTCGCCTGGTGACGTCAGTGCAGTCCGCTCGTGGGCCTGCGCGGGTGCGACCGTCAGTGTCCACGGCATTACTGTGGCGGCCGTGCACGCCGCGATGAAGGCTACCTTGCTCATCTACTGCCCTTTCTGTGCTGATCGATGGCCGTTACTTCGATTGGGAATGCTGGTCCGTCACCAGCAGGTGTAGGAACCGAATGGCCCCGCGACGACGAGTGCAGCGGGCACGAACAGGATGGCGTTGACCAGCAATCGGACAGCTCTTTGCGGCGCAAGTACATGGCCGCCGCCAACGCCATCAAGATCGCCAATCCGGTTCTGGCAGCCGGTGCGGGACGGGGACGCCCCCGGGTGACCGCCGACACGATCGACCCGACCGCGCCGAGCAGTTCCAGCACGCCGACGGATCGCGCCGTCGCAGGGAAAGTCCGCACCCACGGGTACTTGACGGCCTGCTCGACGATCGGCCAGGAGAGTTTCTCCAGCGGGGACATCGTGGAGATGTACGCCGAGATCCCCTGCGTGCCCACAAGAGCACGTTCATCGAGTGATCCTTCCTGGTCCAGCCGCACAGCCCGTTGTCTCCGTCCGGTCGCATAGTCGACGAAGCAGCCGCGCGAAATGTGACACCGGTACGGCCGTTCATACTCAGATCTGCCGCATCATGCATCCGCTGAGGAGGTCGCGGCACCCTGTCCCTGCCAAATACCTCGTCCGCGCAAGTCATGCGGCATGTTCGTGCTCGTTGAGGATTCCGCCCAGCCGTTGCGTTTTCGGATGTTCAGGTGGGCGATCCCGCCTGGTTCGGTGATCGGCGGAGGCAGCGGCTTCAACGGGCGTTCTTGGCGATGCCCTGATGAGGCCGGTGCTCGTTGAAAAAGGTCTCAAATTCGCGGAGGGCGTGGAGCAGGTGCCGCTGGCTCCAGACCAGGGTGCGGTCGAGGAGTTCACGGCGGCAGGTCTGCACCGACCGTTCCATCACCGCGCTCGTTCTCGGCATCCGCACTCCGGTCAGCATTACCCGGATGCCGGTATCGGCCAGAACGGTAGAGACGGTGGTCACCGATGGCGTCGAGGAACTCGGCGGTCTGCGCCGCCGTCCACACCGCGACCGGCGGACGCTCCCCCGTCCGCTGTTAGTGCTCGACCTGCCCTGCGGTCCACACGACCGCGCGCGGACGCCGGGCGGGCGGCAACTCCACCCGCGCGCCTGGATTGTCGGAGATCAGGCGGAGCTCGGCGTTGAGGGCGGTGCGCAGCGTCGCCGGATCCGGTTCAGGATGTGGCCGCCGTCAGCGGCCTTCCTTGACGCTCGTGGTCGCGGGAGATGCGCGCGAACATCGCCTGCAGGTGCGAGACCGACAGCTCGGCCAGCGCCACCGTGCCCAGGTACGGGGCGAGGTAGAGACGGACGTGGCTCGCGTATCCGCTGATGGTGGACGCCGCGCTGGTGCGGGTGGCCACCAGTGGGTGAGCCATTCGCCCACCGTGACGAGCTCACCGCCCGATTCCGAGGGCGCCCGAAGCTGGGCGAGAGCTTCTTCGGCGGCTTTCCTGCTGGTGAAGCCACCGCGGCGGATCCGCCGCGGTGGCCATTGGGACCGACCGGCAGCTCGACCCGTAGGTACCAGCTCCCATGCCATCGGCCGGGCGCCATGTTCGGGCAGCGGTCGCCCCATGCCTTCCCCGTCCGCGGATCCACGCACCCGCACCGCCGGTAGACGCTACCGACACTCTTCGTAATCGCCATGCTCCGGTTCGTACACCAAGACGAGCTGACTCGTTTCGAGCTTCTCGCAAAGCTTCCTCGACATAGCGGCGATAGCGGAACGAATAGCCAGGATGCTTCTCCCCGGTGTCTGCGACGACTACGTCAGCGCGCAGGGCTTCAGCGGTTCCTGCGGACCAGCCAGTTGACCGCTGGCATCGACGCTTCCATCGGCCCCGAGGGCTCAACGGCATCATCCTCAACGCCGCCAAGAGCTTCCTGACCACCGTCCGCCCAAGATCATGCCAACAGTGCTCGCCGGCAGACCCTCTCCCCAGCGTCCGTACCGTCCCCGCGAGGGCAGCAGGCACAGTCGGCCCTCACCATCCAACCCGACCTTGCGCCCACCGCCCCACAAGCAGTGTGCGAATGGTCCTTTAGGGCTGGAAGACGGTCGACTGCAGTCTGGCGACCGACTGCCGCGCCGACAGTAGACGGACGCGTTGCCTGGGGCGAGGCCGTGGACCGTCCTCCTCGATCACGTACGTCGGCCCGTACGGCCACGGCCCCTTGAACAGACCGGTCACGCCGCCCTCGGCAGCGCCCTCCAAGACTTGACGGACGACATCGGAGTCGCTCCCCGGAGTCGCCATCCACAGGGTCGGAGCCCTTTCCAAGACCAGGCGAAGCTCGGTTGCGATCGTCTTCTCCACGTACTCGATGGCGTCTTCCAACGTGTCGGTCACGCGCAGGCTGCGCTGGAGTCATTCGCGAGGGACCTGGCCGGTCATCTCGCCGAACAGGTGCTCCAGATCGCTCTTCCCCATCACGACCTCGATCGAGCCGGGTGTGAGGATCATTGCCTCAACCAGGATCGCTCTCAGTAGCGCGTCCGCGCCGGCGCCGATCAGGCCGACGACGTCCGCGTGGCCGTAGTCGTCCGCCAGCCGACGGTCTCGGGGCGGACGGCAGGGCAGCGCCTCGGCGAGGCGGTCTGCGGCCTTGCCGAGGACTTGGCGGCTGAGCAGTGCGAAGGTGTGGCTCATGGGCACTCCATGATCGGTTTGGCTGGTTGAGGACCTAATCGAACCGGCGTCAATCGACGGACCCCGTGACCGAAACACTCCATGGTGATAAGTCGCCACCAACGGACTGACGAAGTTGCTCGTCCGAAGAAGTCGATTCCCTTGCCAGCATGGCTCTCCTGCCGCTGAGCAGGATCCTGGAGTGAAGGTGGCGAGTAGCGCTCACTGCCACCAATCGCCCACCCCCATGCGGTGACGCGAGGAGGCGATGTCGTTACTCTCTGTGCTCGGAGGTGACAGTGAACTCTGAAGCGGGAGACACGGCGACGAGGCTGCTCGAAGGGCTCGTCGACGACGACATGCTCAACTCGTACAGGGAGCTCCTGGTTCGAGGCGGGTGCCTGAATAGCGAGGCTGCGGACGTGCTCGGAGGCCCGCAGATGGTGGCGACCCTCACCGAAGCGGGTATGGCCTACGTCGAGCCCACTGGTCTGGCGTTCGAACGGCGCCTCGTCGCGATCCCACCCGACCTGGCATTGCAGAGTCATCTTGCCGCGTTCGCCCGCAAGCTCGTGGCGCGGCAGGAACGACTGCTGGAGGGGCATCGTCGGATGGCCGACGCTCATCCGTTCCCCGGTGCGCTCGAAGCCAGCAGGAGCCGATTGGTTCGAGTCCTCACCGACCGGGCCGAGATCCGCGACGTCTCCCGCGCTCTGCTCGGGACGGCGAGGCAGAACTGGCTGACGCTGGAGAACTTCGCTCTGGAGATGCCCCTTGAGGAAGTGGCCGGCATGCCACCGCTGCCCACGTTCGAGGGCGAGGTCAGTTGCCGGTCCATCTACCAGGCCTCCTGCACGGAGACCCCGCTCGGTGTCCGGATCATCGAGAACAATGCTCGAGCGGGGGAAGAGGCCAGGATCCTTCCCAAGGTCGGCATGAAGATGAAGCTCGCCGACGAGGCCGCTGCCTTGCTGCCCCTGACAAAGACCGGCGCGTCGGGGGCGCTACTGGTGAACTCCCCGCTCATCGTGGGGGCACTGCGGCAGTACTTCGAACTGCTGTGGGAGCGAGCGGTCCCGTTCGGCGCCGCCGAGGTCGAACCGCCGCTCAGTGCTGTTCAGCAGGACATCCTCCAGATGCTGGCTCAAGACATGACCGACGAGCGGATCGCACGAGAGCTCGGGTTGAACCGCACGAGCGTGCGACGGCACATCGGCGTCATCCGCGCGAAGCTCGGTGCCGCCGATCGTTGCGCCGCGGGCGCGGCCGCCGCCCGCCGCGGCTGGATCTAACAAAGGCTTCGACAGTGGAGAACTCCATGCCCGAGTACCTCGACTTCGTCCCCCGGGAACGTTTCCGCAGAACACTGGCGATCTCCCCGGACGGCGGGACGGTCGCCTACTCCAGCAACGCCGGAGGCACTTTCGATGTGTGGACGCTGCCGACGGCCGGTGGAGAACCGCGTCGTCTGACACGGTTGGGGAACCAGGCGGTATCGCAGATCGCCTGGGCACCGGACGGCAAGAGCCTCGTGTTCACCGCCGATCGTGAGGGCGACGAGCAATACCGGGTCTACTTGATCGGCGCCGACGGTGAGGGCGTCGTCGAGGTCGGTTCCGGCCCGGACTGCCAGCGCGTCCTGGCCGAAGGCCCGTTTGATGCGGACGGACGGTACCTCGTCTACGCCGCCAACGACCGAGACGAAACCGTGCAGGACGTCCTCATCCGGGACCTTTCCGACGGCACGGAACGCCGGATCAGGCCGCCGTCGGGCGTCGCCTTCACTCCCGTACGTGTCTCGCCCGACGGACGGTGGCTGACGGTTCGCGGAAGCCGCTCCAACAGCGACGTCGCGGTGTACCTGGTTGACTTCAGCGACCCCGGTGCCGTTCCGGTATGCCTTACCGCCGAGCGTGGCCAGGGGTACTTTGTGCCAGGTCCTTGGACCTCCGACTCGTCCGCCTTCTATCTGCGGACGGACTTGTGGGGCGAGTTCACCACGCTCGGTCTCTATTCACTCCAAGAGAAGTCCCTGACTCAGTTGACTACCGACAAGTGGGACGTTGAACTCGTCGAGGCCGTTGGCGACACGCTGCTGTGGGCGGTGAACGAGAACGGGTGTTCCATCCTGCGCGGGCGCCGGAACGGCACCGATCTCGAACTTCCGCAACTGCCCCGGGGAGTCGTCGACGCACTCGCCCTCACGTCCGATGAGCAGCAGGTCGTGGTGGAGATCGATTCGGCCAGCCGTCCGAGCGAGATCGGGGTGCTCGATCTGCCGACCGGGTTCAGGTACCTCACCGAGACCCGACCGCCTGCACTGCGCACCGTCACCCCAGTCGAGCCCGAAACGATCGCATATCCGTCCAAGGACGGACGTCACGTGCACGCGCTGCTGTACCGACCGCACACAGCGGGCCCGCATCCGGTATTGCTGTCCATTCACGGGGGCCCCGAGGCCCAAGAGCGTCGCCAGTACGGTTACGCGGGTCTCTACCAGTACCTCCTCGCCCAAGGCATCGCCATCCTGGCGCCGAACATCGCCGGCTCCACTGGTTACGGCAGGGCCCACCAGCTCCTCATCTACAGAGACTGGGGCGGGGTCGACCTGGACGATCTCGACCACGCGATCCGATACCTGCAGACCTCCACCGATAGCGACACCGGCCGCATCGCCGTGATGGGCGGCTCATACGGAGGATTCGCCAGCCTCTCCTGCCTGGCCCGCCTGCCCATCCCCTGGTCGGCCGGAGTCTCGGTATGTGGTCCCTCCAACCTGCTCACACTCGCCGAAGAGTGTCCGCCGACGTGGAAACCGAGCGTCGCCGCCGTCCTCGGCGACCCCGACACCGACGCCGAGCACCTCCTGCGGCGTTCGCCCATTACTTACGCGGACGCGATCAATGCGCCGCTGTTCGTTGTCCAGGGCGCCCACGACCCGCGCGTCCCGCAGGACGAGTCCGACCAGATCGTCACGCGCCTCCGCGACCGCGGCGTCGACGTCCGATACGACATCTACCCGGACGAGGGGCACGGATTCGTCAACCGGGCCAACGAGATCAGGGCCTACGGGAACATAGCCCAGTTCCTCATCACCCATCTGCTCAGCAAGTAAGGCACCCAACCTTGTCCGGATTCCTATCACCGTTCTCTCTCTTCAAGGACCGAACGGTCGCGCCCTTGTTCATCTCCCGAGTCGTATCGAGCACGAGCGTCGGGATGGGGCCTGTCGCCCTCGCATGGGGCGTCATGAGCATGGGTTACGGCGCGCGCGAACTATCCGTCGTCGTCGCCTGCAACACCTTTCCCGCCCTGCTCATCTTGTGCGGCGGAATCATCGGCGACCGCTTCCGACGCCACCACGTGCTCATGGGCGCAGAGCTTCTCGCCTGCCTCGCGTGGCTGGCATTGGGACTGTCGTTCACCATGGACCGAGCCCCGCTCCCGCTGCTGTGTGTGCTCGCCGCACTGGGCGGACTCGCGACGGCCATCTTCCTACCGACGATCCGGGGCATCATCGCCGACCTCCTCACCGGAGGTAAGCGTGCTGCGGGCAACGCCTTGATCAGTCAGACCCAGTCAGCTGGTCTTCTCGTTGGCTTCGTCTCCTCGGGTGCGGTCGTGACCCTGCTCGGGCCTGCCTGGGCGGCAGGAGGGAGGGGAGCTTTTTGCGGCGTCAGCGCCGTACTGCTCAGCCGTCTCGCGACGCACCGGCCAGTCCGGAGCGTCCGTGGTAATGCCCTACGCGAATTGTTGGAAGGCTGGCGAGAATTTAAAAGCCGTCCGTGGGTCTGGATCATGACTCTGCACTACACGGCGATCACCATGGCGATGGTCTGCTTCATGAAGATCGCTGGACCGCTCTATACAGAGAACGGGCACGGCGGCGCATGGGCCTGGGGGATCATCAGTGCGGCTCAGCCTCTCGGCGGGCTCGCCGGAGCGCTGATCGGCGCTCGCTGGCGACCGGCGCACCTCATCTGTACGGCGGCGCTCCTTCCCGCGTCGGTGTCCCTCCCGATGCTTCTTATTGGGCGGGGACGCCGCATGGCCGCTCATCGCTATGGCCTCTCTCGTTCCAGGCGCCTTGCTGGCCATCTACTACGTTTTCTGGACGACCGCACTGCAAGACAGGATCCCGCACGCGGTACTCGTCCGAGTCAATAGCTGGAACATGGTCACCAGTTACCTCCTCATGCCGATGACCGTCTTGTGGTCTGGCCCGCTCGTAGCAAACTTCGGTCCGCAGGTGATCGTCGTGACGGCGGCCACGATGGCCATCGTGGCGACTGCTCTGACGCTGTCCGTCCTTTGGGTGCTGCCCGGCGTCCGCTCCCTGCCGGGAGACAGCGACCGTGCGCAGGAAGTCAAACTGTCGACTGCGTCAGTGGCGTGAACTGACGAGGACGCCGTGGCGACCCGACGGATTCAAGCGGCCGAGTTCTCTTCGCTTAGAGAAGTCGAGACACTACCCTCTGTAGTTATGGGTGATGTGCGTAGCAGTTCTCATGAGGCCAGGGCGCGGCGACTCCTGGCGGGCATCGTGTCGAACGAGTTGCTCGATACCTACTCTCGGCTCCTGGCGCAGGGCGGTTGTCGTGTTGACGATCTCCCGCACTTCCCTGGCGGAAACGGGGGGGTCGAGTCTCTCACCCATATGGGAGTCGTCTATGTGCAGGACGACGTCGAGGAAGGAAGCTCGAGGCTGGTGCCGACGTCGCCGGATCTGGCTCTGCAGCGGGCGCTGACCTACATGGCCCGCGAACTCGCCGTCGCGCACGAGATGTTGCTGGACGGGCAAGAACGTCTCCGCGAGCTTCGCTCGACCGCACACCCCTTGTCGGAGAGTCCCATGGATCAACTGGCGCAGATGCTCCCCGATCAGGGTCGGGTCGCCGAGCTGACCTCGAGACTGGCGCGTACAGCCGAACATGACTGGCTGATGCTCGGCGGTTGCGTCTCAGGTGACCGGTCCGCTGATGAGCCGAGCTCCGGATTCGGTGCGGCGCGAAGCAGAGCGATCTACGAGGCCGACTGTGCCGAATCGCCCGCCGGACGCGAGGGCATCGCTGCGACCATTCGCGCCGGCGGCACGGTGCGCCTTCTTCCAGAGATCGGCATGAGCATGAGGCTCGCCGATGAATCCATCGCGCTGCTTTCAGTGACCGAGGAGGCATCGCAGGTGCCTTGCTCATCCAGTCCTCGGTGATCGTTAGGGCGTTTAGGGAGTACTTCGAACTTCTCTGGGAGCGTGCGGTCCCCTACGGAGCCCATGACGACGAGGACGGGCCCTTGCCGGCGGCGCAGATGAAGATCTTGCGTCTCCTCGTCCAGGGCCTGCCGAACCAAGTCATCGCCGACCAGGTGGGCGTGAGCATCACCACAGTCGGACGTCACGCCAATGCGATCCGCGACGCCCTCGGTGTTCAGAACTCGTTCGCGATCGGAGCCACGGCCGTCCATCAGGGCCTGGTCGACTGAGCCCACCGGTTCAGAGTCGAACGAGTTGGTGTTCGGCTGGACCAATGAACAACTTTAAGCGTGTGCTCGACATGCTGATGCCTATAGTTGACTCCGGCGGGCTGGATGCTGCAGTCTCGGACATGGACGGTGGCGCGGCCGCCGTCGCACTCCACAAGATCTGAGGAGAGGAGATCCCGCATGGTCCGACTCACGTTGATGCCGGAGGGCACCTCGCATGGACGATTTCGACGCACGCACCGACGAGCACACCGAGCAGCTCGCCGCCGAGCTGTATAGGCGAGTCCGCGAACTCAACAACTCAACCCAGGGACGGCAGGGCCTGGAGCGGCCGGAGACCGCGTACACGGTCTTGGGAAACCTCGCGCAAGCTTCGTTCGGCCTCGCGCAGACTGCCGAGCAGCTCGACGCGTTCCTCGACCGGGAGCTTTCGGCCGGTCGTCTCGGGCACGAGCGCGGTGGTGGCCTCGTTCCGATCATCGTTCTTGCGCACGACGCGCTGCAGCGGGCGCACGAGTATGCGGCCGAACTCGGTGACTCTTTCCGTCGAGCGCAAGGTGCGCTCACCTCGGTCCACAGCACGGTGGACGGCGAGACGCAAGCGCTCGACAACGCCGAAGAAGCCGACGCGACGGTCGTCGACCAGGCGGCGTCGGATATCGAACCGGCCGCAAACGATTTCCCGACCTCCATCGGGGAGGCTTTGTCCAGACAGGGGAGGGCGGACCTCATCCAGCATTTTCAGCGGCCGCCGGCGCCGAAGGCTCCTCGCCCTCGTCGGGAACCGTGACCATGTCGACGAAGAGCCGTTCGTCTGATTCCTGACCGCGTGCACGGACGCGTGACGACGGTCACCGGCGGGGTCCTGGCGTTGCCGCCGGGGCTCCGCCGACGCGGGGCAAGAAATGGAAAACCTATGGTTTTGCTGCACCGGGCGCGGTGCAGCCGGAGGTCGATCGAGCGCGATCCGGTGTGAGGAGGCCAGTGGAGGAGGACGGTAAGACCGGGTCGACGTCTCGGAGGGGGACGCGTCGGAACACGAGAGCTCATCGCACGCCTCGGCGTGATCGTGGTCTGTGCATCGCTCTGTCGGAGGAGGAGTACGCGTGCCTGTCGTCGGCTGCCGGGCGTGAGTTCCTGGCGACCGGCGCGTGGGCGGCGGAGGTGCTGCTGGCCGCTGCCAGGGGTTCGGCCCGTCCCGAGTACTCGGACGTCAGGGAGACGCTGATCGAGGTCATGCGGGCGTCGGGTCAGGCGCGCCGGATCGGCGTCAACCTGAACCAGGTAGTTGCGGCCTTGCACGCGGGCGACCCGCCGCCGCAGCTTCGCTGGTACGCCGAGGCAGCCGCGCGGGCCGTCCAGAGGCTGGACGACCTGGCCGAAGAGTTGCGCCGTCGACTTCCCTGACCTCTTGCGGGGGGCGGGGTGATCGGGAAGGTGTTGCGGGGCAGGCGGGTGCAGGGCCTGCTCCGGTACCTGTACGGCCCCGGGAGGCAAGGCGAGCACGAGAACCCGCGCATGGTGGCGGGGTACGGGGACCCGGCCTCGCTCGAGCCGATTCTACGGGCGGACGGCCGGCGAGATTTTCGCCGGCTGGACCGCCTGCTGACGCAGCCGCTGGCGGCGTTGGGGGACCGCAACTACGGCAAGCCGGTGTGGCATCTGTCGTTGCGGGCGGCGCCGGACGACCCGGTCCTGTCGGATCGGCAGTGGGCGCAGGCCGCGAACGAGGTCATGGCCCGCACCGGCCTGGCGGCGGACGGCGACGCGGACGGCGACGCGGACGGCGACGCGGACGGCGTCCGCTGGGTCGCCGTCCGCCACGCCGACGATCACATACACATCGTCGCCACGCTGGCGCGCGCGGACGGCGTGCGGCCGGAGATCTGGAACGACGGCTATCGCGTCCGCGAGGCGTGCCGGGCGGTGGAGCGGCGGTTCGGACTGCGGTCCACGGCTCCGGCGGACCGGACGGCGGCCCGGCGGCCCACGCGCGCCGAGTCCGAGAAGGCCGTCCGCCGCGGACGGGACGAGGCGGCGCGGACGGTCGTTCGCCGTGCGGTGCAAGCCGCGGCGGCGGGCGCGGCCGGGGACAAGGAGTTCTTCGCCCACCTGACCGGCGAGGGGCTACTGGTCCGGCGGCGTTTCAGCCGGCGGACGCCCGGCGAGGTCACCGGCTACGCCGTCGCCCTGCCCGACGACGTGAACGCCGCGGGGGAGCCGGTCTGGTACGGCGGCGGAAAGCTCGCCGCCGACCTCACCCTCCCGAAGTTGCGGCGGCGGTGGACGGCGGACGGGCTCGGACGGCACCTGTCCGCGCCGTCCGCACGGGCCGTGCTGCGGACGGCCGTCCGCCGCGCCGCGGACGAAGCGCGGACCGTCCCGCAGTTCCTCGACCGGCTGAGCGACGACGGTCTCCTGGTCAAGCTCCGCTACAGCCAACAGGTCGCCGACCAGATCACCGGCTACGCGGTCGCTCTACCGACCCCGGAAGGCGAGGAACCCACCTGGTACCCGGGGAGCCGCCTCGCCCACGACCTGTCCCTGGCGAGCCTCCACGCCCGCTGGGACGACCCGGACGTCAAGCGACGACCGGTTCGAGACGACCTCACGCCGGAGGAACGCCAAGCGTTCTACGACGACGCGGCGAAGGCCGCGGCCTTCGCCACCGCGCAGATCCGCCGACATCTGGCCACGAACCCCTACGCCGCGCAAGATGCCTGCTGGGCGGCGTCCGACGCACTCCAAGCCGCGGCCGCCGCCACCGGGAACCGGCACCTCCGGCGCGCCGCTCACGCCTACGACCGTGCCGCCCGGTTTCCGTACGGCCGGATCCCGCGCCCGAGTTCTGCCGGCAATGCTCTACGTGCGGCGGCCCGGATCTTGAGACTCACCGGGTTCCCGAAGGACAACGCGACCGTGTCCATCCTGACGCTGGTCGCGAACCTGTTCTCCCTAGTGGACACCATCGCCCATGTACGCCGCCTCCAGCAGCACCAGGCGCAAGCCGACGCCGCCCGCACCGCCGCCCGCCACCTCGGGCACGGTCACTCCGCTCCCGACTCCTCGCAGGCGATGCTCGCCATGACCGGCTTCCCCAACCCCTGGCGCGCGCCGGGCGCCGCCGCATCGCAGCGGCCCACGTCCAGACGGCCGAGCGGTCCGTCCCCGCGACGGGGACCGACCCGGTAGTTGATTAAGGGCGTTCGACACGCCGACCAGTCACTTTGGTTGACCGTGGCGGTCGCATGCTGCATCGTTCTGGCCAAGGACTTTAGTTGATGAATCGATATGTTCATCAGCCACTGCCGACGGGGGAGTGATGGGAATGCGAGCTGGCAGGAGAAGGACCGAGCTGGAGGTACGGCGGGAACACCTCCTCAGGTTGCGTGCCGAACTCACGCGTCTGGGTGTGCCGACACACGTCAACAAGCCTCGGAACGGACGGTGGCAGCTGCGGGTCCGGTGCGGCAGGTGGAGCGAGACGGTCCTGTGCGCGGGCGCCGAAGGCACGTACGCCTACGTCACCGGTCACGGCCGACTGCTCGGCCCGGCGCACGACGCCAGGTACATCGCCCGCGTCCTGAGCTGGATGGTGGAGAGGCGGTCGCGATGATCGGCCTCCGCCGATCGCCGAGCGCAGCCGGGACCTCGCGCGCCAAGGTCGTCACGGTCGTGGCAGTCGTGGTCGCGCCGCTCACTTTGAGCTTGGCCGCGCTCGGGGGAGTGGGGTCGTTCTCGACCGTCCGGGAGATGGCTGAACCGTACTTCGGAGGGCTGGCCTGGATCGTCCCGATCGGGATGGACCTCGGGATTTTGATCCTGCTGGTGTGGGACCTGCTGTTGGAGTTCCTCGACATGCCGTGGTCGGTCCTGCGGTGGGTGGCCTGGGCTTACATCGCCGGGACGGTCATGGTGAACGTCGCCGCGGCGCACGGCCACCTCGCAGGCGGCGTGATGCACGCGGCCATGCCGGTCCTGTTCATCACCGTCGTCGAAGGTGTACGCCACCTGATTCGCCGATGGGTCGGCCTCACGTCCGGGAGCCGTATTGAGCGCGTCCCCGCGATGCGCTGGCTGCTCGCGCCGGTGTCGAGCCTGCTGCTGTGGCGCCGCATGATCCTCTGGCACATCACCGGCTACCGGCAGGGACTCGACCTCGAGTACCGCCACCTGCTCGCAGTCTCCGAACTCCAGCAGCAGTACGGCAGATGGATGTGGCGATGGCGTGCGCCGTTGGACGAGCGACTGTCCCTTCGCAAGCTCCCGACCGACGTCACGACCATCGAAGTTCCACAGCCTGGGCACGAACCGGCTGCGGTTGCCGTCCCCAGTTCGTCCGACGATGACGAGATGATGCCGATCGCCCGCCGCATCCGACGCGAAATGGAGCGGCAAGGCATCCGATTCACGAGGGACGAACTCGGGGACCGTCTCCGCGCCCTCGGCTACTCGATCGCCAACAAGCGCGTCGCGAAGCTTGCCGCGGTCGTGCGTGCTGAGTCGTCCCGGCGGGACTCGACATGACGTCCCCCGAGGTCGCACGCAGCGACAACCGCGAACGCCAGGTCGACATCCTGCACGGCATCGCCGTCCACGGCGTGGCAAGCCTCTACGAAGGCCGCCTCGCCTGGGAAGACTGGCTCGACGCTGCGCACCGCCACGGACGCTTCGGGTTCATCAATACGTTGCTCATCCCAGCCCAGCGGCGCACAGCCACCGACGTCCGCGGCTACGACGACTGGCAGAAGCACGGACGCCAGGTTCGCCGGGGCGAAACAGCGATCCGTGTCATTTCCACACGAGGAAGGGCTCGGCCCGTCTTCGACATCGCCCAGACCGACGGAGAGGACGTCGAAGAACCTGCGAGGTCCACGCCTGCCGAAGCACTGGCCCGGCTCTCCCGACTCGCCGCCGACCTCGGCCTGTACGTCGACCGAGGCCAAGGCTGGACCTACCTCGGAGAACCCGCACGCCGGATCGTGCTCGCCCCCGAACTCGACGACGTCACCGCGGCGACCAAACTGGCGCACCAACTCGCCCACGCGGTACAGCCCAACGCCACCGTTGACGCTCCGGCGGCCGACTCCGCTGCATGCCACGGAGTCCGGCAAGTTGTCGCAGACTCGGTAGCCCGCTTGGTGCTCGCGGAAATCGGCTTGCCGGACTCCGGCCTTTCCCTCCCGTCTCCCCGGCAGTGGGCGGGGACGGACGAACGTGCGGCCCCGGCAGCCGCCATCCGAGCCGTCGGCGAGCAGGTTCTCCGCAGCGCATCACGACTCCGCCGCCACATGGCGAACCTTCCCACCGACCCGCCGAAATCCTGGCCCACACTCGCAGGCAGCAGTGCGACCGAAGGACGAGACGAACTCCTCGCCGCCATCGACGCCGCACATCGCTTCTACACGAACAACCTCGCCGGGAGCTGGACCGCGGACTACCTTGCCGATCGCGGCTTCACGACCGCCGTGCAAGCGCAGTGGGAGATTGGGCATGCCCCGCGGACGCACCAAACTCTCGTCCGCCACCTCCGCGAGCACGGCCATACGGACGACATGATCGTGCAAGCCGGTCTGGCGCGGATCGGAAACGGCGGCAACCTCGCCGACCTCTTCAGCCACCGTGCCGTTCTGCCGCTGCGGGACGCCACGGGCACTCTCGTCGGGTTCATCGGTAGGCGTCCCGACGGCGGCAAGGGACCGAAGTACCTCAACACCCCGGGGACGGCCGTGTTCCGCAAGAACGAGATCCTCTTCGGCCTGTCCGAGGGAAGCGAACGACTCGCTAAGGGCGTCCGTCCGCTCCTCGTCGAGGGGCCGCTCGACGCCGTTGCGGTCAACGTCACGATGCCCACGCACTACGTCGCCGTCGCACCTTGCGGCACGGCGATCACCCCGGCCCACATCGAAGCGCTCGGTCGCCGCTACGACCTCAACACGTCCGGCCTCGTCCTCGCGCTCGACGGCGACTCCGCTGGACGTGCCGCCGCAGTCCGTTCCTGGCAGGCACTGCGCCACATCACCGGCCCGGTTGAAGTGGCGCTGCTTCCCGAAGGGCGCGACCCGGCAGACATACTTTCCTCGGCGCGGCAAGCAACTGTCGCCGACTCGCTGCGTTCTGTAATACCCCTCGCTGACCTGCTTGTTGATGAGAAGATGGAGCAGTTCGGGGAGCTGGAGTTCATCGAGACCCGGCTGGCCGCGGCTCGTTCCACCGCGCGCGTGATCGCGGAGCTGCCGCCGTCCCAGATCGCCCGGCAAGTAAGCCGCGTCGCTGCCCGTACCGACATAGACCCGGCCGAAATCACCTCCGCCGTCGCCTCCGCGATCAGCCCCGAGCCGCCGACAGACGGCTTGCCTACGCGCCCAAGCCGGTCACCCACCCACATGGGAAACCGATCGACCCGGCGTGTCCCCAAGTGACCGCCCTCTCGAACTGCAGGAGAAGACCATGACCGATCGGCAGCACCCCGACCCCATCACCGAAGGGTTCGTTCACAGCGGCCAGCGACTCGTACAACTCATCACGATCGCCACCGCACTACAGCAGGGCTATGCACGGAGAATCGCACGCTTAAAGGAGGCGCAGCAGGCCCAGGACGCCGCGGCCGAACGAGCCGAGAACGAGGCGCGCAAGGCGGCATTCCACGAGGCGCGATCACGCTGGTCCCCGGCTCACGACCGCACCTGGCTGCGACAGGCCGGCCTCCTCGATGTCGCTCAGGCGTGGGGAGCCGCCGTTCCTTACACGACCGACAACGCCTCCGCCGCCACAGCCGTCCGCAAGTGCGAAGAACGTCTGCGCGATCTGCACCCGCATGCCATGAACCACTACGACCGCCTTCGAGCCGAAGGCGACGACCCGCTGGTCGCCATGGGCAAGGCGGCTCCGTTCTTCACCCGGGATCCCAACGTCCGCACCGGTGAACCAGCGCCCCAACGAGCAGAACTCGACGAGGGAACCGACATCCGCTGGGCGGCGACCGTCCACGGCCCGCACCGCCACGAGTGGGAGCAGGCGCGCCAGGAGCAGCGAGCCCGCGGCATCGTCGACCGCCTCCAAGACGACCACGAGATCGACCCCGGCCAACTCCGCACGACCCTTGAGGCCACCACGAACCTGCCGGACAAGGTCATCACCAAAGTCACCCCGACGCCCCAGGCCCGCCTCGCCGCCGACGGCTTCCCGTTCACCATCCACGAGGCCCTCGAAATGAGCGCCGGCCAGCCCTTCGAAGCCCCATCAACGCGAAAGGCGCCCGGTCACGCAACTGATCGTAACCGGCGACGCAACCTCTGAACTGCGAGGAAAACATGACCACCGGAATCAACCCCGATTGGCTGTTGGGTCTGGCGCTGATCACCACGTTGGTGTTCCTCGCCGTCCTCCCGACCCTGATCGCCGTGTTGCGCGGCGCGGACGAACTCATGCTGATCGTCCTCGTCAACGCGCTCTGCTGCGCCACCGTCCTGGGCTGGCCGCTGGCCGTCATCATGGCCATCAAGTGGCCCCGCAAGTACCCGCGCCCGCCCCGAGCGCCGCGCGTCCAGAAACGACTGCGCGCCCGTGGTCACCAGCAGGAGCCCTATGTGTAGCTTCCAGACTCCGTCGATAGGCACCCTGCTCAAAATGTCCGCCGCCCTCGCGGTGGGTTCTCTCGGCGTTCTGCCTCTCGTCGGCCAGCAGACGGCGGAGGCGGCGGCGACCGCGGAATGCGGCCCGTTCGGCCCCACTGCAAGCCGTCACGTCGATCGTGAGAAGCTCTGCCGCCGGACTCGGCAGGAGGTCCTGGAGAGCATAAAGACCAGCAATGACCCCGATCGGGAGGACGCTATTCGCGACTCCTTCCCGGTGCCACAGCAGCCACGCCGCTCGACCGAGAGCACTCCACCCGCCACAGGCTCAGCCGAACACGAGCCTGTACCAACGGCATCGACGAGCACCAATCCAGGATCCGGCACCGGACAGCAGCGCAACCCAGAGACGAGGGACAGTCCGGTGCCAGGCCGAAGCCATGCCCCGCGATCCGGAACCTCAACGGTGCCGAGCCTGGACACGCACGCTCCCAAGCCGACCCAGAGAAAGGATGCAAGTCCGCCGATCGCTCGGTTGGCTTTGCTGTCCGTCCTTCTAACAGCCCTCGCCGGACTCTCATACCTGTGCGGCCGAAGCAGCGTCCTCATCCCGCGTCGAGAAGGGCCTGCAGAAAGTTCGCCTGCTCGGATACAAGTCGAAGACTCTCCAAGCGCTTGGCCGCTCTCTGCCCGTTCACGGTAGTCGCCGGCCTTGGTGCTGAAGACGCCGTTCGGTACATCGTCGTCGAGCTCTTGAGCCGATACCCCGGCAACGCTGCCGAGGTCGTCCTCAGCCGCCAAGACGCATGGCACCTGTTCGGAATCGACGTCGGCACGTTTCGCGAGGACCAGATCCCGGGCCTGACACTCTTGGAAGACGCAGAGGAGATCCGCAGATACCTGCTCGTCTCGACCACGTCCCGCCGCGTGCTCATAAGCTCCGCCGCCGACGGCGGCGGATACTGCGATATCGCCGCCCAGCACCGGGACGGCCTGGCACTCGTGTGCCTGTCCTCCGACCTCGAACCGTCACTCACGATCTCGGCCGATGGCGAAACCACCACGCTTGCCGTTGGTCGGCAAGTACCCGACCGACTACGCCTACTGCCGAGGCAGGAAGCCTTCCTCGCATTGACGGCTATGCCCACCTTCTCGACGCTTTGAGTAACAGCGCCGGAGATTCGCCCTCGTGACGGTACGTCGGAACCGGGGCGTCCTGGGGAGTAGCTTCAGGACGCCAGCGCGACACCGACACGACAGCAGTTCCAGGCCATCGAGGTACGCGGTGATCTGCTCGGCCGTTCGCGGCTTGTAGGGGTCTTCCGCTTCG
Organism: Actinomadura sp. CNU-125; assembly: GCF_001942465.1. Lineage (GTDB taxonomy): Bacteria > Actinomycetota > Actinomycetes > Streptosporangiales > Streptosporangiaceae > Spirillospora. The sequence continues at coordinate 48,043 of NZ_MKJY01000110.1, forward strand.
GCGCGCGTCTTTTCGGCTGGAGCGACGGCCCCGGGCCTGAGGACGTCGCTCCCGTCGTTCAGCACCAGGAAACTGCCGACGGGAGGCACACCGCTCGCCAGCCACCGGAGCGATATTCGGCGAGCCATTCTCGCTCTCCACCGCCAGGACGGGAGGGGACGATTTGTCGGTGCGGCCGGGCATGATGCCGCGTATGTTCACCGGACTTCACGACATCGACTGGTCGTCAATGGGGCATGCGTACGGTTCGGCTGAGGAGGTCCCGGACCTTCTGCTGGCGCTGCGTTCGTCGGACGCCAAGGAGCGGCGTGAGGCTCTCAGCAGGTTTTACGGCGCGGTGCATCACCAGGGCGACGTGTATCCGTGCACGGTGGCGAGCCTGCCGTTTCTCTTCGAGTTGGCGGCCGAGGCCGTTACGCCCGACAGAGCGGACATCGTTGAGTTGCTGGTGAGCATCGGATCGGCGGCCGTTGAACGCTGCGACGTGGAGTACGTCGGTTCCGTCGACTTCAGCGGAGCTGCAGTGGTGGTCCGCAGCCGCGCGGAGACGTTCATCAGATTCGCGTGCGATCCCGATGTTCGCGTGCGCCGCGCCGCAATCCCGGGCTCGGTTCGTTCATCGACGACGGCAACCAGGCCCTGACGGTACTGTGCGGTCGGCTGCGGGCCGAGCCGAGCTTCGTCGAGCAGATACTGATCGTCGAAGCGATGGCGGACCTGGCCCTCCGCCTACCGGAACACACCGACGAGGCGATGGCGTGGTTCACCGATCTTGGCGCCGATTCGACCACGGTTCCTCAAACCAGGCTCGCGGTCGTGGTTCAACGCGCTCGCTGCGTACCCGGGCAGGTAGGTGACGACACCGTCACGGCGGCGATCGAGCTGCTGCGGGAACTTGACGATGCTGCCGTGCCGGCCGAAGCGTGGTGCGACCCGTCCCGCCTGGCGAGCCCGGCCGCCGCCGGAGACGGAGCGCCACCGCAGATCGTCGCCGCTTTCCAGGACCTCGAACGAGACCGCCGGATCCACTCACCCATCACGGATTTGCTGCGCACCTTCCATTGGACCTTGGCGGGGAAGGTCCCGGAGCGGACGGCACTTCTCGCCGAGCAGTTGCGCAGCCGCGATCCCGGTTCCTGCCTGGACGCCGTCCGGATGAGCGCCGAGCTTATGACGACCTGGCGCGGAGATCACACGCGGCTCGTCATGCTCGTCGCCGAACACCTCAACGCGTCCCGCGATCAAGTCGCTGCGGAGGCGGCGGCCACGTTGGACTCCTGTCATGTGATCGCCGAGCCGGCCCGCGGAGCTCTGGCGGCGCACGTCGCCGCGCAGTACGCCACGTACGGGCCGGACGTCTGGCGTGCACCCCAGCCGCACTTGCGCAGGAGCCATCAAGGGGCCGTCCAGGCGCTGGCCCGTCTCGGGGATGTGCGAGCAGTGCCGAGCATCCTCACGGCCCTGGACAGCGGAGACGACGCCTGGCGGGCCGTGAAGGTCGCTGGAACACTGCCGCAAGCCGCCGATCAGCTGGCACCCCACCTATGCGACCATTTGAGGGGTCTCGACCTCACCCAGCCAGCCTGGGAGATGAGTGTGCACTCGGACCTGTCGGCCCTGGCCGCCCTCGCCGACGGCAGCGCCATCAGCGTGATCAGCGAGACCCTCGATATGGCGGCATCTCATGGGCTGTGGCCCATCGCGTGCTCGGCCCTGGAAGCGCTGAAAGCGTTCGGTTCGTCAGCGGCCCCCGCGCTACCGACGATCCGGTCTCTGATCACGGCCTCCGACGCCCATGTGCGTCCCGCGGCCGTCGCCGCGCTGTGGGCCGTCGTCGGTGACTCGGACGAAGTCATCCAGCCATTGCTCGATCTGCTCCACGACCCCATCACCTTCCGAATCACCAAGGCAGCCGACGTGCTCGCCGAAATCGGCCTTCCCGCACATGTAGCACTGCCTCGCCTACGAGACCTCCTGTCTCACAGGTACGAATGGGTCCGAGTCCCTTGCGCGGCCGCCCTCTGGGAGATCGGCGGCGCCCCGGAGACACCGGCTGTGCTGGACACACTCCTCCAAGCCTGGGAACAGAACCCTGCGATCGCCAACCGAGTCGTCGCGTGCCTGGACCGCATGGGCCCTGCCGCGCGACCTGCTCTGCCCCAACTCCGCTCCGAACTGCTCCACCCACAGCGTCGCGGCAGATTCAACAGCATCGACAACGACGAAGATCTGCAACGAATCAGCCGTGCTCTCATTGACCGGTTACGAGATCTGCGCTGAGTGCCTGAATTGGCGCCATTCTGTCGGTAGCGCCCATGCTCTGGTGGCCAGTTTGGCGTGAGCACGCTGATGTCGTGGAGAGAGGTTGCTGGCGCTAAGCAAGCAAACCACTTTCGCGCCGGTTCTCCCTCCTACTTGCGTCTTCCTCTGGAGGCTGGTGGTGATTGCTGGTTTCGTCTGCTTTCTTGCTGAGGAGTTCTCGCTGAAGATAGTAGATGTTCGATGGGGGTCGGGAATCCGGCAGCCGCTTCGCGTGCAACCAACGGAGCATCCTCCGATGGTTTCAGACTAGATATGGATTCGATGGCGTGACCTAGGGCGACTGCTGCTTTAGTGCCTTTGGTTTCGGCAAGCTTATAGCGCTTGAAAAGTGGGGCGGCATGGCCGTGCCACCAGAGACGTTGTTCCGGGGTCTGGTTGTATTTTTCGATGGCCCAGACGATGGCTGCGTCGTTGCTGGCCAGGCGTCGATCGCGGGCGATGGTATTGCAGGCATCGAGCACTTTTAGGGGTGCTGCTGAGATTTCTCTTACTTGGTAGGGGGTTGGGGCCAGTACGTCGAGTGGCTTCACGCGGTAACTGCTTCGAGGGCTTGGTCGCCAGTCGGGGTCGCGGTAGACGAGGCGTCCGAGCCGGATGATCAGGTCGCTGGCGTCCGTCGCTGCAGCACTGTCGGGGTGGCCGAAATAGCCGGGAAGTTCGTTCCAGTACTTGACGACGGACCGCCATTCCCGGCTAGCTTTCGCTGCGGTGGTGACTGCTTCGTCGAATTTCGGCACCGATCTATTCTCGTTCAGCTCTTCCAGTCGTCGGGCCAGGCTGAGGATGAGTTTGTGGTTGATGTCGCTGGTGATGGCGGCTGCGGTGGCGAGATAGCGCCACGTCGCGACTGTGACTGGTGATCCTGGTGTCTTGAGCCGTTGGACGCTGGCGTTGATTCCGGTCAGGAGGTCGCTGGGGCTTTCGCCGGGGTGGGGCGGTAGGCGTGCCGGTGTGGTCCGGAAAGGGATGGTGGCGATCGGGTCGGTTTTGAGGTTGTTGGGGACGCGGGACAGGGCGGCGGCTCGCCGTAGTGGGTTGATGGCTGCTCGGGGTGTTGAAATGCCTCTTTGCGCCAGGTGGGCGGCCATGGCGATGTGTTCGGCGAGTCCGTGCATGAGCGACTGGGCCGCGTCGGGACCGGTAATGACGGTGGCGCTGTCGGAAGTCGCCGGCCGGGGACGGTGGTGAGGTGTGAGGTGAGCAGGTCGAGGCCGCAGCCGAGGGCGATGGAGATGGACCGCAGTCGGGCATTGAGTTCGGTCGCGGGAGTCTCGGCGAGGGAGGGTGCGTCGAGGGCGAGTTGCGCCGAGCGGAGGAGCGTCGCGGTGTGGTGGGCGGCGTCCCGCACGACGTGTTGGGTGGTGTGCGGGACGCCGAAGCCGTCGGCGATGCGGTCGTGGTAGCGGATCAGGACGGTGATGAGCCGGGACAGTTCGGCGGGGACGGCCGGGTGATGGGCGTGCGCGCTGGTTTCCGGGGTCCGGAGTGTCCGTCGCAGTTCGGTGAGGTGCCGGTGGGCGAGGGCGGTCATGTCGCCGAAGGTCGCCATGGTCACCGAAGGGCTTCCCGGAGTCGGCTCGCGTGGAGGGCCGCTTGGAGGCAGGCCATCTTGTCGTTGGGGTCGGCGGCGAGTTCGGCGGCGCGGACGAGGTTCTGGGTGACTTTGCGGGCGAGGGCGAACAGGGCGTCGGCGGTGGCGTTCTCGGCGGTGTGGTCGGACGGGACGGCGGCGTGCAGGGACGGGGCTTGTTTGAGGGCTTGGTGGGCTTGGACGGCTTCGCCTTCGGCCAGTCCCCAGGCGATGAATCCGTCGGGTTCCTGGGCGGCGAAGGCGGTGATGACGCGTTCGGTGTGGGCGAGGTCGTTGAGCGCGGTCGTCATGATCTCGGTGAACCAGGTGTGCCGGACTTCGTGGTGTTCGCGTTCGTGGGCCATGCGGGATGTCCTCCGTCCGGGCGTTGCCGTGGAATCTGTGCAGGTCAGAACGGTTCGGTGTGGTCTTCTCCGTGCGGCGGCCGAGGGAGAGCGGTGTTCGGTGGATGGGCCGCGTTGGTAATTTTCGGGTTCAGTCCTTTCAGGAGTTCGGGTGCGGGGACGCCGCTCCAGGTACTGAGGGCGGCGAGGAGCCGCTGGCAGTCCTGGCGGAGGACGCCCTGAGCAGGCAGTGGTGTGCCGGGAATACGCAGCGCCAGGTCGATGTAGGCCGATTCGGCCTGGAGCGCGCGGGTCACGATCCCGAGCTTGGTGCTGGTGGCGGGGAAGGGCGGGGCCGGCGCGAGCCTGGCGGCGGGTTCATCGTAGACGTTCGGGACGCCGGGGACGGCGACGAGGAAGGTGCGGTCGTTGGCCGTGTCGGTGGTGATCCAGCCGATGATGGTGCCGCAGCGGTTGCCGTGGTGGGGCAGGCGCACGTGGTCGCCGATGCCGTAGAAGGATTGCTCGGCGGCTTCGTCGGCGTGGACGGAGCGGCCGGTGTTGATCACGCTGGAGAAACTGATGCCGTACCGTCCGGCGTAGTGCTCCAGGTCGCAGATGAGCGCGGCCATGAGCGCGGAGGCGTAGAGCTGGTCGCGGCCCAGGAGCGTGGGCTTGCCGGGGAAGGCCGCGTGCTCGTAGCCCTGCAGGGCCTTGGCGGCGCGCGCGAGTTGGCCGGTGGGGACGTGGTGGGTCATGGTCACCTCAAGGCGGTGTGGATGTGGCCGGCGTGGCGGGCGGCGCGAAGGCAGGCCACCCGGTCGCCGGGTTCGGGTGTCTTGGCCGCGACGTTGACGATCGCCTCGGCCACGACCAGGACGAACGCGGCGATGGACGCGGCGAGCTCTTCGACGTCGGGGCCGGTGGATGAGGGACGGGCGGGGCTGCTGTTGAGGGTTGGTGCGGTGGACAGGACCGACCAAGCGGTGATGGCCTCGGCGCGGGCCGTCTGGTAGCCGGGATAGGAATGGGCGGGAGCCAGGTCGGCGAGGTGAGCGGTGGCGCGTTCGATGACCTCCAGGCCGGTGAGGGCGGTCGCGAGCAGGGCGGGGACGCCGTCGGCGGAGCAGATCTGCTGGGCGATGTGCTCGAAGTGCTGCTTCATACGTGCCTCCGGAGCGTCAAGACAACTCAACCCCAGTAGATGACACATCGAATGTCCGTTGACTGAAGTTGTTGTCTTGCCAGTGTGCTTGTGTGGTGACCGAGGGTCAACGATGGTTGCGGTGTGTTGATGTTGTCGCTGAAAGTCAGCGAGATGGCCCTTGCCGTCTGGGGTGGGGCGCGGGCTTGGCACCGGCTTCGGACGGCCCACGAACACCTTCCTTGAGGCGTTGCGTGATGGGCGTCGGGAAGCCTTGAGCGGCGAGACGACCGGGGCTCAGGTCGTCCCGGGGTCGTTGCGGCTCTGGTGCGGGGAGGCGTTCCGAGATTCTGCTGAGGAGCAGGTCGGTGATGCTGCGTGGCTCCATGCCGGTCCAGGACGCGAACGAGGCCAGCAGAGCGCGGTGGTCGCGTACGTCGTCGGTGCTCGGGCGGACGTTTTGTACGTCGGCGAGCGCGATGCGGGTGGTCGCATCGAGCAAGGCGCGTTCGGCGCGAAGCGGGAAGTCGATGACGCCTGCGGTGGTGGTTGTGGGCGGGAACGGCGGCGCCGGTTCGAGATCGGCGGCGACGACGGACTCGCTGCTCCTATCGCCGATGAAGTGCACGTGGTACTCGGGGATGCCGTGGTCGGGGACGAACATGCCGGTGACGGCCCCGCGCGTCGGGCGTCCGAGGAGGATCGCTTCCTTGGCGGTCGGTCCTTCCAGTTGGACGGCCGTGCCGATTGCGAAGACGTTGGCCTGCTGCTGTTCGGTAAGGAAGTAGGCCTGGGAATCGCCGAGGATGTCGTCGAAGTCCAGGCCCCGGCGGTCGGCGTAGTGCATCAGGTCGACCAGCAGGTCGCTGATCAGTTCGTGGGCGTGGGCGTCATTTGTCCGGTGTTGGAGGTGCCCGGTTTCCTCGAAGAGTTCCTGGAAGGTGTCGAGGATGGTGGCGGCGAACTCGGCGTACTCCTCTGGGCCGGCATCGGCCATGCTGCCTCCGGTGATCGGCGGTGTGTCAGGGCTACGGGCGGTGCTTGCTCGGCCTACTGGAGGAGGGGGGCGGTTGCGGACGTGTCGATGGTGCGGGGTCGTCGCCTCGCAGGACGGCGGTGAGGTCGTCGGGGAAGGCGGTGGCGGCGACATCGGCCGGCGAGGGCGCCGACGTGTCGTCGTCCGCGGCGTGCAGGGTTTTCCAGGCGATGTGCCGCAGGTGCTGTACGACGGCCGCAGGTGTGGTGCCCGACCAGTTGGCCAGCGTGCCGGAGAGCTCGGCGAAGTCGGCCAGTACCGGCGGATCGGCGGCACCGGTCGGATCGCGCAGCATCTCGATGGACATGGCGATGACCGTGGCCTCGACTTCGGTGGCGGAGTGGACGATCCCCGTGGTGCGTGTCGGGATGAGCGGGATGGGGACGGCCGGTCGCAGATCCGACGTTCGGGCCCGCAGCGGTTCGGCGAGCCCCGGGACGCGCACCGCGCAGACGTCCTGGCCAGTGGGGGACGCCTTCAGTTCATTGATGAATCCGCGGTGGTTCGGGACGTCGTCGGCTGGGCGGCCGGGCCGGAATTCGACCTCGGCGTTGAGCCGGAACCGGTCGGGCGCGGCCATGGGATAGCTGTCGCGGTCGAGCCGGGCGCGGACGAGCCGGTCGAGGAAGTCGACGGTGTCGAGGTCGTTGTGGTCGGCGTAGCGGAACAGGTCGTCGACGAGCCCGTGGATGAGGCCCTCGGCTTCGGCTCGGCTTTCACGGTGGCCGATGGCGAGGCCGGGGAGCAGCTGCTGCTGGTAGGCGTCCAAAGCCAGCAGCGTGGCGTCGATGCGGTCGGGCATGCGGATCTCCAAACGGGACGGGCGATGGTTCGACCGGTCGAGGTTCAGGCGTCTGCCGGGACGGCGCCGTCATCGGAGGGCAACCATCCGAACGGGACGGGGACCAGGCGGGCTTCGTGCGGGACCAGGTGCTCGTTCTCGGTGCACTGGTAGAAGGGCCCGCGCGCACCGAGCAGCACCGGGAGTTGGTGGTCGAGGTGGTCGCGGTACCACAGGGCCATGCCGGTGGCGCCTTGCACGCGCATGGCCTCCCACGCGTACCAGAGGGCGGTGAGGCGAGAGATCGCTTCCCCGTGCCGCCACCACTCGGCGCACCAGCGGTACTCGCCGCCGAGCGTGCGCCGATACAGCGGGATGAAGTGGTGCGTCACCCAGCTGGTGAGGGACGGGTACAGCGGTTCGGGCTGCTGGTCGGCTGCGGGCATCGGTCCTCCAGGAGTGCGTGCGGGTGCATGTCGGATCGTCCTTTCGGCAGGGGCTGGTTCTACTTGTCGTAGTGATCGCGTGCGGCTTCGGCGATCGCCGTGTCCGCAGCCTTGATGGCCTGGTCGATGGCGGTGGCGTGTGGCCCGGCGTACCAGGGGCGGAGCCGGACGAGCGCGGGCTTGGTCCCGGTTGCCAGCAGCAGCGCGGTGCCGGTGGGCAGGGCGCGGATGTCGGCGGCTTCGAGGATTTCCTGGCGGCGCAGCGAGATTTGCTCGCTGGCGCGTCCGTCGCTGTAGGTGATGGAGCGGACGGGCACGTCGTGCTGGCCGACGAGGGTGGCCAGGTCACGGACGAGGCGGGGCGAGTCGATCCCGGCACCGATGAGTTTGCGGGTCGCGGCGCCCCAGAGGGCGGCCATGCCGGGTTCGCCCCACACGGTGACGCCCTGCTCGTAGCTCTGCAGGATGGTGACCGGGATGATTCCGCGTGACCCGAGGTGGGAGTACAGCTGCGGCAGGTCGGCGATGCGGCAGATGTTGGCGGCCTCGTCCAGGGCGACGACCAGGGGCGGGTCGAGGCGTCCGCCGGCTTGTTCGGCGCGGCGTTCGGCGGCGCGCATGGTGGTGTCGGTGAGCGCGGCGATCAGCGGCGCGGCGGCCGACAGCGATTTGGACAGCAGATAGAGCGTGTCGCGGGAACCGGCGAAGGTGTGCGGGTCGAACACGGGAAGGTCGTCGTGTGGGGTGACCCAGGCGAGGATTTCTTCGTCGCGCAGGGCTTTGGCGGCGGTGCGGGCGGTCTGGTAGATCCCGTCGCGGGTCTCGACGCACCGTTCTGGGTGCCCTTGAGTGAGGAGGCCATGAGCTGGAATCCAGCCTCCTGCAGCAGCTCGATGGGGGTGGGGACGGCTGGCTCGTCGAGCCACTGCGCGACGTGGTGCAGGGACCGCCGCGAGGTGGCGGCGGCCAGGAACAGCGCGCACAGCAGGTCTTGGGCGGCAGGGCCCCACAGGTCTTTCTTCTGGCCGTCGTCGACGGTGAGGACGAAGTGCCCGGCGAGCCGGTGGGCCTCTTCGACGGTCGACAGGCCGGCGAGCGGGTTCCACCACCAGGTCTGCGGCTGGTAGGTGATGTGCTGCGGATCGAACAACCAGGTCCGTCCATCGGTGCGTTCGGCGCGGACGGCCGCGATCGCCGACCACAGGTCTGCCTTGTTGCTGGTCGCGATGACCGCACCGGGAGCCGAAAGCACATGCGGGATCGACTGGGTGGTCGTCTTGCCCGACCGCGGTGCCATGAACGCCACGACCGTGTCCTCCCATGAAGTGAACAGCGTCGGGCCGCTGCGGTCACCGGGCAGCAGGACGTCCCCGAGGACCAGCCCGATGTCTTCGCTCGGCAGTTCGCCGGGCGCGGTCCCGTGCAAAGAACGCCGCAGGCTGACTGCCTTCTCGGACGCCGCGCCGGGCTGGAGAACGGCGAGACCGGGGTTGTCGGCGAGCGCGGCGACGGGATCCCCAGGTTGCAATCGACGCCCGGCGATGCACTGCCACCCGAACCACAGCCCGGTTGCCGCTGCGGTGACAAGCACCACGAGGACGGACAGGACCAGCAGGGTCGGCGTCCCCGGCCACGCCGCGTCGGTGTTCCACCCGGCGACGGCGAATGCGAAGTCGGCGCCGAACGGCATGACCCGTCCACTGACGAGCACGGCGGTGACCTTCGCCGAGACCCACACGATCCACAGCCCGACGATCGGCGTCCAGCAGGCGGCCAGGACGAGCCATCCACCGGCCGCGCTGGAATGGAACATTGACGGTTGCGGTCCGAGCGCTCGGCTCACTTGCCCCCTCCGCAGGAGGGGAGTGAGCGTGGTCGCGGACCTGGTGTGATGTTTCGCCTTCGAAGGAGAATGTTCGAGTGAGCAGTCGCTTTGATGAGTATGGGAGCCCTGTCCGTCGTTACGTTCACGTGAGCTCGGAGGAGGGAGTCGGCCGTTACCTGGATCTCCTGCACGGCAACTTTGCCAGATTGCCCGAGCAAGAGCGCAGGAACTTTCTTCGGAATCTGGGGCGGGACGCTCGACAGATCACCGATGCCGAGCTTGGATTCTTGCTGCGCCTGGGCGGGGTCGCCGGATGGCGCGAGCGCCTCACGGCCGCTTGGCTCATCGGCATCGACCGTCGTGTCCAGTTTCGTGAATCTTTCGGTCAGTTGCTGCTGGACAGCGAGCTTGTCTACGCCGGGCAGGGTTACTGCTTTGCTTTCGCCCGTTTTGGAGAGTCCGAGGATGCCCATGTTCTGGCTACTTACCTGGATCGCTATCTGCCTAGGAGCGACTGCTTCTACGATCAGCTTTGGGCGATCGGTGCGCTGCTCCATATCGATGATCGGTCCGGAACGGATTACGCGGGGCGCTTTGTTGGAGACGGAGGGCTCTGGCAGTGCTCTGCTTTCGCCGAGTCCGATCCATATGAAAGCCAACGCGCGATGGCTGGGCTCTGGACTTTCGCTGACCGGCTTGAAGATGACTCGATCTGAGACTGGCCGGTTCATGCGGTTCTCCGGATGGCCTGATCGGTGTCGTACAGGTCGGTTTCGGCGCCGACGAGGGAGAGTTCGACGGGGATGCCGAGCCGTTCACCGGTTTTGATGAGGTACTTGCCGCGGCCGGGGTGGCGGGCGCCGGGTTGCCAGGAGTCGGGTGCCGACCACGAGGACACGAGGTGTTGCTCGGGACCGGTGAGCGGGGTGATCTCGTGCACGCGCGCCAGTTCGCGGGGTGGGAGTCCGGCCAGGACGGTGATAGCGGACCGATCGGCGAATCCTTTGGCTTTGGCGCGGTCTTCTTCGGTGGCGAGGGCGTCGAGGTCGGCGAGCGAGTGGGTGATCATGATGGAGGCCATGCCTTTGGCGCGGTTGAGGCGGGTGAGGGCGTCGGCGTGCTCGACCAGCCCGGGGGCTCCACGCAGGGCGCGCCAGAGTTCGTCCATGACGCCCAGGTAGGAGCGGCGTGGGGTGGCGCCGAGGTCGGCCAGGGCGGTGGCGGCGTCGACCATGCCGAACGTGTAAGCCCAGGTGCACAGCATTGCGGCGGTGAGGAGTTTGTCGCCTGCGGCGCGGACGCGGGAGATGTCGACGCTGATGGCGGGGGCGTCCAGGTCCAGGGCCCGGGTGGTGGGGGAGTCGAACACCCCGGCCAGCGACCCGGAGACCAGGAGGTCGAGCGTGAACACCAGATCGCGTGTCTGGGCCCGGTAGGACGCGTCGGTGTCGGTGCGCGTGGCCGACCGGAGTTCCGCCGGGCCCTCCTCGAGAATCCGCAGGACGTCGACGACGGTCGGATCGTGGTCGAGACGGCCGTCGAGCAAGTCGATAGCCTGCCCGAGGACGACTTCCTCGGCGTTGGTGATACGCGCCTCGCGCACTAGCGTCGCCAGCGCCAGCAGCAGCGACAAGCGGCGTGAACGAACCTCCCACCGGAGCGTTTCGGCGTCGGCGCCGGACAGGCGCCGCCGCGCTTCGTTGAGGGGACCGGCGTCGAGGGGGTTGATGCGGTCGGCGCCGCGTCCGACCCGGATGACCTGCCCGCCGAGGTACTCCACGAGCATCGTGTAGTCGGGTTTGGTATCGCCCAGGACGATCGGCGTGGTCCCGGTGGCGACCGCGCCGGTGACCAGCCGTTTCACCAGCGTGGACTTGCCGGTGCCGGGCTGCCCGAGAACGAACATGCCCGGGTTGGTCACCAGCCCCTCGCGCAGCCAGGCGAGTGGGTCGAGGCAGACGACCTCGCCCCAGAGCTGGTGGCGCCCGACGGGTGTGCCGACGGTCGGTGTTCCGGAACCGGCCGTGAACGGATACAGCCCGCAAACCTGGCTGGTGGTGGCCTGGTACTCGGGTGCGGCTTCGACGTGCGCGGCGCGTCCGGCAGCCCTGCCGTGCCAGCCCCAGGCCGGGGCGAGCGGCTCGGCCATCGCCCGCTCTTGGACATGTTGAGTCATCGAGAGATCTCCAAGGTCAGTGAATGAGTCGGCGGGACACTTCGGGCGGGCAGATGCCGCACGGCAGCGTGGTGGCGAATCCGGTGGCCTGGCTGCCCCACATGCGGCGCAGCCGGATCTTGGCCGAGTCGGCCGCCGTTTCCACGTGCGAGATCGCGCGGGCGAGTTCGTCGGGGGCGGTGACGGTGACGGTGGCGTACATCGACACCAGGCACACCCCGGCGCCCATGGCTTCCTCGGCGGCGGCCTGGCGGGCGCGGGCGGCGTCCCAGCTGTCGCGGGCGGTTTCGTCGCGTCCGGTGCGGCGCCGGAACTGTGCGCGGAACGCCGCCGCGTTCACTTCCTGCTGCAGCACCCTGCTGGCCGCCGCGGCTGGCAGCGCCCGGTACAGCAGTGTCACCCGCTTGGGGAACGGCCCCGGAGCGACGAGCCGCGCGAGTACGTCGGAGCGGACGTTTTGGCGTGGGGGTTCGTGCCATGCCCAGCTCACCGAGGTTCCGCCGTCGTGTTCGTAGTGGTCGGTGTGCTCGGTTGCGGTGACCGGGCCGGCCTCACCCCAGGAGAGGATGTCGTCGGAGCCGGGGTGGGCGAGGAGTCGGTTGACTTCGCCGCGCGCGTGTGGGTCGAATCCGGTCCTGATGGCCCCGGCGATCTCGGCGGCGGTGGCGCGCCCGACAACGGAGACCCCGCAGTTGCCGAGCCGGGAGGCCAGCCCGTCCAGCGTGCGCCCCAGCTCGGCTACGGCCTCGAACAAGTCACGCGGACGGGCCGTCGATGCTTTGGGGGCGAAGGTGATCGACACGCGTGTGTCGACGTCGGCGGCGGCCGACGGCGCGGCCTGCACGAGCTGGTCCATGATGCGCCGCGCGGGCTCGGGCGCGGACGGCACGACAGCGCGTCCGACCGCGTCGGCGAGGGTGGAGCCGGGCTCGGGTGCGGTCTCCACCGTCACGGTCACCCACCGGATGGCGGGCATGTGCCCGAGGGCGGCGAGCCAGCCGCCCCAGGAGGACACCCAGGTGTCGGCGTCGGACCGATCCGCCAGCCACGTCGAGGTCGGCACCACCCGCAGCGTCGCGGTCAGCAGCCCGGTGCGGCGATCCCACACGACCCCGTACCGGCCCCCGTAGCCGTCTTCGACGCTCAGCAGCGTCAGCGGCGCCAGCACCCCCGGCAGCTGGAACGCCCGTGGATGATCGATGACGACACCCGCCCGGTACCGGTTGCGGCCGCGCAGGACCGCCCACCGCCACCGGATCCGCGCGAGCAATACCCGGGCGAGCGGAATCCCGCCGATGCGGACGAAGCCGAGCCCGGCCGCGATCGCCGCCGGTGGCAGCAGGAATACCAGCGTCCTTGGTGCGACGGCCGCGACCAGGACCACCACCATCGCGCAACCGAGCACGATAAGGGTGGCGGTGGTGTCCATGCCCATCAGCCCGATGCCGTGTCGGCGCCGCCAGCCCCCGTACGTGCGGACCTCACCCATTGCCGCCGCCCCCTTCACCGGCGGCTCCACTGGGACCACCGTCGTCGCCGGATCCGCTGGGGTTGCCCAGCCACCGGATCATGTCCTCGCCGCGATGCCGCTCCTTGTCGGCCGTCCGGACGGCGGTCGGACCGACCGGCTCGTCGTTGTGGGCGTCCCCGTTCTTTGCGGCCCAGCCGCCGCCCTGCGCTCCGTCACCCGGCGTCTGACCCGGTGCCCCGGTCACGGTGTCGTCATGAGGTCGGCTTTCGGACGGCGTCCCGGGCGATTGCACCTGCTCCCCATCGGTCCTCGGCTCGCGCGGGGCCGTCCGGTCCGGGGCGACCGGCGGCTGCTTGCCCTCCTGCGCCCCCTCCCGATGCTCGCCGAGCTGCTGCTCCAGGTAGTTCGCGTGCTCGCCCGCAGACCCCGACCCTCCACTCCCGGAGCCGCTCCCGCCGCCATAGGCGCGCAATGCCCCCAGGGCGGTCGCCCCGCCCATCACCGCGCTCAGCACACCGCCGCCACTGGTGGACTCGGTTCCGCCGGTGGTCCAGGAGAAGAACTTCAACAGCACAGGGAACGCGATGAGGCTGATCAGCATCATCGTGTAGCCCATCAGGACGGTGTGCAGTTCCTCGCCTTGGCCGATGAACGTGAACGCGGTCGCGTACACGGCCGCGGCGGCGGGCTTGTAGAAGATGAGCGCGAGCATCCAGCCGGCGATCTTGCCGAACCACGGGCGGGTCGCGGTGGTGATCACCCCGGCGGCGGCCAGCGGCAGCACCCCCGCCAGGACGACCAGTGCGGCGCCGCGGAACAGCAGCAGGAGTGCCTGGACGATGCCGATGAACAGCGCGACCATGCACAGCAGGATCGTCAGCGCCGCGGGCACCCCGGTCGGGAGCGCCACGATGCGGGCCATTCGCGCGGCGAAGTCGTCGTCGGACGAGGTCAGCGCCCAGTCCGACCACAGGTCCCCCAGCTGCAGCAGCTGATGGGGCAGCAGTGTGCCGATCACCGTCACCGTGACCAGGACGACCACGCCCTGCCCTGCACCGACCAAGGGTGCGGCCTTGCGGGTCAGCGCCATCTTCCCCGCGACGACCAGCAGCGCGGCCAGCGCGACGAACACCGTCAGCGGCTGGATCAGGGTCTGCAGGAACCCGATCGCCGGTTCCTTCTCCAGGTTCGGCGAGGGCATATCGACCCACCAGGAGGCGGTGTTGGTGATCAGCCACCCGACGGCCGATTCGAACCCGTCGGCCGTGGCCTGCAGCATGTCGCCGCCGACCGAAGCGGCCAGATCGGGGAACGGCGGCCCCAGCCAAGGATCGTCATCGTCGACCGGCTGGACACACGCCGGCTCCAGCACCGGCGAGCACGGATCCGACGGCGCCATCACCCACCACCCGCCTGCGGAAAGCGGACGTAGCCGTCAGCGGACGGAACCGACACCGCAGACCCGCCCCAACTTCCGCCGGGCGGAGCCAGCACACGCCAGTCGCCGTTCTCCCACCGCAACTGCACCCGGGTCGCCGCCCGGACCGTCACGTCACTGTCCCCCGGACCTGCTGAAACCAGGTCCAGGCTGGCCGACCGGGGCGAGTAGCCCAGCCACCGGAACCCCTCCAGCACCACGTACGCCCGCCCCAACGCCGCCCCGAAGGGACGGTCGCCGCGGCGGCTCTCGTACGAGGCTTGCGTGGACTCCAGCAGTGTCGGCACGTCCGGCCCGATCACCTGGTTACGGATCGTGGGCTCGAACACCCTCGGCCCCCACAACGCGTGCGCCCGGACCACGATGTGCACCGCTGCCAGCAGCGCCCCATGCGGCGTCCGCGCGAACCCGAATGCCAGCCCACCACCGGACTCACGTGGCCCGTCGGCGGCGTAGGGCAAGAGCACACCTTGGTAATCGCGCCACACCATGCCCGCGAACGAGACAGGTGGCGCGCTCACCAACCCCGCCTGCGGCTCAGGATGAACCGCATGCTGTCCGGCGGGTGTGGCGGAATGGTCCGTGGAACTGCACGGCACCGAGGACGAGCGCACCGCCGACGAGCGTCCCGGCCACGACCACCAGAACCCGTCGCGACATTGGCGGCCTCATGTGAAGAACACCGTGACGATCGGCGCCGCCGCCGCGACGAGACTGAGGCCGCCGAGCACCCACGGCACCCCGGTCGCGCCGTCGGCGGCGAACGAGGACCGGTTCTTGCGGCCGATGGCCATCTGACCGCCGCAGATGAACAGCCCTGCCAAACCGCAGATCATCACGCCCCACTTGCCCCAGGCCAACAGCTCCTGGATCTTGGCGTCCAGCCCCGGCGGCGGCGCCGGAGGCGGATCGGGAACCTCAAGCGGCGGCGGGGGATCGGTCGGCGTCGTCACCCGCGCCACCCCCGCCCACCACCGGCCACCAGACCACGCAGCCCGTCCACCGCCGCCCGCGCCTTACCGGGCAGCACGACCTCGGCCGGGTCATCGACCAGCCGCAACGCCCGCACGTACGGAACCCGCACGACCCCGCCGACCTGCCACCCCAGCAGCGCGAACCGCGCCGCCGCATCCCGCGATTCCGGACCGCCGTCGCTGACGATCGCCAGCGCCGCGATGCCTTCGCCGCCCTGCCGCAGCACCCCGACCGCCGCCGTCGCGCTGCGCGCAGCGGCCGCCGTGTTGCGGACCGCCAGCACCACCGGACGTCCCTTCGCCTGCACCGGACACCGGTCCGCATCCGGCGTGGCCCGGACGACGCCCACGTCCCACGCCGCGGGCAGCAACGCCGCCAGCGTCGAGGTCCCGGCACCGCCGTGCGCACCGGCCACCACCACGTCCAGCAGCTCACCCACCCGCAGACGGCCCGCATCGAAACTCCGAAGTCTCAAAGCCGCACACCCCCAATCCATTGCTTTGGGTTGTCGAGCGGTCACTGTATGTGACAGACTTCTGGAGCGCAACCAACGCCAAACACAAACTTCAACCTGCAAACCTGCTAGCGCAGCACCACGTCCGTCACACTGAGAGGCGACGATGACCCCGACCCAGGAGCGACTGCGATGACCGAGAAGCCCGGCCGCGACCCCGACGTGCTCACCACCGCCGAACTCGCCGCCAAACTCGGCCTGTCGCCCCAGACCGTCCGCCGGATGGCCCATGCCGGGCAGATCCCCGCGCTCAAAACCGGCAAGGACTTCCGCTACTCCTGGGAAGCGGTCCGACAGGTGCTGCGGCAGCCCCACCACCAACCCGGGGACACCGCCGATGACACCAACACCCAAGGCGCCGGACACCGCGCCCAACAACGCGCCCGCACCGGCGCCCAATCAGCCGACTAACCCGCCCACGCTCACCCCGGCGGCCCGATGAAAGCCATAGCCGTCGGCATCGCCGCGTTCGTCCTGCCGCTCGGCCTCGTCCTGCTCCTCACCGGACACAACGCCGCCGACAGCATGTCCTCGACCGGTGCGCCCACCGCGCTCGCTCGCAACGACATCCCTCCGGCCTACCTGCGCTGGTACCTGGATGCTGCCGCCACGTGCCCCGGCCTGGGCTGGAACGTCCTCGCGGCCATCGGGAAAGTCGAAAGCGACCACGGCCGCTCTGCCCTCCCCGGCGTCCACACCGGCCAGAACCACGCCGGAGCCGGCGGACCCATGCAGTTCCTCGCCGCCACCTGGGCCGCCTACGGCGCCGACGGCGACCACGACGGCCGCCGCGACCGCTACAACCCCGCCGACGCCATCCACGGCGCCGCCAACTACCTCTGCCACAACAACGCCGGCAAAGGCGGACGACACCTACGCCGCGCTATCTGGCACTACAACCACGCCGATTGGTACGTCCGCAAAGTCCTCGACCAAGCCGACCGCTACGCCGACACCACCCCCACCGGACGCGGCGCCACCGCCGTCCGCGCTGCCCTGCGATGGCTCGGCACCCCCTACTCCTGGGGAGGCGGCGGACCTTCCGGGCCTACCTACGGCACTGCCCACGGCTCCGGCACCAAAGGCTTCGACTGCTCCGGCCTCGCCCAATACGCCTGGGCCCAAGCCGGAATCCGCCTACCCCGCGTCGCCGCCGCCCAGTACCACGCCGGAACCCACATCCCTCGCCACGCTCTCCGACCCGGCGACCTCGTCTTCTTCGCCACCAACCCCGGCAACCCCGCCACCGTCCACCACGTCGGCATCAACCTCGGCAACGGCCGCATGATCCACGCACCCCAAACCGGCGACATCGTCCGCATCGCCACTTGGGCGGGTGACCCCACGCGCGAACGCCAATACATCGGCGCCACCCGACCCGGACCCCGCCCACGCTCTCTCTAACCGGAGGCTTCGACATGCCCTGCAACAACCGCCCCCAGCGTCCCCGCAAGACCTCACCGCCTTGCGGCCCGCTCCGCACCTTCAGCTACGGCGGCGGCTGGCAATCCACCGCCGCCCTCGTCCTCGCCGCACGCGGTGACATCGACTTCTGCACCTTCCTGTTCGCCAACGTCGGCGACGACTCCGAGCACCCCGCCACCCTCGCCTACGTCCGCGACCACGCCACCCCCTACGCCCAAGCCAACGGAATCGATCTGCGCACCCTCACGCGAATCCGCCGCGACGGCACCACCGAAACTCTCTACGGCCGCCTGATGCGCGAAGGATCCCGCTCCATCCCCATCCCGGTCCGGATGTCGAACGGAGCGCCGGGCACTCGCAGCTGCACCGCCGACTTCAAGATCCGCGTCATCGGCCGCTGGCTCAAAGCCCACGGCGCCTCCCGCACCAACCCCGCACCATCGGCATCGGCATCAGCGTCGACGAAATCCACCGCGCCAACGCCCGCCGCCACGAAACCCCACGAACGCATCGTCCTACCCCCTCCTCGACCTCCGGGATCCGCCGCACCGACTCCCCCGCATCATCCGCTCCGCCGGCCTACCCGTCCCACCCAAATCCGCCTGCTGGTTCTGCCCATTCCACCGCCTCACCACCTGGCAAGACATGCGCCGCGACGAGCCCGAACTCTTCACCAAGGCATGTCAACTCGAAAAAACCATCAACAATCGCCGCGCCGCCCTCGGCAAAGACCCCGTCTATCTCACCCGCCACAACGCACCCCTCGCCGACGGCACCCCCGAAACCGACGTCCTCCCCTTCGACCACAATGACGGCACTTGCGACTCCGGCTGGTGCTTCACCTGAATACTCAGTAGTCCGCGAAGGCATCCATTGCAACAGCCTTGGCGCCACAAAGCCTTGACGGAACAGCGACAACTGTCGAATCCGGGTCAGTTCAAGTTGTGTGAGCACCCCTTCTCATGGAGGCGAAACAATGGAGCTCGAGGAATCTGCAGCAAACAAAGAGTCCTATGTGCGGGCGTATACGGTGGAGCAGGTTGCCGATCTCCTACAGATCGGTCGCGACAAGATCTACGAGTTGATCCGGACGGGGCGCCTTCGCAGCGTCAAAATTGGACGGCTGCGCCGGATCACTGAACGGCAACTAGACGACTTCGTCACCTCCCTCGAGCAACAACATGGCTCCCTATAGGGGGGTATCACTCCCGGCGTGGAAATGATCTTGGTGGGGTAGATGATCGAGCAGGAAGATCATCCATCGAATTCGGG
>NZ_MKJY01000111.1 GCF_001942465.1 Actinomadura sp. CNU-125
CGGTAGTGCTTCAGCAGCAGGTACTTCGCCATCGTGTCTCTCCTCGATGCTCGTACGACCCATTCTCGGCCGCGCTCGCCCCGGGGACGGAGCCGGTGACGGATTCTCGACATCCCCGTCCGGGATTTTTTGCGTTCCGCCGCGCGGTCAGGCGCGGCGGCGGGCGGCGCGCAGGAGCAGCAGCCCGCCGGCCAGCACCGCGGCGGCCGTCGCGCCGTGGACTCCGAACGCCGCCGCCTTCGAGCCGCCGTGGGCGAGGATCGTCAGCATGTCCCCGGCCGGGATCGTCGAGAACGCGAGCATCACCCAGCCGAGCGCCGCGCGCTTGCCCGCGGCCAGCAGCGCGAAGACGGTCAGGCCCGTGCCGAGGTCGCGCACGCCCTTGATGTTCAGCCACGCGGCGGCCTCGCCCTCCGGCCAGGCGGGCAGGCCGAAACCCGACGCGGTGGCCACCGGGTCGATGAGGAAGCTCAGCCCGACGTAGGCGATGCCCGCGCCGGTGAGCGCGGCGAGCGCGGTGCCGGTACGGGACGTGCGGACGTCCTCGCGGAGCCGCCGCATCCGGGCGGCGTGGTGCCGCGCGCCGAAGCGCCGCCAGATCGTCCCGGCCGGGGCGGGCAGCCCGGCGAGGAACTCCGCGCGTTCCCGCGGCGTCGCGTCCTCCAGGACGACGCCGAGCAGGGTGAGGATCTTCGTCTTGGGGGTGGCCTCGGCGAAGTGTTCGCCCTGCGCGTTCCATTCGGCCTCGGTGAGGTGCCGTTCGGCGATCGGCAGGAGGTTCGCCTCCTCGTCGTCCAGGTGCTCGGTCAGGACGACCAGGTGTTCGGCGAGCGCGGCGGCGAGGGCGTCGCGGGCGGCGGCGTCGGCCGTCCGCGCCCACGGCCCGGCGAGTTCGCGCAGCCGCGCGATGGTCGCGGCGACCTTCTCGTGCTGGGCCTCCATCCGCAGCACCACCTCGGCGTCCAGGTCCACCCGCGACAGCAGCAGCGGCCAGATCAGCTCGTCCTCGCCGTGGTGGTGGTTGTGCAGGCCGAGCAGGTAGTCGTCGAGGTGCGCGACCAGGGCGCGGGCGCGGCGGCGGTCGCCGGGCCGGGCCGCGCCGACCAGCTCGGCCAGCAGGCGCGCCTCGCGGCGCATCCCGCGGTGGATGACGACCATCGAGTGGGTGAACGGGGTCTTGGAGATCGTGTCGCTGTTCATGTCCCCAAGGCTGCGCGGGGCGTCTTGGAACCGGCTTGGAGCGCGACTTGGAACGCGACTTGGAACCGGCATGGGGTGAGGGGACGAACGGTTAAGATCACCCCGACATGGTGCGGATTCGGGTGTTCGGGACGTTCGAGGCCGAGGTGTCGGGCGTCCGGGCGGCGCTCGGCGGGCCCCGGCAGCGGGCGGTGCTCGCGCTGCTGGTCGCCGCGGGCGGGCGCGTCGTCCCGGTGGACCGCATGATCGAGGAGCTGTGGCACGGCGAGCCCCCGGCCCGGGCCGTCACGACCCTCCAGGCGTACATCTCCAACCTGCGCAGGCTGCTGGAACCCGATCGGGCGCGCGCGCACCCGCGCGGATACTCGTGTCGGCCGCGCCCGGCTACGCGCTGCGCCTCCCGGACGACGCCGTGGACGCGTGGCGGTTCGGCGCGCTCGTCCGCGCCCCCGGCCGCGCGGCGGAGGCGCTGGCCCTCTGGCGGGGCCCGGCGTTCGCGGAGTTCGCCGACGACGAGTGGGCGCGGGCCGAGATCGTCCGGCTGGACGGGCTGCGGACGGCCGCCCGGGAACGGCACGTCGCGGACCTGCTGCGCGCGGGCGACGCCGCCGGGGCCGTGTCCGAGGCCGAGCTCCTCACCCGCGACGAGCCGCTCCGCGAGGAGGGGTGGCGGCTGCTGGCGCTGGCACTGCGGGGCGCGGGCCGTCAGGCCGACGCCCTCGCCGCCCTCCGGGAGGCCCGCGCGATGCTCGCCGACGAGCTGGGCCTCGACCCGGGGCCCGCGCTGGCCGACACCGAGACGGCGATCCTGCGGGGCCGCGCCGACGCCCTCGACGTCCCCGCGCCCGCCCCGCCGCCCGCGCCGGAACCGGCCCCCGAGCCCGAACCGTTCTTCGGACGCGACGACGAGCTCGCCGCGCTGACCGGGCTCGCCGACCGCGGCGACCTGCGGGTCGCGCTCGTCACCGGCGAGGCCGGGCTCGGCAAGACGGCGCTGCTGGACCGCCTCTCGGACGACCTGGAGCGGCGCGGCCGCCTCGTCGTGACCGGCCGCTGCCCGGAAAGCGACGGCGCGCCCGCCGCCTGGGCGTGGACGGAGGCCCTCACCGCCCTCGCCCGGCACGTCCCCGCACCGGACGACGTCGCGCCGCTGCTGCGGGACGCGTCGGCCGCCGGGCCCCGCGACACCACCGGCGGACGGTTCCGCCTGCACCGGGCCGTCTGGACGTGGCTGGCCGACGCGGAGCGGCGCCGTCCCCTCGCCGTCATGCTCGACGACCTGCACTGGGCCGACGCCGAGACCCTCGCGCTGCTCGCCGCCGTCTCCGGCGACGGGCCCCTGCTCGTGGTCGCCGCGTTCCGCGCGGAGGAGACCGGCGCCCGGCTCACCGAGGCCCTGGCCGTCCTGGCGCCGGTCGCCGCTGCGGCTGCCGCTGCGCGGGCTGCCCGAACCGGCCGTCGCCCGGCTCGTCGCCGCCGAGGTGCCCGCCGGGGTCGACGCCGGCACGGTCGCGGCGCTCGCCGAACGGACCGGCGGCAACCCCTTCTACGTGCGGGAGAGCGCGCGCCTCCTCGGCGGCGAGGGCGCCCTGGTGGCGACCTCGCAGGTCCCCGAGGGGGTGCGGGACGTGCTGCGCCGCCGCCTCGCCCGGCTGCCCGAACCCGCCGTCGCCGTGCTGCGCCTCGCCGCGCTCGCGGGCGGCCGAAGCCGACGTCGACGCGCTCGTCCTGGCCGCCGACACCGGCGAGGACGGCGTGCTGGACGCGCTCGACGCGGGCCTCGTCGCCGGGCTGCTCACCGAACCCGCGCCGGGCCGCGTCCGGTTCGCGCACGCGCTCGTCCGGGACACCATGATCGCCGACCTCAGCGCGCTGCGCCGCGCCCGCATGCACGCCCGGCTCGGCGCGGCCCTCGAACGGCTGACCCCGGACGACGCGCCCGCCCTCGCGCACCACTTCCACCGCGCCGCGTCCGCGAGCACCGCCGCCAAGGCCGTCCGGTACGCGATCCGGGCCGCCGAGCAGGCCGAGCACCGCTACGCGCACGACACCGCCGCCGGCCTGCTCGCCCGCGCGCTGGAGGCGTTCGACCGCAGCCCGCGACGGCGACGACGACGGCGGCGTCGGCCTCCTCGGCCGCCTGCTGCGCGCGCAACTGCGCGCCGGGGCGCTCCAGGAGGCCCGCGCCACCCGCGACCGGGCCGTCGACCTGGCCGAACGCGCCGGACGCGACGACCTGCTGCTCGCCGCGTTCACCGCGTGGACCGAACCCGTCCCCTGGATGCAGCGCGCCTACGACACCGTCGACGACCGCATCGTCGGCCTGCTCTCCCGCCTCCTCGACCGCGACGACCTCGCCCCGGACGTCCGCTGCCGGCTCCTCGACGCCCGCGCCGCCGAACTGTCCGGCGACGAACGCGCCCTGCCGCAGGCGGCGCAGGCCGCCGCGCTCGCGCGCGACCTCGGCGACCCCCGGCTGCGCGTCCTGACGCTCTTCACGCTCGCCCGCGAACTCGACGTCCCCGACACCGCCCGCATGAGGGAGTGCGCCCACGAGCTCCGCGACCTCGGCGCCGAGCACGACATGCCCGCCGCGCGCTGGTCGGGCACCTACAACCTCGCCGCGCTCGCCGTGCACGAGCAGCGCCCGGACGAGGCGCGCCGCCGCGTCGACGAGGCCGCCGAACTCGCCCGCCGGTACCGGATGCCCGAGGCCGCCGCCGTCTCCGAGACCGCCGCCGCCGCCCTCGCCCACGCCGCCGGGCGCCTCGACGAACGCCGAAGCCCGCTACCTCGCGGCGACGACGCGATGGCCGCCCAGGGCTCCCTGCACGCCACCGGGTTCGCGCTGCTCGCACGCGCGACGCTGGCCGTGTCGCGGGGGACCCTGCACGCGTTCGCGGACGAGGCGGGGGACGTCCCGTCCGATCTGCTCCCGGTCGTCGCCGACATCCTCGCCGCCGCGCACGCCGCCGCGGGCCGTCCCGACGAGGCACGCCGCCTCCACCGGTCGGCGCTGACGGCCCACCCCGGCTACTTCTTCACGACGTTCCGCACGTTCCGGGCGATGACGGTGCTCGCCCTCGGCGACGCGGCGGAGGCGGCGGAGGTGTACGAGGCGCTGCTCCCCTACCGGGACGGCCCGCCCGCCGGGCTCGAAAGCCTCTCGGTGGCCCTGCCGCCGCCCGCCCGCACCCTCGCCGACCTCGCCCGCATGCTCGGCCGCGACCCGTCCGTCCACCTCGAACGCGCCGCCGAGATAACCGCCCGCTGGGCCGCGGACTAGCCCGCTCATAGCCGCGTTGCCGCAGCAATGGCGAGAATGACGAGTTCTGTGCGTACCTTCGCGGTGGTCCAGCCCCGGTGTTCCCAGGCCGCACCGGACAGATCGTCCCCGGCGTAAAGGTACTGGCAGAACTTCACCCTGCGGAATCGGGCAACGGCGAGGAAACCGCAGAAGTTTCAACCGAAGGTTCAACGATACGGTCGAGGCAAGAGCCGCCCCTACGTAAGAGGCCGAGCCATGCCGGACGACTCCATCACCTTCGAACTCACCATGCCGGAACTCCGCGAGGTCGCCGGCTACGCGGCGGCGTGCGCACGGCCCGCCCTCGCGGTCTTTGAACGTGCGAACCCCGGCGACGGGCGCCCGCGGGCCGCGATCGACGCCGCGCAGGCGTTCGCGGACGGCGCCGCGCGCACGAAGGCGCAGCGCGACACCGCCTGGGCGGCGCACCGCGCGGCCCGGGAGTCCCGCGACGCGGGACGGGCCGCGGCGGGCGAAGCCGCACGCGCGGCCCTGGCCGCCGCGAGCGCGGCCTACCTCCACCCGCTGGCGAAAGCCACCCAGGTCAAGCACATCCTCGGGGCGGCCGCGCACGCCGCGCGGCGTCGAACTCGCCGCCGGAGACGACCCCCGCACCGGAGCCGAACACATCGCGAAGGCGCGGGCCCTCGCGCGTCCCACCGTCGCGGACGTCCTCAGGCGCTACCCGCCCGCCCCGCCCGGCGGCGGACGCCCCGGCGAACTGCTCCGCCTGCTGGACGCGTCACTCCGCTGAGTCGCCCCGTCCGACCGGCGCGAGCGTCATCAGCGGCAGGACGTGTTCGGCGATGTACGCGCGACCGGGGGGAGCACCGTGCAGGAGGAGATGCTGGACGATCAGCGCCGGGCCGGCGTCGACGCGGGCGGGCAGGTCGGGGACGGGCCCGATCATCCGCTCCAGGAGGAGCCGGACGGCGTCGCGGACGGGTTGCAGCTTCGCCTCGCGCACCGCCGCGGCCACCTCCGATTCCGGGTGGGTCAGCAGCACCGACAGCAGCGCGCCGTGCCCGGCGAGTTCGTCGGCGAGCCCCAGCAGGACCGCGACCAGGCCGTCGGCCGGGTCACCGGCGGGCTCCGCCGCGGGGGACGGCGCGGCGGCGCGCAACGCGTCGACGACCAGGGCGTACTTGGTCGGCCAGCGCCGGTAGAGCGCGCCGAGGCCGAGCCCGGCGGAGCGGGCGACGTCGGCGACGCGCAGCCCCTCGTAGCCGCCGTCGTCCAGCCGGGCCATGGTCTCGCGCAGCACGGCACGGTCGGCGGCGGCGTCCCGGGGCCGTGCCGGTCTCCTGTCGGCGCACATCATCGGGAGTTTAACGGGCGCCCCGCTCCCGGCCGCCGCGGCGGGCGGCGCCTCACGGCAGCCGCTCGTAGAGGACGAGCGGGTTGCCCGCGGGGTCGCGGACGACGATCCGGCGCTCGTGCGGACCGGCGACCGGTTCCCCGGCGGACAGCCGCGCGGCGACCGCGTCCAGATCGTCGACCTCGATGCCGAGCATCGTCCGGCCCGCGACGGGCTGCTGCGACTCGTCCGCCAGTCCGATGACGGTCGTCCCGTCGGTCAGTGCGGCGTACCGCTCGCCGTCGCGGAACTTCACCGCCAGCCCGAGCGAGGCGTAGAACGCGACCTGTTCGTCCATTCCGGCGGACGGGACGATGACGTGACCGATCTTCATGGGCGGAACCTCGGCATCACCTCGCGCGCGAACCGTTCCACGATCTCGACGGAGCGCTCGATCGGCAGGCCGAGCCACTGCGCCCGGAAGACGAAGTGATCGAACCCGGCCTGCGCGAAGTCCTCGATCTTGGCGGCGATGTCGTCGGGCGAGCCGAAGAACAGGGCCTTGTGCTTGATGCCCTCCCACTGCGTGTCGAAGTAGTCCATGCCGTACTGGACGTACTCGCCGTAGGACGCGCGGACCGCGGTGCCCGCCGTCGCGTACGCGTCCTCGAACGAGTCGGCGACGCACAGGTCGCGGTGGATCGGGAAGACCGCGCCGTCCTCCCCGAATCCGGCCTCCTTCCGCGCGGCGCGGTAGTCGGTCAGGTTGCCGACCGCCCAGTTGCGGCGGACGTTCGACGGCGCGATCCACGGCAGCCCCTGCCCGGCGATCCGCTTGATGCCGACCGGGCCGTTCGCGCCCACCCAGACGGGCGGCCCGGGCCGCTGCGCGGGCAGGACGCTGCACCGCACGCCGTCGAGCTCGAAGTGCCGTCCGTGGTGCGTGACCTCCTCGCCCGTCCACAGTTTGCGCATCACGTCGAGCGACTCGTTCATCCGCGAGACCCGGGTGCGCCGCTCGATGCCGAACGACCTGAACTCGTCCTCGCGGTACCCCGACCCGATGCCCAGCACGAACCTGCCGCCGGACATCTGGTCGATGGTCGCGATCTCCTCCGCCCAGTGCACCGGGTGCCCCATCGGGAGGATCAGGATGCCCGTCCCGAGCTGCATGTCGCCCGAATGGTCGATGAGCCGTGACAGCAGCGGGAGGGGTTGCGGGGTGCTCAGCGACGACAGGTAGTGGTGGATGCCGAACACCGAGTCGTAGCCGAGGTCGCGGATGTGCTGGGTGAACTCGACCAGTTCGCCGGTGCGGCGGTGGATGTCGTCGCCCCGTTCGTACTGGTGGTCCAGCAGGACGCCGAACTTCACGCCGGGTCCTGCCCGTCCCGTCCGTCCCGCCCGTCCCGTCCGTCCTCGGCCGAGCGGGTCTCGCTGAGGCGGAAGTACGGCGCGACCAGCCGGTCGCGCTCCTCCAGGGCCTTCGCGACGCCCACCTCGCGGCGCCGCTTCAGGAAGTTCCAGTCGCCGTCCTCGAAGGCGACGTTGGTGGCCCAGCCGTGCCCGACCCAGCCGGTCATGGCGCCCAGCCCCTTGCCGCGGGCCTCCAGCATGACCTGCATCATCGACTTGCCCATCATCAGCGAGTCCAGCGGCATGACGGCGATGGCCTCGGCGTAGTCGGCCACCCACCGGTCCAGCTCGTCCGGCTCGACGACCTTGGTGACCAGGCCCTTGCGCTCGCCCTCTTCGGCGCCGATCGCGCGCATGGTGAGCATGACGTCCTTCATGGTCGTCAGGCCCACCTTCTCGATCCAGTGGTACATGTCCTGCGGGCCCGGCCCGAGGTACCGGAACGCCGGGTGGGTGAACCGGGCGTTCGGCGTCGCGATGACGATGTCGGCCGACAGCGCGATCTGGAAGTGGCCGCCGTAGCAGTAGCCCTGCACCTGGCAGATCGTCGCCTTCAGCGACTCGATGATCGGACGGGTGAAGCCCGAGCTGAGCACGTTGCGGTCCGGGAGGATCCGCTGGCGCTGGGCCGGGCGGCGGCGCGACGCCTTGTCGGTGCCGGACTTGTAGCCGATGTAGTGGCCCAGCTCGGCGGCGTCCGCGCCGGTGCCGAAGTGGTCGCCCTCGCCCTTGAAGACGATGACCTTGACGCGGTCGTCGGCCTCGGCCTCCCGGACCAGGTCGCCGACGCGCTCGAAGGCGGCGACCGGGACGGCGTTGAGCCGGTCCGGACGGTCGAAGGTGATGGTGGCGACCGAGCGGCGCTCGTCCACGTCGTACCGGACGTACGAGGCGAGGACCTCCGGGTCCACCTCCATGTTCGCGACGTCCCACTGGTTCTCCAGCAGCTCTGCCTCGGTCTTCTTCATGGTTCTCCTTGCCTGTTCGTCGATGGTCGGTGCGGGGGGCGGCCCGTGGGCGGGGCCGGGGTCAGCGGAACGCGGGGAAGACCTCCGCGGCGAACAGCCGCAGCGAGTCGCGGACGCGGTCGGCCGGCATCCCCAGCCAGCCCGGCCGGAAGATGAGGTGGTCGAACCCGAGGTCGCGCAGCGCGGAGATCCGCTCGATGAGGAACTCCGGGGAGCCGAGCAGCAGCGTGTCGCGCACCAGGTCGTCGAACCGGTCGCGCTGCCACCGCAGGGCGGGGTACTCGGCGTAGGTGGAGTACTCGACGCGGGCGTGCGGCAGCGCCGTCTCGACGGCCCGCTCGGTGGTCGGCGCGCAGTACAGCTCGACCCCGACCGGCCGCTCGACCGACGCCGGGTCCCGCCCGGACTCGGCGAGCGCCTCGTCGTAGACCGCCACGTGCTCGGCCAGGTATCCGCGTTTGGGCGAGTTGCCCGGCGCGTACCAGGCGTCGCCGAGCCGCGCCGCCCGCCGCACCGACTTCTTCCCGCCCGCGCCCACCCAGATGGGCGGGCCGCCGGGGGTCAGCGGACGGACGCCGATGGACGCGTCGGCGAGCGGGTAGAACTCGCCGTCGTGGTCGACGGGCCCGCCGGACCACAGCGACCGGATGAGGCGGATGCTCTCGTCGAACCGGCGGAACCGCGTCGCCGGGTCGACGCCGAACGCGGCGAACTCGTTCTCGCGGTAGCCCGCGCCGACGCCGAGGACGACCCGTCCGCCGGACAGGTGGTCGAGGGTGGCGAACTCCTCCGCCACGTGCGCCGGGTGGAACAGCGGCAGGAGCAGGATGCCGGTGCCGAGCGTCATGTCCCCCGACCGCGGGATGAGGCTCGCCATCATCGAGATGGGCTGCGGGGTCGCGAGGTTCGACTGGAAGTGGTTGATCGTCCACACCGAGTCGTAGCCGAGCTCCGCGGCGAGCTCGACCGTCCCGAACAGGTCGTTCAGGTGCGCGCCGAGGTCGTCGGAGTGCGGGTACTGGTGCGAGGCCATGATCCCGAACTTCATGCGGACGGCTCCCCTTCCGGGCCGGGCACCGCGGCGCGGCTGATCTTTCCGGTGGCGCTGCGTTCCAGTTCGGGCACGAACTCGACCCGGCGCGGCGTCTTGAAGTGGGCCAGGCGGTCGCGGGCGAACGCGACGAGGTCCGCCGCGAGCGCGTCGGCGGAGACCGGCCCGCCGTTGGGCCCGCCACCGGACGCACCGCCGGACGCACCGGCCTCGCGGACGACGAGCGCGACCGGGATCTCGCCGAGCCGGTCGTCCGGACGGCCGTGCACGCGGACGTCGCGGACGAGCGGGTGCTCGCGCAGCGCGTCCTCGATCTCCTCGGGCCACACCTGGAAGCCGCCGCACTTGATCATGTCGCGCTTGCGGCCCGCCAGCCACAGCACGCCGTCGGCGTCGACGCGGCCCATGTCGCCCGTGTGCACCCAGCCGTCGCGGACGAGCGCGGCGGACGCCTCGGCGTCGTCGACGTAGCCCTTCGTCAGCTCGGACCGGACGACGACCTCGCCTTCGGAGCCGGCGGGCAGCGCCGTCCCGTCGTCGGCGCGGATCTCCAGCTCGCGCCCGGGTAGATCCGGCCCGCCGAGCCCGGCTTCCACAAGCCCGCCTTCATGTCCTTGCCGGTCCAGCCCGCGATGTGGCCCGACTCGGTCGACCCGTAGTTGACCAGGATCGGGACGCCGTAGCGCAGCTCGAACTCGCGGCGCAGCGGCCACGAGATCGCCTGCCCGGCGACGAGGACGTGCTTCACGCCCGCGAACGGCAGGTCGCGTTCGGCGTGCACGATGTCGTAGACCATCGTGGGCAGCAGGAAGAGGTTGTCGAACGCGAACCGGTCCATGAGCGCGGCGAGGCGGTCCACCCCGAACCGTTCCCAGACGACCGCGCCGCGCCCGACGAAGAACGCGAACAGCAGCGAGTGCTGGCCGCCGGAGTGGAACAGCGGCAGCGCGATCAGGTTCGGCTTCGCGTCCGCCGCGGCCGTGCCCTGCTCCTCGCCGCCGGTCGACACGCGGGCGAGCCGCCGCAGCGACCCGAGGGTGCCGCCGTGCGTGACGCTGACCGCCTTCGGGCGTCCGGTCGTCCCGCCGGTGAACAGGATGCACGATTCGGCGTCCGCCGCGACGTCGGCCGACGCGACGCGGGACCGCGCCCCCCACTCCAGCGGACGGACGCCGCCGTCGTCCGCCGCGCCCGGGCCCGCCGGACCCGCCGGGCCGACCGACCGGACCGCCGCCCCGGCGGCGTCGAAGCCCCCGTCGAGGACGGCGGTGCGGTGCGCGTCGACCAGGAGCAGCTTCGGGGACGTCTTCGCGACCGACTCCGCCAGCTCCGCCGCGTTGTACAGGCTGCTGATCGTGACCGGCACCGCGCCGAGCTTCCAGGCGCCGAACAGGAAGAACACGATCTCCGGGCCGTTGGTGAGGTAGCACGCGACGCGGTCGCCCGCGCCGACGCCCGCCGCCGCGAGCGCCTCGGCGACCCCGCCCGCGAGGAGGTCGATCTCGTCGAACGTCCAGGACCGCCCGTCCTCGCCGTGCAGGCCGACGGCCCGCCCGCGGTCGGCGGCGCGCGCCTCCAGGACGCGGGCGAGGTTCGCGCCGCTCATCGCGCTCCCCCGTCCCCCGCCGCGGCGAGGCGCGGGACGACTTCGGCGCCGAATCGCCGGATCTGCTCCATGGTCTCCTCCTGCCCCGCGCCCACGAACTGGAGCCGCAGGCACACCTCGGTGATGCCGAGTTCGTTCTCCCATCGGCGCAGCTTGGCCACGATGTCGTCGGCGGTGCCGACGAGGCAGTCCTCGGCCATGTACCGGTCGATGTCGAGCGTCTGCGCGTCCTCCCACGACCGGTATCCGGCGTACTGCCGCTCCATGTGGGGCCGGACGCCCGCGAACGCCGCCGCGCGCGTGTCGGCGACGAACGCCTCGCGCGACATGGGGTACTCGCGGTCGAGCGGGAACCCGTGTTCGGCCAGGGTGTCGCGGTAGATCGCCAGCATCGCCGCGATCTCCGCGTCGGCGCCCTTCGGCCCGATGAGCCAGGGGGCGTCCAGGCGGGCCGCGCGGCGCACCGCGGGTTCGGCGAACGCGCCGATCCAGATCGGCGGGCCGCCCGGCTGGACGGGCCGCAACGGCAGCGCCGCGCCGGGCGCCTCGCCCCAACTGCCCGCGGCGTCGACCGTCTCGCCCCGCCACAGCGACCGCAGCAGCGGGACGTACTCGCGCAGCCGCCGCAGGCGGTCCTCCCACGCGACGCCGAACGCGGCGGTCTCGCGCCTGCGGTAGCCCGCGCCGATCCCCACGGTGAGCCGTCCCCGGCTGATCACGTCGAGGGAGGCGAGGTCCTCGGCGAGCGCGATCGGGTTCAGCAGCGGCGCCAGCAGGACGCCGAAGCCGATGCGCAACCGCGCCGTCGCGCCCGCCAGGTGCCCGGCGAGCGGGATCGGCTGGACGAACGCGGACTTCGCCAGGTAGTGGTGCCCGAGGTAGACGGCGTGGAACCCGGCCTCCTCGGCGGCGACCGCCTGCCGGACGACGCCGTCGAGCCCGTCGGCCGCCGGCGCCGACGGATCGAACTGGGCGCTCAGAAAGGCGCTGATCTTCACCCGGCGACCGCCCGCCCCATCGAACCCGCGCCCGCCCTGCCCGCCGCTCCGGCGGCCGGTCCGGCGGCGGAGGCGGCCTGCTCCTGCGCGCGGAAGTGCGGGATGACCTTCGCGGCGAACTCCTCCATCGACTTGAGGGCGGCCTTGCGGTCCAGGCCGGGGATGCGCAGCCAGCCGATGTAGTGGTTGATGCCGAGCTGCTCGCGCAGCTTCTCGATGGTGTCGATGACCTGCTGGGCCGAGCCGAAGTTGCCGCCGTGGGTGAGGGTCTGTTCGAGCGTGAGCAGCTCGATGTTCTTGGCGACGGCCTCGTAGTAGGCCCGCTCCTTCTCCATGGCCTGCTCGGACCCGGGGATGACCTTCCCGACCGTCCGGTAGTAGCCGAGCGCGGCCTCGGCCGCGGCGGTGAGGCCCGCCTCCCCGTCGCCGCACCAGACCTGCTGCATGAACGGGAGGTCGTAGGACGAGACGTCGAAGCCGTTCTCCGCCATCGCCGTCCGGTACAGGTCGAAGTTCTTCTGCATGATGCCGAGGGGCGTGAAGTTCGGCGAGGTGATGATGGCCTCGCCGATCGCGCCGCGGTCGCGGAAGCTGTCCGGGGACACGGTTCCCTGGAGGATCGGCGGGCCGCCCGGGGTGAACGGGCGCGGGTACGTGGTGATGCCGTCGTAGTGGAGCACTTCACCGTGGTAGCTGAAGTTCTCCCGCGTCAGGGCGAGCCGCAGGACGTCCAGGGTCTCCTTGTACCGGACCTTGGACTCTTCGAGCGGAATCCCGAACCCCGCGAACTCGCTCGGCTGGTAGCCGCGGCCGACGCCGATGGTGACCCGGCCGCCGGACAGGACGTCGAGCGCCGCGATGTCCTCGGCCAGCCGGAGCGGGTCGTGCAGCGGCAGGACCAGGACGGCGGTGCCGATGGTGATCGACTTGGTGCGTTCCGCGACGGCCATCGCGAAGCTCACGGGACTGCCGAGGATGCCGTACTTGGAGAAGTGGTGCTCGGCCAGCCAGACCGAGTCGAAGCCGAGCTCGTCGGCGAGCTCGATCTCCTCGAGCGTCTCGCGCAGCACCTGGTGGTCCGACGCCCCGTCGCTCACGGGAAACAGGTTCATGATCCCGAACTTCACTGCCACTCCTTATATTCCGACCAGTCGGTATCTTATCTGTCGATGACGGCGGCCCGGCGCCGTCCGCCACCGGACGGCCCCGGGCCCGGCTACGCGCCCCGGCGCCGCCGGACCTGCAGCTCGCCGACGCGGCGCCGGTGCCACGAGCCGCGGCCGAGCCGCGCGTCGAGCACGTGCGCGCGGCGCAGGAACAGGTGCGGATCCGCCTCCATCGTGATGCCCATGCCGCCGTGCACCTGGACGCAGCGCTCGGCGGCGAACACCGCGGCGTGCCCGGCGGCCGCCTTCGCGGCGTGCACCAGGTCCGCCGCCTCGGGCCGGTCCCGGTCCACGGCCCAGGCCGCGTACAGGGTCAGGTCCCAGGCCGCCTTCCGGTGCTTGACGGCGTCCGCGAGCTGGAACGCGACCCCCTGGAAGGAGCCGATGACCCGGCCGAACTGCGTCCGGGTCCGGGCGTGCTCCGCCGCGAGGCCGATCGCCCCGGCGGCGACGCCGCACAGCTCCGCCGCCGCGACGAGCGCCGCGCGTCCCGCGCCCGGCGCCGCCGGCGCAGACGTCCCCGCCGGTAGGACGACGTCGGACAGCGGGACCGACGGGTCGAACGACTCCCGCACGGTGACCTCCCCCGGGGCGATCCGGACGCCGTCCGCGGCGAGCACCGCGAACGCGTCCGCCTCGGCCGCGTACGGCACGAGCGTCCGGACGAGCGTCCCGGCCGCGCCCGTCCCGGCCGCGCCGGGTTCGGCGGTGCCGGGCTCGGGCCAGCCGGGCGCGCCCGGCACGTCGACCGCGGGCGTCAGGACCGTGCGTCCGTCGAGCACGTCCGCGGGCAGCTCGCCGAGCCCGGCGGCGAGCTGGACGGCGGCGGCGTGCGCCGGGAACCGGCTCGGCACCAGGCGCTCGCCCAGCACCTCCACCGCGACCAGCAGATCGATGAGGGACGACCCCATACCCCCGGCGGACTCGGGCACGCCGAGCAGCCCGAAGTCGGCGAGCAGGACCGCGTCGCAGCCGGGCGGGCTCCAGCCCCCCGCGAGCGCGTCGCGCGCGGTGGCCTTCTCCTCCTTGACGATCGAGCGGACGGACGCCTCGATGTCCGCCTGCTCCCGGGTGAACGTCGCTTCCATGACCGGTACTCCGCTCAGCGTGAACGGGGCAGGCTCAGCACCCGCTCCGCAAGGATCGACTTCTGGACCTCTTCGGTGCCGCCCTCGATGGTGTGGGCGCGCGAGCGCAGGTAGTGGCGCATCCGGGCGGCGGCCCCGCCGCCGTCGAGGAGGACGCCGCCCGCCCCGTCCAGGCGCACCGCGAGGCGGTTCGCGTCCTGCACCACGCCCGCCCACAGGCTCTTGAGCGCGGACGTCTCGGGCCCGGGGGCACCGCCCGCGCGGGTCTCCCCGACCATGCGCAGCGAGCCGATCCGGACGGCCTCGGCGTCGCAGCGCAGCGCGCCGACCGCGTCGAGGAACGCGGTGTCGTCCGCCATGCCCCGCTCCAGGGCGAGGTCGGTGAGGCGGTCGACGGCCTGCCGCGCCCACACCCACAGGCTGAGCGCCATGCTGCCGCGCTCGAACGCCAGCGTGGTCAGCGCGACCCGCCAGCCGTTGCCGACGCCGCCGAGCACGTCCTCGTCGGGGACGAACACGTCGTCCAGGAACATCTCGTTGAACTCGGTGTCGCCGTTGATCATGACGAGCGACCGGACCTCGAAGCGGTCCATCGGCGCGAGGAAGTAGGTGATGCCCGCGTGCTTGGACGCGTCCGGGTCGGTGCGCGCGAGCAGGAGGCATTTCGACGCGTTGTGGGCGTTCGACGTCCAGATCTTCGCGCCGTTGACCCGCCAGCCTCCGTCGACCTTGACCGCGGACGTCTGGAGGCTCGCCAGGTCCGAGCCGGAGCCGGGTTCGCTGAAGCCCTGGCACCAGTAGTCGGTCCCGTCGAGGATGCCCGGCAGGTGCCGGGCCCGCTGCTCGTCGGTGCCGTGCGCGATCACGGTCGGCCCCGCGAGGTACATGCCGACGCCGTTCAGCGCGTACGGGGCGCCGCGCAGCTCGGCCTCCTCGTTGAAGATCGCCTGCGCGAGGGCGTCCATGCCGCGGCCGCCGTGCTCGACCGGCCAGGACAGGCCCGCCCAGTTCGCCGCGCAGATGCGGTCCTGCCACACCCGGGACCAGGCGGTGCGCTCCTCCTCGGACAGGTCCTCCTGGTCCGGGACGTCGGCGAGCGCCTCGTCGAGCCAGCCGCCGACCTCCCGGCGGAACGCCCGCTCCGCGGGGCTGTCATCGAAGTCCATCATCACCTGCCGGCTCGCTGTATCGGAAAGGGAGAAATACGGAAGTAGCGGTCACGCGGAAACCTCCACGACATCCCCGGCGTCCCCGGCGTCCGCGGGGGTCGTGAGGCGGGCCTTGTAGAGCTTCCCGTTCGGGTCGCGCGGCAGTTCCGCGTGCACGAAGTACCGGCGGGGCAGCTTGGGCGCCGCCAGCCGGGCGGCGAGGTGCGCGCGGATCCCGGCGACGGCGGACGGGACGTCCGGTGCGTCGTCGGCCAGCACCAGGTGCGCGACCGGGACCTCGCCGTACTCGGGGTCCGGGCGCCCGACGACGCCCGCGTCGCGGACCCACGCGTGCCCGGCGAGGGCGCCCTCGATCTCGGCCGGGTAGACGTTCACGCCGCCCACCAGGATGAGCTCGGCGGCGCGGCCGGTGATGAACAGGAAGCCGTCCTCGTCGACGTGGCCGACGTCCCAGACGGTCATCAGGCCGTGCCGCCGCGCGCCGCCGGTCTTGCCGGGATCGTTGTGGTACTCGACCGTGTCGGAGCCCTGCCGCATGTAGACGATGCCGGTCTGCCCGGCCGGAACCTCGTTGCCGTCGTCGTCGAGGATCTTCAGGGTCGAGATCGACGCGGGCCGGCCGACGGTTCCGGGACGCTCCAGCCACTCGTGCGGCCGCGCGATCGTGGTGCCGACCTCGGTGGAGCCGTAGTACTCGTAGACGACCGGGCCGAACCAGTCGAGGATCCGCTGCTTGACCTCGACCGGGCAGGGCGCGGCGCCGTGCAGCACGTAGCGCAGGGACGACACGTCGTAGGCCGCGCGGACCTCGTCCGGCAGGTGCAGCAGCCGGTGGAAGTGCGTGGGGACCATGCTCGTGCCGGTGACCGCGTGCCGCCGCACGCGCTCCAGGAAGCCCTCGGGCGTCCAGCCGTCCATCAGGACGAGCGTGCCGCCCCAGTTCAGCGCGCCCATCGCGGGCGTGATGTTGGCCGAGTGGTACATCGGCGCCGACACGAGCCAGGAGCCGAACGCCTCGCGGCGCATGCCGAACTCCTCGAACAGCCACACGTACGTCAGGGCGCCCTTGTCCGCGTCGATGCCGCTGAGCGGGCGCTTGACGCCCTTCGGGCGTCCGGTGGTGCCCGACGTGTACATCATCAGCGACCCGTGGGGCGTCCGCTCCGGGTCGGTCGGCGGCATGCCGCGGGTCAGTTCCGCCAGCGCGCGCGCCCGTCCGGTGGTGTCCGCCGGGGTGCCGTCGACGTACACCTCGACGCCGGCGGGGGCGGCGGCGAGCACCGTGGCCTCGACCCGCTCGGAGCACAGGACGGCCTTCGCCGCGGAGTCCTCAAGGATGTACGCGATCTCCGGGGTCGTCAGGTGGTAGTTGACGGTGACGAGGTAGAGCCCGGACTGCATCGCCGCCAGGTAGGCCGCGACCAGGGCCGCGCTGTTGGCCAGGACGACCGCCACCGTGTCGCCCTCGGTCACCCCGCGGGCGCGCAGGCCGTGGCAGATCCGGTTCACCTCGGCGAACAGTTCGCCGTAGGTGATGCGCGCGTCGTCGGCCGTGATGATCGCGCAGAGGTCCGGGTCGGACACGGCCCACAGGCGGAAGCCGATCTGCTCCTGCGGCTGCTCGCTCATCTCGCTCCCTTGAACAACATTCCGACCATTCGGTATCTTTTATCGCAGAGTAGAGGGGATCCGCCACCATGTCCATACCTGCGGGCGGCCGACGCGCCGCCGACCACCGGGCCCGTGAGCTGCGGGAACCACTGCGGGAACCGCAGCGCGAGCCCCTTAGCGAACCCCTCAGCGAACCGCTGGACGAACCGCTGCGGGTCGCCGACGGCGTCTGGGCCGTCCCGGTGCCCCTGCGCGGCAGCCCCTTGCGGTCCGTCACCGTCTTCCTCGTCGAGACGTCCGACGGGCTCGTCCTCATCGACGCCGGCTACGACCACCCCGCCTGCTGGGACGCCTTCACCCGCGGCCTCGCCGAGACCGGGCACGCGCTCGACGCCGTCCGGCTGGTGCTGCTCACCCACAACCATCCCGACCACGTCGGCTTCGCCGGGCGGGTCCGCGACCTGACCGGCGCCCGCGTCGTCATGGGACGCGACGACGACTTCGAGCACCAGCGCCGCGTCCGCGGCGGCGGCTTCCTGGTCCAGCTCCGCGCGACCCTCGACCGGACGGGCGCGCCCCCGGACGTGATCGAGAAGATGTACACCGGGGCGCTCGGGATCGCCGAGCACGCCGAGGACCTGCGCCTCGACCTCGCACCCGAGCGCGACTCCGAGCACGTCCTCGGCGACGTCACGATCCGCGGGCTGCACGCCCCCGGGCACACCCACGGCCACACCGTCTACGTCGACGACGCGCGCGGCGTCGTGTTCACCGGCGACACGCTGATGGCCGAAGGCCCCACCCAGCTCGCCGTCCCGAGCCTGCCGGGCGACGACCCCGCGGGCGACCTGCTCACGTCCCTGGACCGCCTCCGCGACCTCGGCGCCGGACTCGCCTGCCCCGCGCACGGGCGTCCCTACCGGGACGTCGCGCGGCGCGCCGAGGAGCTGAAAGCCTTCCACCTGGCCGAACTCGACACCGTGGCGCGGCTCCTGCCCGACCGCGGGACGGCGTGGGAGATCGCACCGTTCCTGACCCGCGGCAAGCCCTGGACCGAGCTCGGCACGGGCGGCAAGCGGTTCGCCCTGATCCATACGCTGTCACTGATCCTCGGCGTCGTCGCCCGCTGACCCGTCGCCCGCCGATTCGCGGCCCGCCGGCCGGTCCGGGTAGGACCAGTCGGGGGCCAGGGTCGGGCGGAGGTCGCGCAGCACCCGTTTGAGGACCTTCCCCGACGGGTTCACCGGGAACTCCTCGACGATGTAGATCTCCTTCGGCACCTTGAACCGGCCGAGCCGTTCCCGGGCGTGCCGCACGAGATCGTCCGCCTCCAGGCCCGGCCTGCCGACGACGAACGCGACCGGCATCTCGATCCACACCGGATGCGGCGCCCCCACCACGGAGGCCGCGAGGACCAGCGGGTGATCGGCCAGGACGTTCTCGATCTCGGCGCTCGACATGTTCTCGCCGCCGCTGCGGATCATGTCCTTCAGCCGGTCCCGGATGTAGAGGTAGCCGTCCTCGTCGAGGCTGCCGACGTCACCGGTGTGGAACCAGCCGTCGCGGAACGACTCCGCGGTGGCGGCGGGATCGTCGAGGTACCCGGGGCTCACCTTCGGCCCGCGGGCGATCACCTCGCCGCTCTCCCCCGCACCGACGTCGTTCCCGGTCTCGTCCACGACCCTGACGTCCACCCAGGGGACGGGGACGCCGACGGACCCCTGCTTGCTTTCCATGTGGGCCTCGTCCAGGTAGGTGAGGCCGCTGCAAGTCTCGGTGAGGCCGTAGCCCTCGATGAGGCGCGCGCGCGGAAACAGCTCCCGGGCGACCTTGAACAACGCGGACGTCACCTGGGAGAAGATCAGCCAGCGCACCGAGGACAGGTCCGCGTCCGCCGCGCCGGGCGCGCGGCGGATCATGTCGAGCATGGTCGCCGCGACGACCATCCCGGTGATGCGCTCGGTCTCGATCGCGGCCAGGATCGCGGCCGGGTCGAACCGCCGCTGCAAAACCATGCGGCCGCCGACATGCCAGATCGCGTACCCCGGCAGGTCCGTCCCGCCGACGTGGTAGAGCGGCGCGAAGTTCAGGATCCGGTCGTCCGCGCGCAACCCCAGCTCGACGATCTGGGCGTGCATGTTCGCGTTCACGTTCCCGTGCGTCAGCAGCACGCCCTTCGGCAGGCTCGTCGTCCCCGACGTGTAGACGATCCGCTGCAGGGCCGCGTCGTCCAGTTCGGCGTCCGGGACGCGCTCGCCCCGGTGGGCCTCGATGAGCGCGCGCACGTCCGTCCAGCCGGGCCCGCCCGGTTCGCCCGGCTCCGCGACGGGTTCGAGGGCGAGGCGGCGGACCGCCGGGAGACCGGCGACGGCGCGCGCCGTCCGCGCTCGAACTCCGGGACGGTCGCGACCGCCGCCACGCCCGCCCGCTCGATCAGCCGCCCCAGCTCGCCCGGGGCCAGCCGGTAGTTCAGCGGGACGCACACCGCGCCGAGCCGCGCCAGGGCCAGCGACAGCAGCAGGAACTCGGGGACGTTGTCGGCCACGACCGCGACGCGGGTGCCGCCGGTGACGCCGTCCGCGGCGAGGCCCGCGGCGAGCGCGTGCACGTCCGCGTCCAGCTCGCGGTACGTCCAGCGCAGGTCCCCCGCGACGAGCGCGTCCGCGGCGGCGAAGCGGGCCGCGCCCGCGCCGAGCATCCGGGCCAGGTTCGCGGTGCTCACGACGCCGCCGCCGGCGCGTTCTCCAGC
Organism: Actinomadura sp. CNU-125; assembly: GCF_001942465.1. Lineage (GTDB taxonomy): Bacteria > Actinomycetota > Actinomycetes > Streptosporangiales > Streptosporangiaceae > Spirillospora. The sequence goes on from NZ_MKJY01000111.1 coordinate 19,627, forward strand.
TCCCGGAGCCGCTTCTTCAGGACCTTGCCCGAGTCGTTGCGCGGCAGGGAATCGACGATCGCGACGTGCTTCGGCACCTTGTACTTGGCGAGGTTGTCCCGGCAGTGCCGCCGGATGTCCTCGGGCGTCGCCGCGCCGGGCGCGCGCAGGATGACGAACGCCTTCGGCACCTCGTCCCACCGCTCGTCCGGGACGCCGATGACCGCGACCTCCGCGACGTCCGGATGCCCGGCGATGACGCGCTCCACCTCGGCGCCCGCGATGTTCTCGCCGCCGGACTTGATGAGGTCGGTGCGCCGGTCGACGAACCACAGGTAGCCGTCCGCGTCGATCCGCCCGACGTCGCCGGTGCGGAACCAGCCGTCCCGGCGGGTGGCCGCGGTGGCCTCGGGGTCCTTCCAGTATCCGGGCGAGACCTTGTCGCCGCGGATGACGATCTCGCCCTCGACGTCCGCCGGGACCTCCGCGAAGTCCTCGTCGACGATGCGGACGTGCACCCCCGGGAAGGGAGCGCCGAGCGCGCCTACCTTGGACTCCTCGTGGGCCGCGTCCATGTAGCAGACGCCGTTGCACAGCTCCGTCATGCCGAACGTGTCGATCGTCCGGACGTGCGGGAAGCGCCGCTTCACGTCGCGGCGGACGCCCGGCGCCACCCCGGCGAACAGCAGGTAGCGCAGCGCGCCGAGGTCGGGACGCGGGTCGAGGTCCATGAGCGCGAAGAGGATCTGGGCGGCCAGCACCATGCCGGTGACGCGTTCCGCGGCGGCGATGCGGGCGATGTCGTCCGCCTTGAACGTCGGCGTGAGGATCATCGTGGCCCCGGCGGTGAACGTCGCGAGGCCGGGCGCTTCCAGGCCGCTGACGTGGAACAGCGGGGCGGTGACGAGGATCCGGTCGTGCTGCGTGAGCTCCAGTTCGAGGAGCTGCGCCCACTGGTTGGCGTGCACGTTGCCGTAGGTGTGGATCACGCCCTTGGGGCGGGCGGTGGTCCCGGACGTGTAGAGGATGCGGTGGACGTCGTCCGGTCCCTTCTCGGCGTCCGGGACGCGCACGCCGCGCGGCTGCGCGTCGAGCAGGGCGTCCAGCGACGCGGCGCCGGGGACGGCGTCCCGCCCGTTCGCGACGACGACCCGCAGGCCGGTGTTCGCGCGCAGATGATCGGCCTCGGCGCGGAAGTCGTCGTCGTACAGCAGGCAGGTGATCCCGGCCCGGTCCACGACGTACGCCTGCTCGGTGGCGTGCAGGCGCCAGTTCAGCGGCACCCCGACGGCGCCGAGGCGGCTGATCGCGAGCAGTTCGAGGACGTAGCGGGCGGTGTTGCGGCCGAGGACGCCGACCAGGTCCGCGGGCGTCGCCCCGGCGGCGCGGAGGGCGGCGGCGTGCCGGTCGACGTCGGCGTCCAGTTCGGCGTAGGTCCACCGCCGGTCGCCGTCGACCAGGGCTTCGCGGTCGGCGCGGCGCAGCGCCTGGACGCGGAGCGTCTCGCTGGTGTTGCTGGTCGCCACGGCCGTCAGCCCTCCGCCCCGGCGCGGAACGCCAGGACCTCCGCCCGGCTGGGCAGGCTCACGAACTCCAGCAGGTTGCCGTCCGGGTCGCGGGCGGCGAACGCGGTGATGTGCCCGTAGTTCTCGAGGAGCTGCCGGTGCGGCGGGCGGACGCAGTCGGCGCCGAGGCTCACGAGCCGCTCGTACACCTCGTCCATCTCCTCGGCGGGGACCTGGAAGCTCAGCAGGAACGTGCCGAGTTCGAGGTGCCCGGCGGTCGCGGTGCGCCGCTTCGTCCCGTTCCATTCGATGAGTTCGAGCTGCCCGATCCGTGTCGGGCCCTGGAGGTACTGGACCTTGCCGGTGGTTCCCGCGGGCAGCCCGAGGGACTCCTCGATCCCGGCCCCGCCGACGTCGGTGCGCAGCGTCTTCCGGTAGCCGAGGGCCTTCTCGTAGAAGTCGGCGGCGCGGTCGAGGTCGGACACGGTCATCGCTACGTGGTGGACTTCGCTGACGGGCATGTTTCCTCCTGGACGGCGGCGGCGGGGGCGGGGCGGTTGCGGGACGGGACGGAGCCTGAGGACGGCTACGTGCCGAGCACCCGCTGGATGAGCGCGACCTCGTCCTGACCGCTCGACGGGACGATGTGCTCGTCGAGCGAGACGATGTCGTCGATCGCGGCGGCGACGCCGGCGGGCGACGCCGGCTCCGGGCCCGAATACCAGCCGGGGGTCACGCCGAGGAAGATCCGCCCGACGCGGCCGCCGCCGACCGTGAGGATGTGCCGGTTCAGCCCGCACCGCTCGGACGCCAGGTACGTCGCGACCGCCGCGACGTGCCGCGGGTCGAACCGGTCGGCGAGGTCGCCGAGGAGCCCCTCGGTCATGCGGGTCGCGGCGGTCGGCGACAGCGCGTTCACGAGGATCCCGTTGCGGGCGCCCTCCAGCGCCAGCACGTTCATCAGCCCGACGAGGCCCGCCTTCGCCGCCGCGTAGTTCGCCTGCCCGAACGTCCCGAGCAGCCCCGACGAGGACGTGGTGAGGACGACCCGTCCGTACCCCCGTTCGACCATGTGCGGCCACGCGGGGCGCAGCACGTTGAACGCGCCCCCGAGGTGGACGTCGAGGACGGCGGTGACATCGTCGTCGGTCATCTTCGCGAAGGTGCGGTCCCGCAGGATCCCCGCGTTGTGGACGACGGCGTCGATCCGCCCGTACTCCTCGACGGCCCGCGCCACCAGCGCGGCGCCGCCCTCGACGGTCGCGACCGAGTCCGCGGACGCGACGGCGTCGCCGCCGCGCTCGCGGATCTCCCGGACGACGTCCGCGGCGGCGCCGGACGAGCCCGTCCCGGCGACCGTCCCGCCGAGGTCGTTGACGACGACGCGCGCGCCGTGTTCGGCGAGCGCGAACGCGTGCGCGCGTCCGATGCCGTTCCCGGCCCCGGTGACGATGACGACCCGGCCGGTGAAGTCGATGGTCTCGCTCACAGCTCGCTCCCGAGGACGGCGACGAATGCGACGGACGAGCCGGGCTGCCCGCCGAGGTTCTGCGCGACGGCGAGCCGCGCGTCCGGTACCTGCCGTTCGCCCGCCTCGCCGCGCAGCTGGGCGAAGCATTCGAACATCATGCGCAGGCCGGTGGCGCCGACGGGGTGCCCGAACGACTTGAGCCCGCCGTCGGTGTTGACCGGCAGGTCGCCGTCGAGGTCGTAGCGGCCGTCGAGGATGTCGCGCCACGCCTTGCCGCGCTCGGAGAACCCGAGGTCCTCCATGAGGACGACCTCGGTGGGGGTGAAGCAGTCGTGCACCTCGGCGAGCGAGATCTGCGTCGCCGGGTCGGTCACCCCGGCCTGCGCGTACGCCTCCCGCGCGGCGGCGACGACCTCGGGGAACGTGGTGAAGTCGTAGCCGCCGGACGCGAGCCCGGCGCCGGATCCGGCGATGAAGCCCATCCCCCGCAGGAACACGGGGCGGTCGGTGTACTCGTAGGCGTCCTCGGCGCGGACGATGACGGCCGCGGCGGCCCCGTCGGACACGCCGGAGCAGTCCAGGACGCCGAGCCGGCCCGCGATGCGCGGGGACTTCTCGACGGCCTCGGCGGTGACGGGACGGCGGAACTGGGCGCGTTCGTTGAGCGCGCCGTTCGCGTGGTTCTTCACCGCGACGTGCGTCAGCGCGCTGCGCATGTCGGCCTCGCCGACGCCGTGCGCCGCCTGGTAGGCGGGGTCGAGGAGGGAGAACCCGGCGGGCGCGTCCAGTCGACGTCGGTGCCGTCGGCGGGCGGCAGGACGGCCGACAGGCCGGACTGCGAGCTGTCCTTGAGCTTCTCGACGCCGGTCGCCATGACGATGTCGTAGGCGCCGGACGCGACGCCGAAGACGGCGTTGCGGAAGGACTCCGAGCCGGTCGCGCAGTAGTTCTCGACGCGGGTCACGGGCTTGCCGGACAGCCGCAGCGGCCGGGCGAGGACCTGCCCGGACAGGCCCGTCCCCTGGGTGCCGACCCAGAACGCGCCGATGTCGTCGAGGGTCAGCGCGGGCAGCGCGGCCATGCATTCGGTGACCGCGTCGACGAGGAGGTCGTCGGCGGACGAGTTCCAGTGGTCGCGGAACGGCGTGCAGCCCATCGCGACGATCGCGACGTCGTGGGTCGTCCGCCTGCCCGTTGCGGGCCCGCCCGTTCCCGGCCTGCTCGTCCCTGATCTTTTCGTCACCGGTCGTCGCCCTCCCACGGACGGAGCTTCCAGAAGTAGTTGTGGATCGCGTCGGTGGTCCACAGGCGGCGGAACACGGGCCGCATCTTCATGCCCACGCGGACGGCGTCGGACCGCACGTCGGTCGCGTAGGCGCACAGCCGCCCGCTTCCGCCGCCGTCCGCGTCGTCGAAGTCGGCGACGACGACGGCGACGTCGGTCTCGGGCATGGTGGTCAGCCGGTCCCGGGTGACCGAGACGACGGTGGCGACGCGGTCGCGCAGCGAGACCTTGCCGGGCGCGGCCGGGTCGCCGGGGACGCCGCAGACCGCGCAGACCCGGCTCGGCGGCGTGGTGACGCCGCCGCACGCGTCGCAGCGGGCGCCTTCCAGCCGGTACTTCCACCCGGCCCGCCGGTACATCGGCGGGGCGGCCGGGGACGGCGCGGCCGGACGGGCCGGGCCCTGCACGTCGAGGAGGCCGCGCCAGCGCAGGTAGCGGCCGTAGCCGAGGTCCTCCCGGTCGGCGAGTTGCGCGCGCACCGGCCGTCCGCCGCGGGCGTCCCGGACGCCGTCGCCGACCCGGAACACGAACGCGTCCGCGCCCTCGGCCGCCGACAGCAGCAGGACCGTCTCGCCGGGCCGGGCCGTGTCGAGGGCCGCGGCCAGCAGCAGTCCCGGGTGGGCGGCGCCGGTGTCGCCGGTGAGCCGCTCGATCTTCCGCGTCCGTGCCGGAGCCGCCGAACGCGCGGCGCAGCGCCGCGGCGGCGCGGGCGTGGCGGACGCGACGGCGACGTGGTCGACGGCGTCGAGCCCGGCGTCGGCGAGCGCCCGCCGCGCCGCCTCCCGCCCGGCCGCGACCAGGATCTCGGCGGTGAACCGCTCGTCCCAGACGCGGTCGTGCCGCTCGCCGGGCAGCCGCCAGCGGTCCAGCACCTCGGCGGTCCGCCCGGCCCGCGCCAGCAGCACGGCCGCGGCGGTGCCGGGGACGAACCCGGCGGCGGCGTCGCCCCGCGCCAGCTCGTCCGGTGCGCCGGGCCGGGCCGTGCGGACGTCGGCGAGCGCCGCGCGGCCCGGCGTGCAGCACCAGGTCGAGCGCGGTCGCGCCGGACCGGTGGCCGTGCAGGTCGGCGGCGGCGACGCCGAGGTCGAGCCCGAGGGCTTCGTGGACGATCCCGGCCGCGGTCTTGCCGTCGTAGGGCGCGGCGGTCGTGGCGAGCAGGAGCCGGCCGCCGGGCGGCGGCTGCGCGGTGATCTCCCGGAGCGCCTCGACCGCCATCGTCACGGCGTCCTCGTCGTAGGCGGCGACGCCGCGGGCCGGGCCGCCGGGGCGCGGCGCGTCCCGTCGAGGGACGTGCCGGTCAGCGCGTAGGCGGGCAGGTGCACCGCGTACGCGCCGATGCCGTTGAGTTCGGGCATGGGTGGGTCGTGCCTCCTCAGGTCCAGGTGGGGACGGACGCGAGCAGCCGCCGGGTGTAGTCCTCCCGGGGCCGGTCGAGCACCTCCTCGGCGGGGCCCTGCTCGACGACGCGGCCGCCGTTCATGACCGCGATCCGGTCGCACAGGTCGCTGGCCAGCATCAGGTCGTGGGTGACGAACAGCAGGCCGATGCCCAGTTCGTCCGTGAGCGTCCCGAACAGTTCGACGACCTTGGTCTGCGTGGTGACGTCGAGTGCGGTGGTGCATTCGTCGGCGATGACCAGCGACGGCCGGGTGACGACGGCGAGGCCGATCGCGACCCGCTGCCGCAGGCCGCCGGAGAGCTGGTGCGGGTAGCTGTCCAGGACGCGTTCGGCGTCGGCGATCCGCATCTGCTCCAGCACCTCGACGGAGCGGCGCCGGACGTCGTCCTTGCCGATCCCCCGGACGTGCCGCCGCAGCACCTCGGCGAGGTGCGCCCGCACTTTCAGGAGCGGGTTCAGGGACCGGGACGCGTCCTGGAACACCATGCCGACGGCGGAGCCGCGGACCCGTCCGGTGCGTTCGACGCCCGGCGCGACGATCCGCTCGTCCCCGAGGGAGATCGAGCCGCCGTCCACCCGGACGTTCTTCTCCAGCAGCCCCACGACGGCCCGCGCGAGGGTGGTCTTCCCGCTGCCGGACTCGCCGACGACGCCGACGACCTCGCCGCGCCCGACCGTCAGGTCGACGTCGTCCAGCAGCGTCAGGTCGCCGTGCGCGACACGGGCCGTGATCGTGAGGCCCGAGACGTTCAGTAGCTCGGTCATCGGCGCCGCTTCCGTGGGTCGTGGTGGGTGAGCAGTGCGTCGCCCAGCAGGTTCACCAGCAGGACCAGGACGGTGATGGCGAGCCCCGGGAAGAACGCGATCCACCACGCCTGCCCCAGCTCGTCCTGCCCGGACGCCAGCATCGAACCCCAGCTCGACCGGGGCGGCACGACGCCGAGGCCGAGGAAGCTGAGCGCGCTCTCGACCAGGATCGCGGTCCCGACCTGGAGCGTTCCCAGCGCGACGATCGTCCCGGCGAGGTTCGGCAGCACGTGCCGGAACACGATCCGGCCCTCCGACGCGCCGACGGCGCGCAGCCCGAGGACGAACTGCCGTTCCCGGATCGCCAGGGTCGACGCGCGGGTGACGCGGGCGCAGGACGCCCAGCCGGTGAGCGCCAGGACGATGAACAGCACCGGCAGCGAGCTGCCCCGGTTCGCGATGATCGCCAGCGCGATGAGGATGAACGGCAGCGCGAGCTGCGCGTCGATCACGATGGAGATCACCCGGTCGGCCCAGCCGCGGAAGTACCCGGCGAGCAGGCCGACCAGGACGCCCGGCACGATCGCGGCGAGCGCGCCGACCAGCCCGATCATGATCGTCAGCCGGCCGCTGGTCACCAGCTCGGTGAGGATGTCCTGGCCGCGCTTGTCCGTGCCGAGGGGATGGTCCCAGGTGCCGCCGGACAGCAGCGCCGGAGGCAGCCGCGTCTTCGACAGGTCCTGCCCGCCCTCCGGCAACAGACCGGTCAGCGGCAGCACGAAGACGAGCGCCGCGACCGCCACGAGCGGCACCGCCAGCCAGAACACGGCCGTGCGGGGACGCCGCGGACCGCGGGCCCGCCCGGACGGCGGGTTCTTCCCGGCCGCCCGCCCGGCGACGGGGACGCCCGGGGCGTCGGGGGCGTCGAGTTCGGTTCGGCTCATCGCGCGTTCACCTCACCCTCGGGTCGACGACGGAGTGGACGACGTCGACGAGCAGGTTCAGGCAGACGAACACGACCGCGCCGAACACCACGATGGCCTGGACCAGCGGGAAGTCGCGGAACTGGACCGCCTGCAGGGCGAGCTGCCCGAGGCCGGGCCACGAGTAGACGTACTCGATCGCGACGGCGCCGGACAGCAGGATTCCGGTCTGCAGGACGACGACCGTCAGCACGGGCATCATCGCGTTCTTGAACGCGTGCCGCCAGACGACGCGCACCCGTCCGATCCCGCGTGCGCGGGCGGAGTCGACGAACGGCTCGGCCAGGGCCTCGCTCATGGACGCCCTGGTCAGCCGGGCGATGTGCGCCATCGGATACAGCGACATCGTCAGGCTCGGCAGGATGAGATGCTTCGGCGTCCCCGACTGGCCCGCCGGGAGCCAGCCGAGCTTCACCGCGAACAGGACGACGAACATCATCCCGAGCCAGAACACCGGGATGGACTGGCCCAGCAGCGCCACCGTGGACGCCGCCCGGTCCCACCAGGTGCCCTCGCGGGTCGCCGCGAGGACGCCCAGCGGCACCCCGACGAGGATCGCGACGGCCATGCCCGCCCCGACGAGCTGCAGCGTGAACGGCACCCGCTCGAAGATCATCGTGGTGTTGGCCTGGTAGAACTGCAGCGATTCGCCGAGGTCTCCGGTGAACACGCCGCGCAGGTAGTCGAAGTACTGGGTCGGGAGCGGACGGTCGAGGCCGAGCTGCGCGCGCAGCGCCGCGCGCTGCTCGGGCGGCGCGGTCGGCCCGAGGATGTTCGCCGTCGGGTCTCCCGAGAGCCTGCCGAGGACGAACGCCATGGTCAGCGCGATGTACAGGGAGGCGAACAGCGTCGCGAGGCGGACGGCGACGCGTCTGAGGCGTCCGGTCGTCATCGGCGGGCCCTCCAGCGTGCGCCGGGCATCGCCGCGAGCAGCTCGCGGGTGTAGCCGTCGGCGGGGTCGGTGAAGACGGTCTCGCACGGCCCGGACTCCACGGCCTTCCCGCCCCGCATGACGTGCACGGAGTCGCAGACCGACCGGACGACCGCGAGGTCGTGGCTGATCATCAGCAGTGCGGCGCCGGTGCTCTCCCGCACCTCGCGGAGCAGTTCGAGCACGTCGGCCTGCACGGAGACGTCCAGGCCGGAGGTGGGCTCGTCCGCGACGATCAGCCGGGGCCGCATGAGCAGCGCGCGGGCGATGCAGACCCGCTGCGCCTGCCCGCCGCTGAGCTGGTGCGGATACCGGTCGAGCAGGTCCGGGGAGAGCCGGACCCGTTCGAGGAGCGCGGCGTCGTCGATCCACGCGGTGCGTTCGCGTTGCAGCCCGCGCAGTTCCCGCAGCCCCGACCGGACGGACTGGCGCGCGTCCAGCGACCCGTGCGGGTCCTGGAACACGACCTGGACGTCGGGGCGCAGCGCCCGCAGCCGCCTGCGGCCGAGCGTCGCCAGCGAGTGCCCGAGCAGCCGGACGTCCCCGGCGGTGCGGGGTCCGAGCCCGATGGCGGCGAGTGCCAGGGTGGTCTTGCCGGAGCCGGACTCGCCGACCACGGCGCTGCTCTCGCCCGCGCCGACGCGCAGCGACACGCCGTCCACGGCCCGGAAGACCTTCCCCGTGGTCCGGTCGCGGTGCTCGACGACGAGCCCGTCGACGACGAGCGCCGGTGCGTCCGCCGGGCCGGGGAGGTCCCGGCCGGTGCCGGCCGGGGTCTCCTTCTTCAGCGTCTCGGCCATGGTCAGCGCGTCGTGTTCGTGAAATCGACGGAGTTCAGCGGCCCGTAGACGACGCCCTGCACGCCCTCGCCGAGGCCGTAGTTGTAGACCTGCTTGTAGAGGGGGACGTAGCAGTGCTTCTCGACGACGCCGAGCGTGTTGAGTTCCTCGTAGATGGGCTTCGCGGCGGCGGCGTCGTCCTGCTCCAGCGCCTCGGCGACCAGCGCGTCGATCTTCGGGTCCGGGCAGTTGCCGGTGATCGACTTCGTCTTCATGAAGCCGCTGGCGAAGAAGTCGGGGACGGCCACGTTCGGCACCCCGGCGAACAGGTACAGGCCGTCGATCTGCTTGCCGCCCACCTGCTTGACCAGCGTTCCGTAGTCGACGGGCAGGTACTTCACCTTGAACCCGGCCTCTTCGAGGCTGGCGCCGACGGCTTGGGCGACCTCTTCCATGTTGGTGTACTGGGCGGCCGGGTAGGTGAGGTTGACGGACGGCGACGACGACCCGACGAGCCGCTTGGCCTTGGCCGGGTCGGCGGTGACCGCCTGCGCGGGCTCGGTACCGGGCTTCACGTTGAGCAGCCCGCCGTCCGCCACGGCCTGGCCGTCGAAGATGCCCTGGACGATCTGGTCGCGGTCGATCGCGAGCGCCGCGGCTCGCGCAGCTTCGGATCGTCGAAGGGCTCCTTGGTCGACTCCAGGAAGCCGGTGATCTTCAGGGCGGACTCGGTGCTCACGACCTCGATCCCGGCGTCCTTCGCCTGCGCGGCCTGCGCCGGAGGAAGGTCGAACGAGACGTCCACGCTGTCGCTCTGGAGCAGCGCGAGCCGCTGCGACGCCTCGGTCGCCCAGGTGAAGGTGACGCCGCTGTTCGCGGGCTTCTCGCCCCAGTAGTCCGGGTTCGCCTTGACCGAGATCTCGCGCCCGGCCTTCGCGCCCTCGAACACGTACGGGCCGGTGCCGACCGGGGCGGCGGAGAAGCCCGCCGCGCCCTTCTCCGCGTAGTACTTCGGCGGGAGGAGGTACACCGTGGTGAGCAGGTTCGGGATGTCGTACTGCGGGGTCTTCGTCTTGACGACGAACGTCGTGGCGTCCGGCGCCTCGAAGGACTCGACGTTCCCGAAGTAGGACTTCAGGATCGAGGTGTCGGCGTCGCGCGTGAGCTTCAGCGTGGCGACGGCCGCGGCGGCGTCCGCCGCTTCACCGTTGCTGAACTTCAGGTCCGGACGCATCGTGAACGTCCATTCGGTGGGGGACGTGCGTTCCCAGCCGGTGACGATCCCGGTCTCGTCGGGCTCCAGGTCCTCGCCGGTGGCGACGAGCGGTTCCACCATCGTCGCCCAGACGACCTGCGCGGAGCGCGCCCCGGCGATCGGGTCGAGGGTGGCCGGCTGCGCGTTGAGCAGCGCCCGGACGTGCGAGGTGTCCGACGAGCCGCTCGGCGACCCTCCGCACCCGGCGACGCCGATCGCCACCGCCGCCGCGACGGCGACGCCCGCCAGCCGCCGCAGGGTCAGGCCGTTCTTGATCATTTGGATCCTCCTCGGCGTCGAAGTGTCCGCGGCTTCGGGGTGACGGCGTGCACATGCCGCCCGGTGCCGAATCCCGTGACGCCGGTCACAAAGTACCGACCAGCCGGTATCAAGTCAATCGTCCTTCGCAGGTCATGATGCCGGAAGACGTCCAAAAAACCCAGGTCTGGGGCTTACTTCATACCGACCGGCATGTATGATTTCGCCATGCCGATCACGATGACGACCGAGCGTGACGGACGCGTCGCGAGGGTCACCTTCGACAACTCCGCGCGGGGAAACTGCCTCGACACCGCGCTCCTGCGGGAACTCGCCGAGGCCCTGGAACGCGCCGCCGCGGACCCGGCGCACGTCGTCATCCGCCTGGAAATGGCCGGACGGCACTTCTGCGGCGGCTGGGACACCGCGTCGTTCGCGGGGCTCGCGGACGAGCCCGCCGAAACCGTCGCCGAACGGCTCCGGGAGAGCGACGCCCTCGTCGACCGGATCCGGCGGCTGCCCGTACCGGTGGTCGCGGGCGTCCGCGGCCGGATCGTCGGGTTCGGCCTCGGCCTGCTGGCCGCCGTGCACCTGCCGGTCGCCGCCGCCGAGGCCCGCGCGTCCCTGCCGGAGGCCCGGTTCGGGTTCGCGCCCGCCGGGGTCGGCCACACGGTGGCCCGGGCGCTGCCGCGCGCGCAGGCGTACGCGCTGCTGTGCGGCCTCACCACGGCGACGGGCCGGCAGCTCTCGGCGTGGGGCCTGGTCGCCCGGGTGGCGCCGGAGGCTCAGCTCGACGCCGCCGTCGAGGAAGTGCTCGACGGGCTGCTGGAGATACCGGGCGGCACACTCCGCGGGATCGTCGAGGTCGTCGGATCGAGCGTCGACACCGGCCGTCCCGACCGCGCCTACGCGGTCGCCGCCCGGACGATCGTCGCGGGGGCCGGGTCATGACCGAACACGCGTTCCGCGCGGGCGAGGCGGTCTGGGTCGAGCTGTGCACGCCCCGTCCCGAGGCGGCGGAGGAGTTCTACACCGCGCTGCTCGGCTGGACGGTACGGCACGAACGGCTCGGCGGCTCGACGTACCGGATGTGCTCCGTCGCCGGACGCGACGTCGCCGGGATCTCCGACGCGGCCCTGCACGGCGGGCGGCCGCGCGGCTGGCTCACCTACTTCGCCGTCGACGACATCGACGCGGCGGCGCGCGACGCGGTCGCCCTGGGCGGCGAGCTGCTCACCGCCCCGCGCTACCTCCCGGCGGCCGGGACGGGCGCGACGGTGCTCGACCCCTTCGGCGCCGCCTTCGGCCTCTACCGGGGCGAGGCCCGCGCGGGCGTCCAGCTCCTCAACCTCCCCGGGGCGCTCTGCTGGAACGAACTGGACACGGGCGAGCCGGAGAAGTCGGTGGCGTACTACCGGTCGCTGTTCCGCTACGGGACCGAGTCGCGCGACGACGCCCCGACCGGGCGCCCCTACACGGTCCTGACCCTCGACGGCGTCCCCGTGACGGGCGTGCTGGAGATGGACAGCGCGTGGCCGAACCTCGTGCCGTCGAAGTGGATCACCTACTTCGCCGTCGCCTCGCTCGACGCGGCGATCGCCGCGGCGGTCGAGCTCGGCGGCACCCCGACCGTCGGGCCGGTCGACGGCCCGCACGGTCCGCTGCACCTGGTGAAGGACCCCGGCGGCCACACGGTGGCCCTGATCCGGCTCGACGGCGGCCTGCGCCCCGACCGGACCCCTTCGCACGTCCCTTCTCCCCCGGCGGTGACCCGATGACGACCGAGCCGTTGTTCGACTCCACCCGGTTCCGCCGCGTGTGCGGGCAGTTCCCGACCGGCGTGACGGCGGTGACCGCGGTGACCGCCGACGGGAGGGTCGCCGCGCTGACGGTGAACTCCTTCACGTCGGTGTCGCTCGAACCCGCGAAGGTGCTGTTCTGCCTGGCTGACTCCTCGTCGAGCTACCCGCTGCTGACGGAGGCGGAGCGCATCGCGATCCACATCCTGAGCCGCGACCAGGAGGACGTCGCCCGGCGGTTCGCGACGTCCGGGCTCACCGGCGCGCAGCGGCTGGCGGGCGTCGGCTGGACCGCGGGCCCCGGCGGCGTCCCGCTGCTGCCCGACACCCCGGCGATCCTCGCCGGCCCGCCCGGCGAGATCATCACCAGCGGCGACCACGCGATCATCCTGGTGGCCGTCGACCACGTCCACCTGAAGCCGAGCGACACGCCCGCCCTGTCCTTCTACCAGGGGCGTTTCACCACGCCGGTCGTCGCCCGGGCGGAGTGACCCGGACGCTGCGGACGGCGCGGACGGCCCGTCCGCGCCGGACGACCATCACTCGCTGAGGAGCCCCATCAGGACCAGTTCGCAGAACTGGTCGGCGACCTCGCCGATCCCGAGGCTGCCGTCCGGCTTGTACCACTGGAACGCCGACGCGCACATGCCGACGATGCCGAAGGTGATGACGCGCTCGCTCATCGCCGGGCGGAACGCGCCGGCGTCGATCCCGCGCTGGACGACCTCGCGGAACATGGTTTCGAGCATGTCCCGCTTCTCGGTGACCGAGCGCAGCCGCTCCCCGGTGAGGTGCCGCCGCTCCTGGTAGAAGATCGCGACGTGCGCCCGGTACGCGGCGACGCCCGCGAGGCTGAGGCCGATCAGGGAGCGGAGCTGCTCGACGGGGTCCGCGCCGTCGTCGAGGATCTCGCGGGCCGACTCGATCTGGGTGTCCAGGTACTCGTTCTGGATCTGCCAGAGCAGGTCTTCCTTGCTCTTGAAGTGGTGGTAGAACGCACCTTTGGTGAGGTTCGCGTTCACGACGATCTGCTTGAGCGTCGTCCGGTCGAAGCCGTCGCGTTCGAACAGCTGGAGCGCGCTGTCGACGATCTCCCGGCGGGTCCGCCGCGGATCGTAGCCGTCGGACCAGCGCCAGCCGGCTTCGGCGGCGCGGGAGGGCACCGCCTCCTCCGCCGTCGTGGCCGGAGCGTCGCCCGGCGCCGTGACTGCGGATTCCTCTGTCATCGCGCTCCTTGCCGTCTCGGTCACGGATAGTAGCGAAACAGGATCTCCGCCACGCAGCACGTGGTGGCGTCGTCCGCGAACTCCACGGTCACGGACGCCTTGGCCTGCACTCCCTCGGCCCCGCCGCCCCCCGCGGGGAGCCGCACGGCCGACGTCAGCTCGGCCACGCCCTGGATCTCGGTGCCCGGCGGGAGCGGCTTGACGAACCGCACCCGGTCGAGCCCGTAGTTGATGCCCATCGAGAAGCTTTCGATCGTGAGAACGTCCTCGAGGAGGCGGGGAACGAGGGCGAGGGTCAGAAAACCGTGGACGATGGTACCCCCGAACGGCCCGGCCTCGGCCCGTTCGACGTCGACGTGGATCCACTGGTGGTCCCCGGTGACGTCGGCGAACCGGTCGACGTCGTCCTGGGTCACCACCCTGGGTTCGCTGGCGCCCAGTTCCGTGCCGACCAGGCCGAGCAGTTCGTGGGGTTCGCGGAGGACGGTTCGCCGCGGTGTCCGCATGGTGGAGACTCCATTCCGACTGGTCGCAATGTAATTGTACGGTGTCACTTCGGTCGCCGAGCGTTCCCGGAACCGGCGATCTGGTCGTCGATGTGCGCCCGGAGCACGGCCGCCTCGCGTGCCCACGCCCGCTCGTCCAGCGGCGGCCGGGCGACCTCCAGCATCCGGGCGACCGCGGCGGCGTCGAGTGCCGCGATGTCGCACGCGAGGTCGGCGGCGCGCTCGTCGAGCCCGGCGTCGTCCACGACCTCGCCGACGAGGCCGCGGCGGGCGGCGTCGTCGGCGGACCACGTCTCGCCGGTCAGCAGCAGCCTGCGCGCGAGGGCGGGCCCCACCGCCAGGGGGAGCATGACGCTGCTTCCCCAGCCGGGCACCTGCCCGACCGCCGCATGGCGGTCGCCGATGCGCGCGCTCCGGGCGGCCACGGCGATGTCGCAGGCCAGGAGGAGTTCGAGCCCGCCCCCGTAGGCCGCCCCGTTGACGGCGGCGATGGTGGGCCGCGGCGCCGCCCGGAGCCGCCGGACGAGGTCGCGGCCGCGGTCGAGGAACGCCCGCAGCGCGGGCGGGTCGCCGAGCAGGGCCCGCCCCTCGGCGAGGTCCGCGCCCGCGCAGAAGGCCCGTCCCGTGCCGGTGAGGACCAGGACGGCGACCCCGGGGTCGGCGGCGCGGTCGAGCCAGTCCTCCAGCCCCGCCATGACCGCGGAACCGCAGGCGTTGCCCGCTTCGGGACGGTCGATGCGGGCCCAGAGCGCGGCCCCGCGGCGCTCGACGGCGACGGGGCTCATCGGACGGTCACGCAGAGCTTGCCGAAAGCGTCCCCGCCGAGCATCCGCCGCACCAGCGCCGGGACGTCGGCGAGCCCGGCCGTCCGGTCGATCACCGGCCGGAGCCGGTGCCGCTCGACGAACCCGACGAGGTCGGCGAACTCCTCGCGCGTCCCCATCGTCGAGCCGTGCACGGTGATCTCGCGGGCGAACAGCCGGGCGAGGTGCAGCGGCGCGGTGAACCCGGTCGACGCGCCGCAGACGACGATCGTCCCGCCGGGCCCGACGGACCGCGTCGAGTGGTCGAAGGTCGCCGGGCCGACGGACTCGATCACGACGTCGACGGGTTCCGGGACGCGCTCGTCCGTGCGGAGAGCGGCGTCGGCCCCCGCCCGGAGCGCGCGCTCCCGCTTCGCCGCCGAGCGGGAGGTGACGGCGACCGAGGCGCCCGCCGCCTTCGCGAGCGCGATGACCGCGGTGGACACTCCCCCGCCCGCGCCCTGCACGAGGACGCTCTGCCCCGCGCGCAGCCGGGCCTTGGTGAACAGCATCCGGTAGGCGGTGAGCCACGCGGTGGGGAGGGCCGCGGCCTCCTCCCAGGTCAGGTGCGCGGGTTTCGGGACGAGCCCCGCGGCGGGCACGACCGCCTGCTCGGCGAGCAGCCCGTGCCCCCGGTCGCCGAGCAGTTCGGTGTGGCCGACCGTCCGGCCCGGCACCGGGAGCACCGGATAGACGAGGACGTCGCGGCCGTCGCAGACCCCGGCCCCGTCGCTGCCGAGGACGCGCGGCGTCCCGGCGGGTCCTCCGGCGACGCCGCGCAGCGTCCACACGTCGTGCATGTTGAGCGCGCCCGCGCGGACGTCGACGCGGCACCAGCCGTCCGGTGGCCCGGGCACGTCGAGGTCCCCGACCTCGACGGCGCCCGCGGGATCGTCCGCCGAGGGGGCGGTGACGTAGGCGGCTCTCATCGGCCTTCCTCTCCGATCGGCAACTTCATACCGACCGGAAGGAATCTATCATCAGCGGCTCAGCGGGGTCTCCGTCTCCACCCGCGCCCGGCTTCGCGGGGTTGCGCACGTGGTGGGCGCCGGTGACCAGGCGCTGCAGGTCACCGGTCCCGACCGCCCGATGGGCCGCGGACCAGCGCACGCGCGTCCCGCGGTCATCGACGTCCTCACGCGATGCCCGCCCCGCCCGGCGGCGGACGCCCCGGGGAGCCGCACCGTCAACTGGACGCGTCACTCCGCCGATCACCGGCGAGGTGCGCGATCTCCGCGCCCGCCCGGCTCCTCCGCCGAGGTCCGCGGAACATCGCCTCAGACGCGGCCTCGGCCGAACGTCCGCTGCACCGCGATGCGCGCGAGCCAGCCGAGTCCGGCGGTGAAGAGCGGCGGCCACACGATGGGTCCGAAGGTGTAACCGACGATCACCGCGAGCGGGATCCACACGCGGTTGACGGCCTGGTAGAGGACGCCCGGCGACCGCGCCCCGGCGAACCGCGCCAGGTCGGGCAACGCGAAGAACAGCAGCGCGGCGCCTGTCGTCGGCAAGCCGTACTTGAAGCTTTCGAAAGCCGCGAACGCGACCAGGAACAACGCGAACGCTCCCCAGCCGATCTTCCGCGGCAGACCGACATCACCCGAAACGCCCTGTTGCGGATCGTCCGGCGCATGCTCAGCGGTCACGCGTTGAGTCTAAGCCCAAGATCGTCCCGTGGCCCCGGGGTCGTTCCCCATCAGCGGCTCAGCGGGGTCTCCGTCTCCACCCGCGCCAGCTTCTCGGGGTTGCGCACATGGTAGGCGCCGGTGACCAGCCCCTCCTCGACCCGCACCGCCACCACGCCGTCGACCTCCCCGTCGATCCGGACGAGCAGCCCCGGGCCGCCGTTGACCTGCACCAGCTCGACCGTCCTGTGCGCCCGCTTCCACCAGCCGACGGCCAGCAGGCGGGCGACCTCGTCCGCGCCCACGACGGGGCGCGGCAGTGCGTGCGTGACTCCGCCGCCGTCGCTGAGGGCGACGACGTCCGGCGCGAGGACGTCGAGCAGACGCTGCAGGTCGCCGGTTTCGACCGCCCGCTGGAAAGCCTGCAGCGCCGCCCGGGTCTGGGCCGGGGACGCGACGCCGCGCGGGCGGCGCGCGGCGACGTGCGTCCGCGCCCGGTAGGCGAGCTGGCGGACCGCCGCCGGGGACTTGTCGACGGCCTCCGCGATCTCGTCGTACCCCAGGTCGAACACCTCGCGGAGCACGAACACCGCCCGCTCCACCGGCTGCAGCGTCTCCATGACCAGCAGCATCGCCATCGACACGTTCTCGGCCAGCTCGACGTCGTCGGCCACATCGGGCGCGGTCAGCAGCGGTTCGGGCAGCCACGGCCCGACGTAGGACTCCCTGCGCCGGCCGAGCGCCCGCAGCCGGTCCAGCGCCTGCCGGGTGACGATCCGCACCAGATAGGCCCGCCGGTCCCGGACGCCGCCCAGATCGACGGCCACCCACCGCAGCCACGTCTCCTGCAGGACGTCCTCGGCGTCCGCCGCCGAACCGAGCATCTCGTACGCGACCGTGAACAGCAGGTTGCGGTGCGCGACGAACACCTCGGTGGCCGAGTCGTCCGTGCCCGTCGATCGTTCGCTCATACCCGGCTCCCGCCCGTCCGCTCGTCCCGGCAACACGCACTAGACGACGCTCGCCGCCGATTTGTGACATCCGCGCGCGATGAACCACGTCACACTTCCGCGCCCGTTACGGGGCCCGGCCCACCGGCGTCTCGTGAACGTCAGGACACGAGGAACCACGAGCAAGGACGAAGTCATGGCAACCACGAAGGCCCAAGCCTCCCCGCGCCGCTGGGCCGCGCTGTTCTTCATAGCGTTGGCCCAGCTCATGATCGTGCTGGACGGGACGGTCGTGAACATCGCGCTGCCGTCGCTCCAACGCGACCTGGGGATCTCCGACGGCGACCGGCAGTGGATCATCACCGCCTACACGCTCGCGTTCGGCAGCCTGCTGCTCCTCGGCGGCCGGATCGCCGACTACACCGGCCGCAAACGGACATTCCTCATCGGACTGCTCGGCTTCGCCGCCGCCTCCGCGCTCGGCGGCGCGGCGAACGGCTTCGAGATGCTGCTGATCGCCCGCGTCCTGCAGGGCGCGTTCGCCGCGCTGCTCGGACCGTCCGCGCTGTCCCTCCTCACCGTGACGTTCACCGACCCGAAGGAGCGCGCCAAGGCGTTCGGGGTCTGGGGCGCCGTCACCGCCGTGGGCGGCGCGATCGGGCTGCTGGCCGGCGGCGCGCTCACCGACTACCTGGACTGGCGCTGGTGCCTGTACGTCAGCGTCCCGATCGCCCTGATCGCGGCCGTCGGCGGGTACGCGCTGCTCGCCGAGTCGCGGAGCGAGGGCGCGGCCCGCCTCGACGTCCCCGGCGTCGTGCTGGTGACGGGCGGACTCGTCGCGATCGTGTACGGGACGGGCCGGGCGGAGTCCGACGGCTGGGACTCGGCGATCGTCCTCGGCCTCCTGGCCGCGGGCGCGCTGCTGCTCGCCGCGTTCGCGCTCGTCGAGAGCCGGGTGCCGCAGCCGATGCTCCCGCCCCGCCTGATCGCCGACCGGACCCGCGGCGGCGCCTACCTGAGCGTCGGACTCGCCATGCTCGGCATGTTCGGAGCGTTCCTGTTCATGACCTACTACGCGCAGGCCGTCAAGGGATACTCCCCGATCCGGACGGGCGTGGCCTTCCTCCCGATGACCGTGGCGGTCCTGGTGTCGGCGGGCGGGCTCACCACCCGCCTCCTGCCCAAGGTCGCCCCGCGAACCCTGATCGTGCCGGGCCTCCTGCTGATCGCGTCCGGCATGCTGTGGCTGCGCACGATGGAGACCGACACGTCCTATGTCGAAGGCATGCTGGCCTCGGGCCTCCTGCTCGGCCTCGGAGCGGGCATGATCATGCCGGTGGCCTTCAACTACGCCACCCACAACGTGGACGAACGCGACGCGGGCATCGCCTCGGCCAGCGTCAACACCGCGCAGCAGGTCAGCAGCTCGATCGGGACCGCGCTGCTCAACACCATCGCCACCGGCGCCACCGCGACCTACCTGGCCGCGCACGGCCCGTCCCTGGCCAGGGAAGCGATGCTGGAAGGCTTCATAACGGCCGGCACGTGGGCCGCGGGCATCCTCCTGACCGGCGCTCTGATCGTCGCCGTCCTGATGAACACCCCGCGCCCCGCGACGTCGCCCGAACCGACATCGCCGAAACCCCAACGGTCACCGGCCCGTCACGTGTAGGCGATCAGCCGCCCGCAGACGATCACGATCGTCCAGGTGGCGAGGGAGACGAGCCCGGCCGCACGGGCGGACGGCGGCGGCCGGGCGTCGACGTCCCAGTCCCGAACCGTGCGGAACACACCGGTGTGGAAGAGCCAGATGTTCAGGCCCGCCGCTCCGATGAGGAGGACCTTGACCTGGAACGCGGTGTTGTGCGCGACCTGCGAGGCGTTGGCCGAGAACAGGAGGAACCCGCTCGACGCGGTGAGGGCGAAGGCCGCGCGGGACCACGGGAGCGCGTGCCGGGCCAGCGCCGTGACCGGCAGCCGCCGGGAGGCGCCCAGCAGCCGCAGATCGAAGATCGCGATCGCGCCGAACAGCATCGCCAGCCCGACGAGGTGGACCGACCCGGTCAGCGCGTACGTCCACCGCCCGTCGCGCACCGCGACGGCCGGCGCGGTCCCTTCGAGCCAGACCAGGACGCCGTCCGGGCTCACTGCCCGGCCCGGCGGTTGCGCAGCCGGATCAGGCCCGCCACCGCCCCCGCCGCGACGAGCGCGCCACCGCCCAGCAGGAACACCGGCGGGTCGTCGTCCGAACGGGCTCCCGGGCCGGGCCGCCGGGCGGTGTCCAGGCAGCGGTCCACGATGCGGGTGATACTGCCCCGGTACCGGTGGGCGCCTCCCGCCGCGTAGATCATCTGGACGCGCAGCTCGCCCGAGTACTCGTCCCCCTCGGTGTCGCACCGCCGGTAGACGATCGCCGCGACCTCGTCCCCCACGTTCGGCCGTCCGGGCAGGTCGCCCAGCGTTCCGGTGATGTCGGGCGGGAGCAGGAGGTCACGGACCTGCCCCGCCCCCTCCGGCACCGGCGGCCCGCCCCACGCGTCGTGCCCCCGCAGCCGCTCCGCGCCGGGCAGCCGGGACGGGACGGTCAGCCCGGCCGGGACCTCGATCCGCAGTTGCGCGTGCGGATACCCGTACCGCGCCTGGATCACCTGTCCCCGCAGGTAGAGCGGCCTGCTCGCGTCGTTAGCTCCCGCCGCCCCCGTGGTGCGCGAGCACGCCGTACGACGCGAGGAACCCGATGGGCAGCACCATGCGCCCCCTCCTTTATGCGCGAATGCCCCTTTTCTAGAGAGACCCGCATAAAGAAGCGCGAAAGACGGTGGCCCGGAGGCCGTCGGGTTCAGCCTTGCTCGGATTGGCGCGCCGCGCGCTCCAGCCGTCCGCGGTAGTCCGCCCACCAGGCTTCGTCGCCGGGCGCCATGTTGTCGTTGCCGGGCCGCAACCCGACGGTGCCGTCGATCAGTTCGCGGACGACGTCGGCGTGACCGGCATGCCGGTCCGTCTCGGCGATCACGTGCACCAGGATTCGGTGGAGCGTCACCTCGTCCCGTCCGGCTCGCCAGTGCGGCACCCGGCCGACCGCGTCCAGCGCCAGCGCGTCGAGCGTGGCGTCGGAGTGCATCCACGCCCGGCGATACAACCCGAGGATCTGCTCGCGGGACTCGTCGGCGGTCGCCCACATGTCCGCGTTGATCTCGGCGCCCTCCTCGAACCATGGCATCGCCTCGCCGGACGGCCGACCGAACGTGTCACCGAAGTAGATCAGCTCCATGCTGGCCACGTGCTTGACCAGGCCCAGCAGGTTGGTGCCGGTCGGCGTCACCGGACGACGGACGTCGTACTCCGACAGCCCGTCCATCTTCCAGACCAGGGCATCGCGCCCCGCCTGCAGGTAACGCCGAAGGTCCGCCTTGGGATCCGATCCGCTCACGCCCGCACTCTCCCACCAACACAGCCAGACAGATCACCGCTCCAGGTCGCCACCAAGGCCCCATGGTTCCGTTGACCTGCGGCGTGTTGCCCTAACTCGGACGCCCATAAGGGCAACACGCCGCAGATCAACATCTGGGCCGTCACCCCAGCGGACGTTCGTGGACGCCGCACCCCTCGACGGAGTCGGGCTTGGACGGGCGGGTCAGCGCTTCAGGTCGGCCACCAGCGCCGCGAACACATCCCGACGCACGAGCAACTTCGCCCCGTCCGGATCCTTGCTGTCCCGGACACCGATGTTTCCGGAGAGGGACGCAACCTCCACGCAGTCGCCCCCTTGGGCGCTGCTGTACTTCGACTTACGCCACTTGATCACGTCCACGTTCATGGCTTCAGATTGACGTCTGAGATTGCCTGGTGACAAGGACGTAGGGCGCACGAGCGCCGGCCCTGGGGGATCCGAGGCTTGGACGGGCGGTCAGCGCTTCAGGTCGGCCACCAGCGCCGCGAACGCGTCCCGACGCACGAGCAGTTTCGCCCCGTCCGGATCCTTGCTGTCCCGGACAACAACCCCGTCGGCGTACTCGGCCAATTCCACGCATTCACCCCCGGTCGACGTGCTCTGGCTCGCCTTGCGCCAGACGACTTTGGTCATCTCCACGCCTCCACCTTGGTACGGATCTCGGTCAACGACTGGGCCACAGGGAGCGCAAGCCCCTGAACCTGTCGGAGTGCCTTGCCGAAGGCTACAAGATCGGACGGTTCGGACATGGTGTATCCCCGTGCGACCGTCTCGACATACGCCACTTGCTGCATGTCCTCCAACGTGGCGATTGTGAATGAGTGCGTGTTCCCGAGGTGGGTTCCGTCTGACGGGACGACCTGTATCTGCATCCCCTCTTCGATCTTGGCGGCCAGGTGTTCGAGTTGCTCCACCATCACTTCCGGCTCGCCGACGGGGCGGGTGAGCACCTGGGCGTCCAGGAGGAACAGGACATCCGGCGGTGGCGGGTCCGACCGGGTGAAGATGGCTTGCCTCGACATGCGGGCGCTCACCGCGTCCTTGTCACCGTGCAGCATCGCCGCCGCGTAACTCGGAACCTGGAGCAGCCCGTGGACGACGGTGAGGCTGTAGGACGCGAGCATGATGGCGTCGCTCTCGACGGCCACCCAGTCGAACCAAACGGGGAACGCCGAGTCCATGGCGAGGTCGTGCCATAGACCGAGGAGCTCTCCGTTCGCCCCGAGCACTTCGTCCATTTCGGCGGCGAACTTTTCCGTGCACCTGGCGCGTCCGTTCTCGATGGCCCCGATGTACTGGGCCTTAACGCCAGCGCCGTTGTGCGCGCGCGCCGCGAGTGCCTCTTGGGTTAGGAGCTTCGCGTCGCGGAAGCGCCGGAAGCGTCTTCCGAACGCGAGAAGCGTTGGACTGGTCGAACTCCTTCTACGGCGACTGCTCATGCGGCGCCTCCCGTCGGGACAGGGCCAAGCGCGCCTCAACCGGACTCAACCGCTTGGGGGGCCGACTGCGCGACTTGGGGTCAGGACTCCAGTGCTTTGTTACGCAGAGTACATGTCCGGTGGCTCAATGGGACGCGGAATGGCAACCCGATCAGAAGGGCATACCGATGACACTCACAACACCGGCGCCGGAGGTTCCTACGCTGGTTCTCGAATCGAGTGAGCGGGCGCCGAAGGCGGCTCGGGAATTCGTGGGCGAACGAATGCGCGAATGGGGTATTTCCGACGACTACCTCGCACGGTTGGTCACGTGCGAGCTCGTCACCAACGGCTTCCAGCACGGGGAAGGTCCGATCGTCGTGCGGGTGTTCCGGGACGAACGGGACGGCCTCGTCGTCATCGACGTGTGGGACGGCGGCGCGGGACGTCCGGTGGTGCGTCCCTCGAACTGCGCCGCGACGTCGGGGCGCGGGCTGCTGCTCGTGTCGGAGCTCGTGCACTCGTGGGGCGTCCGCGAACTGAACGAGGGCGGCAAGGCCACGTGGGCGAAGCTCCTCGCGGGGTGAGCGACGACATCGTGCTGCTGTTCCTCCGACATCTCCTCCCCGAATGGGCGATCACGCGGGACGTCCACGGCGTCTGGCGGACGATCGGACGGGTGCACGGTGCGGCGTCGTCCGTCGACGGGCTGCTCGACGTGATCCGCGCGGCGGATCCCGGCGGGGTGGAGCGGGCCGCCCGTCGGCTCGGCCATGGTGTTGACAAGGTTGGCTAATGCCCTTAGCCTTTAGCTAATCGAGTTAGCCGGAGGATGTCATGACCGAGCACCTGACCGTCGAGGGCGGCACGCTTGCTTACGAGGTCACGGGGACGGGCCCGCTGATCGTGCTCGCGCACGGCATGGGCGACAGCCGGGCGGCCTACCGCGCCGTGATCCCGCGGCTGGTGGCGGAGGGGTTCCGGGTCGCCGCGGTCGACCTGCGGGGCTTCGGCGAGTCCAGCGTCGACTGGCCCGAGTGGAGCCGGGCCGCGGTCGCGGACGACCTGCTCGCTCTCATCCGCGAGCTGGGCGGCCCGGCCGTGCTCGTCGGGCACTCGTTCGCCGGTGGCGCCGCCACGATCGCGGCGGCGCGGGAGCCCTCGCTGGTCACCGCGGTCGTCGAACTCGCGCCGTTCACCCGCAAGCAGTCGATCCGTCTCGGCGATCTGAAGGTGAAGCGCTTCCGGCGCGGGATGCTGCGGCTGCTCGGCGCGGGCACGCTCGGCAGCGTGCCGCTCTGGCGCTCCTACCTCGACGTGGCCTACCCCGGCGCGAAGCCGGACCACTGGGACGAGCGAATCGGCCGTATCGACGCCATGATGCGCGAGCCCGGCCGGATGAAGGCCATGCAGGGCATGGGCCGCAGCGCCCCCACCGACGCGGGTGCCCGGCTCGGCGACGTCCGGTCCCCGGTTCTGGTCGTGATGGGCACGCTCGACCCCGACTGGGCGGACCCGCGGGCCGAGGGGTCGGCGATCGTCGACGCCCTGCCGTCCGGCATCGGCCGCCTGGAGATGATCGAGGGCGCCGGGCACTACCCGCACGACCAGTTCCCCGACCGGGTCGCCTCGCTCATCGCCGGCTTCGCGGCGAAGGCCGCCGGTGCCTAGGGCCGGTCTGGACCCCGCGGCCGTGGTCGCCGCCGGTGCCGCGCTCGCCGACGAGCTGGGCCCGGCCGGGCTCACGATGGGTTCGCTGGCCGAGCGGCTCGGCGTGCGCACCCCGTCCCTGTACAAGCACGTCGGCGGTCTCGACGATCTCAACCGGCGCATCGCGGCCCTGGCGTTGCACGAGGCCGCGGACGCGGTCGGCACGGCGATCCAGGGGTACGCGGGACGGGACGCCCTGGCGGCGGCCGCGCGCGCCTTCCGCGCCTTCGTCGTGGAGCACCCCGGACGGTACGCCGCGTCGATCGGCGTGGAACCGTCCGGCCCGGACGATCCGGTGGCGGAGGGGAGCCGGCGGCTGGTCGACTCGTTCACGGCGGTGCTGCGCGGCTACGACATCGCGGATTCCGACGCGGACCACGCCCTGCGCATGATCCGCAGTCTCTTTCACGGTTTCGCCACGTTGCAGGCGGGCGGCGGGTTCCGGTGGAGCGCCGACGTCGACGAGAGCTTCGAGTGGCTGATCGCCTTCACCGACCGGGGCCTGCGCACCGGTTGAGGCCCACGCGGCGTCCGCCCGGCGGCCTTAGGAGCGGTGGTTCAGGCGACACGCGGGTCGATCCGGCGGGTGAGGGTGTAGCGGGCGGGCGCGAAGCCGTGACCGCGCCAGAAGGCGTCGCCGACCAGGTTCGCGGAGGTCCATTCGGCCCCGCAGGCGCTGAAGCCGCGACCCGCCGCCCAGTCCACCACCCCGGACAGCAGGGCGGTGCCGACCCCCTCGGCCCGGACCGCGGCGGTCACCACCGCGATCCCGATCGTCGCCGCCTTGAGATGGCGGCTGTCGGGATCCGCCACCATCACCCCCACGGGACGTCCTTCCGCCTCGGCGACCAGCACGAGGCGCCGTTCGTCCGCGATGGCCGCGTGCAGGTCGTCCTTGAGCGGGTGCAGGTCGGGCGGAGCGGGCCTGAGGATCGGCGCGGCGGCGTGGAATCGCTGTAGTTCCACGGTGAGGCGGACGATTTCCGCCAGATCGTCCGGACGCGCCTGGCGCATGCGAACCCGCGGCGCGGAGCGGCGCGGCGGCGTCAGGGGACGGAAGCCCTTGATCTGATCGATGCCGAAGCCGAGTTCGACGAGACACGCGATGGTGTCGCGGTGGGCGGCGACCACAACGGTGTGCTCGAAGCAGCCGATGCCGGCCAGGTCCCGGGAGAGGGCCTGGTACAGATGGCGGTAGGTCGAGCGCAGGTCGTCCGGGACGGCCGCGTGGTGCGGCAGGCGGATGCGCCCGAGCGGATCGCCCGGGCCTCTCGCCAGCGTGGCCGCCATGAAGCCGACGAGGACCCCGCCGCGCAGCGCGGCCACCGCCGGGCCCGCGGTGTCCCACCCGTCCAGCTGCGCACGAGCCACGCCGGGGTCGGCCAGGTCCACGGCGGGGGCCGTCGCGTGGGCGGCGGCCAGCAGAGCCGCGGCCCGGTCGACGAAACGGTCCTCGAACGGAACGATGTGGAGCGCCACCGGCTCACCTCGGTTCTCCGATTCCGGGTGCCACCCTAGCCTTCGGCCCTCGGACGCCCGTGGCGATATGCCCGGACGCGTCCGTGCCCTCGGCGGTGCGGCGCCCGTTCACCCGACGGTCATCCGGCGCGTCATTCGCGTCGGCTACCGTGCGGACCCCGCGCGGGCATCGCCGCGCCACGCCCCGAAGCCGAGGAGGGCCACGCCGGTGGCCGATGCCACGTACGTGATCGTGCGGCGCGACGGCGAAGACCTGACGCGCCTCGACCCCGACCCGCTCCGGATCGTGGAACCGCCGGCGGGCTCCCGCCGCCTCGCCGGGATGCTCGTCGTCGCGATGCTGCTCACGGCGGGTGTCGCCTTGTACGTCACGTGGACGGTGTCCCGCGTGGTGCATTCGGAGACGAGCCCGGGGAGCGAGAGCGAGCTGGGCGTCGCGTTGTCCCTTGCCGGGATCTTTCCCGCCGTCGCCGCCACGGCGGGAGCATGGTTCCGCTACCTGCGCGAAGCCGTCGGCCGTACGGGGCGGGCCGATCTCGTCGCGGCGTACGGCGTCCTCTGCGCCGCCGAGCCGAGCCCGCGGTTGGGAACCGTGCGGGGCAGCACGTACGACTCGAACGAGACCTCGCGCGCCTACCGCTGCGCGGTGACGGTACGGCTTGCGGACGGGACGACGCTCCGGGCGCACGAGCACCGGCGTCTCCCCGCACGCACCGCGGACCGGGCGCCGACCCGCTACACCCCGTTGCAGGTGCCCCGGTTCGGGGACACCGTCACCGTGTTCACCGGCCCCGAGGCCGGGGGTATCACCGTCGTGCAGGCCAACCACTCGTGGAGTGCGCTGCGGAAGGCCACCGGTCGGCGCTGACGCGCGGCGCGCGCGTCCGGGCTCGCGCTCTTCGACGCCTTCGCCTCACGCCGATACCGGCCGGGGCGCGGCGGGAGCCGCGCCCCGGCGGTCAAGCGAAGACGGCCCGGCCGCCCGACAGGACGGTGCGGTCTTCAACCGAGGCTTCGAACAGGATCGCGCCGTCGTCCGACCATGTCTCGATCGTCAGCTCGTCGCCCGGGAAGACGGGCGACGCGAAGCGTCCGTCGAGTTCGGACAGGTCCGCTGGGTGCCGCTCGTGGGCTTCCGCGATGGGCAGCGTCACCGCCGCGAGGGTGCACAGGCCGTGCATGAACGGGCGGGGCATTCCGGCCGCTTTGGCCGCTTCGGGGTCGATGTGCATGTGGTGCCGGTCGCCCAGGAGGCGGTAGAGCGCCGCCTGGTTGCCGGTGGTCCGCAGGGTGAGCGTGCGGTCCGGTTCCGTGGACGGGCGTCGCTGCGACGACGGGCCCCGTTCGCCCCCGAAACCGCCCGAGCCGGGCGCGAAGATCGACCAGGTGGCGTCGAAGTACTCGCTCTCGACGACGACCTCGAAGACGGCGGCGCGTCCCTTGTCCCAGACCTCGCCGACGCGGGCCCGCATCTCGACGGTGCCCGCGGACGGCAGGGGCTTGCGGACGCGGAGGCGCTGCGAGCCGTGCACGGCGGTGGACATGTCGAACGCGCCCGCGGGGCCGAGTTCGTCCGGCGCCCACTGCGCGAGGGTGAGCGCGAACGTGGGGAGGACGCGCAGGTTCTTCTCGAAGACGAGGTCGAGCGCGTCCGCGGGCGCCCCGACGGCGAGGGCGTAGAGGATCGCGCGGGTCTCGTCGTGGGTGGTCTCGCGGGTGCCGAGGGTCCGGCCGCGCCAGTCGCTCATCCGTCCGCTCCGAGGATCAGGCCGCTGGTCGGGACGCCGGTGCCGGCGGTGACCAGGACGTTGTGGACGTCGCCGGGCTGGTTCGGCGAGCTGCCGCGCAGGAGCCGGACGCCTTCGGCGATGCCGTTCATACCGTGGATGTACGCCTCGCCGAGCTGGCCGCCGTGGGTGTTGACCGGCAGGCGGGCGCCGACTTCGAGGTTGCCGTCGGCGATGAAGTCCTTGGCCTCGCCCTTGGGGCAGAAGCCGAGCTCTTCGAGCTGGGGCAGGACGAGCGGTGTGAAGTGGTCGTAGAGGATCGCGGCCTGGATGTCGGCGGGGGTCAGCTTGCTCTGCGCGTAGAGCTGGCGGCCGACGAGTCCCATTTCGGGGATGCCGCTGATTTCGGAGCGGTAGTAGCTCGTCATCATGTGCTGGTCGTTGCCGGAGCCCTGCGCGGCGCCCCAGATGAGGGCGGGACGGTGCGGCAGGTCGCGCGCGCGCTGGGCGGACACGACGACGATGGCCTGGCCTCCGTCGCTCTCCTGGCAGCAGTCGAGGAGGCGGAGGGGTTCGGCGATCCAGCGCGACGCCTGGTGGTCTTCGAGGGTGATCGGGCGGCCGTGGAACCACGCGGCGGGGTTCTTCGCCGCGTGCTTGCGGTCGACGACGGCGACGCGGCCGAAGTCCTCGCTGGTCGCGCCGTACTCGTGCATGTACCGCTGGGCGAACATCGCGACCCACTGGGCGGGGGTGTTCAGCCCGTACGGGGTCATCCACGAGTAGGCGGCGCGGTCGGCGCTGACGTCCATCGGACGGTCGGCCTGGCCGAGCCCGTAGCGGACGCCGGACCGTTCGTTGAAGGCGCGGTAGCAGACGACGACGTCGGCGACGCCGGTCGCGACGGCCATCGCGGCCTGCTGGACGGTCCCGCAGGCGGCGCCGCCGCCGTGCCCGATGCGGGAGAAGAACTTCAGCTCGCCGATGCCGAGGTTGCGGGCGATGTGGATCTCGGAGCTGGTGTCGGCGGTGAAGGTGACCATGCCGTCCACGTCGGACGGCTGCAGCCCCGCGTCGGTGATCGCGGCGAGGACGGCCTCGCAGGCGAGGCGCAGTTCGCTGCGGCCGGACTCCTTGGAGAACTCGGTGGCGCCGATGCCCGCGATCGCGGCGGCTCCGGGCAGCACGCTCATGCCTTCTTCCCTTGCAGCTGGACGACGACGGTGCCGGTCACGTGCGGGCCGAGCGCGTTCACGCCCTTGACGGCGATCTCGACGGCGTCGCCGTCGGCGGCCGTGACGGTGCCGGTCAGCCGCATCGTGTCGCCCGGGTAGTTGGGCGCGCCGAGGCGGATCCGGATGGCCTTGACGACGCAGGACGGCCCGGCCCACGCGGTGACGTACCGGTCGACGAGCCCGTTCGTCGTGAGGATGTTCATGAAGACGTCCTTCGAGCCGCGCTCGACCGCGAGGGACGGATCATGGTGGACGTCCTGGTAGTCGCGGCTCGCGAGGGCGGTCGCGACGATCATCGTGCGGGTGAGCGGGACGTCGAGGGGCGGCAGCTCGTCGCCGACGGAGACGTTCACAGCGCGGCCCCCAGGAGTGCGAGGTCGGCGGAGGCGCCGCCGAGGGTGCCGGCGATCTGCTTGCCCCACAGGAAGTAGCGGTGGATCGGGTAGTCGACGTCGACGCCGATGCCGCCGTGCAGGTGCTGGGTGCGGTGCACGACGTTGAGGCCGCCGTCGTCGGACCACCACTTCGCGACGAGCGTCGCCTGCTCGGCGTCCTCGCCCGCGGCGGCGAGGGAGATCGCGTGCCAGAGGCAGACGCGCAGCGCGTCGATCTCGATGTAGGAGTCGGCGAGCTGGTGCTGCACGGCCTGGAAGGTGCCGAGGGGGCGGCCGAACTGCTCGCGGGCGGACAGGTAGTCGGCGGTCATCCGCAGGGCGCCTTCGGCGACGCCGAGCTGGACGGCCGACAGCGCGATCCGCGCGAGCCGCAGCGCGGTGCGCAGGGCGGCGCCGCCGAGGTGCTCGGCGGGCGCGCCGTCGAGGGTGACGGTGCCCGCGATGTCGTGCGTGGTGGTGCGCGCCTGCTCCCAGGTCGTGCCGGACGCGCCGGTGTCGACGGCGAACAGCGCGGGGCCGTCCGGGGTCGTCGCGGACACGAGCATCTTCGACGCGAAGGACGCCGCGGGGACGACGGCCTTCGTCCCGGTGAGCCGCCACGCGCGTCCGTCCCGACGGCTTCGCAGCGGGGTTCGGCCGGGTCGTGCGGGCCGAACTCTTCGAGCGCGAGCGTGTACCGCAGGGTGCCGTCGGCGACCTCGGGCGGGCACGTGCCGTGTTCGGCGAGCGTCAGGCCGGCGACGAGCGCGGGCCAGATCGGGACGGGCGCGACCGTCCGGCCCTGCTCTTCGAGCAGGACGCACAGGCCGGAGACGCCGAGGCCCGCGCCGCCCGCGGATTCGGGGAGCGCGACGCCGAGCAGGCCCGCGGCGGCCAGCTCCTTCCAGAGCGGCTCGTCCACGCCGGTCTCCTCGGCCGCGCGGACGCGCTCGGGGGTCGCGTGGTCGGTGAGGATCTGCCGGGCCAGGTCCCGGACCGCTTCCAGTTCCTCGCCAAGGGTGAAGTCCATCAGCTCTCCTTCGGGCGGAAGATCGGCAGGGACAGGTCGGGGTCGGCGTCGAGCCAGTCGAGGACGACCGGCATGCCGATCTCGACGTCCTCGGGTGCGACGCCCGTCATGTTCGCGATGAGGCGGGTGCCCTCGGCGAGCTCGATCACGGCGACGACCAGCGGATACTCGAACGCCGGGTGGCGCGGGTGATGGTTGACGGTGAACGTGTAGACGTGTCCGTCGCCCGACGACTCGACGGTGTCCCACCGGAACGAGCCGCACTGCGGGCAGGCGGGGCCGGGCGGGTGCCGCAGCGACTTGCAGTCGGCGCAGCGCTGGACGACCAGGCGGTGCTCGCGCGCGGCCTCGAACCAGAACGCGTTGTCGGGGTTGATCGCGGGACGCGGGCGCAGCGGCTTCGGTGCCGGCTTCTCGGCCGGGCGGAAGCGCAGCAGGCGCCACCGCTGGGTCGCCACGATCTCGCCGGACGCGTCCCGGTACGTCCGGATCGTGCTGACGAACCGTCCCGCGCCGAGGCCGGTCTTCTTCTCCGGGGAGATCGACTCGACGCTCTCCTCGACACCGACATGGTCGCCGGGGACGAGTTCGCGGTGGAACTCGAAGTCGGAGTCGGTGGCGACGACCGACGTGTAGCCGCCTTCGGCGAGGAGGTCGGTCAGCTCGTCCATGCCGCCGGGCACGGGCTCGGGGTGGACGTGCGCCGCGTAGCCGCGCATCGTCCACGCCTGCACCATCGACGCGGGCGCGACGATCCCGTCGCGTCCGGTGGCGCGTGCGGCCTCGTCGTCCAGGTAGACCGGGTTGTCGTCCTCCATGGCCTCGACCCAGTGGCGGATCATGGGGACGTTCACCGGGTCCTGGCCGCGCCGCGGCTCGCCGAGCTTGCGGCCGACCCACGCCTGGAGGCGCTCTTCGTAGTCGTTCATCGCGTCGTCGCTCATGCGCGCTTCCCCCGGGGGAGTCCGAGGCCCTGGACGGCGACCATGTCCCGCAGGACCTCGTTGACGCCGCCGCCGAACGTGTTCACGATGCCCTGCCGGGAGAGCTGCTCGATCTGCCCGTGCAGGACGGCGCCGGGCGATTCCGGACGGATCCGGCCCGCGGCCCCGAGCACGTTCGTCAGCGTGCGCTGGACGTCGATGTGCGTCTCCGTCCCGTACGACTTCGCCGCCCCGGCCTGGGCGCCGGTGAGGGTGCCGTGTTCCACGGCCATCGTCATCTTCCAGTTCATCAGCCGCATCGCCTCCAGCTTGGCGTGCGTCCGGGCGAGGTCGCCGCGCACCCACGGGATGTCGATGACGCCCTCGTCGCGCGCCCACGCGGCGACGTCCTCCCAGAGGCGGATCATCCGGCCGCCGAGCGCGGCGAGGCCGATGCGCTCGTGGTTGAGCTGGGTGGTGATGAGGCCCCAGCCGCCGTCGACGTCCCCGACGACGGACGAGGCGGGCACGCGCACCTCGTTGTAGTACGTCGCGGTGACGATCATGCCGCCGACGCACTGGATCGGGCTCCACGAGAACCCGTCGGCGTCGGTCGGCACGATCAGGATCGAGATGCCCTTGTGCTTCGGCGCGTCCGGGTTCGTGCGGGCGGCGAGCCAGACGTGGTCGGCGGTGTTCGCGCCGCTGGTGAAGATCTTGTTGCCGTCGACGACGTAGGTGTCGCCGTCGCGGACCGCGCGGGTGCGCAGGGACGCGAGGTCGGTGCCCGCGTCGGGCTCGGTGTAGCCGATCGCGAAGACGAGGTCGCCCGACAGGATCCCCGGAAGGTATTTCTTCTTCTGCTCGTCCGTGCCGAACCGCATCAGCGTGGGGCCGACGGTGTTGACGGTGACGAACGGGAACGGCAGCCCGGCCCGCTGCACCTCGTCGAAGAAGACGTACTGCTCGGCGGTCGAGCGGCCCTGGCCGCCGTACTCGACCGGCCAGCCGTAGCCGAGCCAGCCGTCGTCGCCGAGCAGCTTGACGATTTCGCGGAACCGGTCGCCGCCGACGCCCTCCTCGCCCGCGCGGCGGCGGACGTCCGGGGGCAGCAGGTTCGCGAAGTACGCCCGGAGTTCGGCCCTCAGTTTCCGATGTTCGGCGGTCTCGCGCAGGTCCATCAGGCGCTCTCTTTCTCAGGGGAGGAAGCGGCGGCGGCCGTTGGCGATGAACTCCTCGCGCAGTGCCGTCTTGTCGTCGTCGGTCATCGGCGCGTAGGCGGGCCCGCCCCGCCCGGTCCAGCGGTACACGGGATCGGTGGTCCGCCAGCCTTCGAGCTGCATCTCCTTCTTGCGCAGCTTGCCGGAGCCCGTGGTCGGCAGGGAGTGCGAGACGCGGACGAACCGGGGCGCGCCCTTCGTGCCCAGATCGTCCTGCGCGGCCAGGAAGGCGCCGAGGTCGAGGTCGTCGAACCCGACGCCCTCGGGGATCTCGATCGCGGCCATCACCTGGTCGCCGGAGCGCGGGTCGGGGACGCCGAACGCGACCGCGTCGACGATCTTGGGGTGGCGGCGGACGACGAGCTGGGTGAGCAGCGCGGAGATGTTCTCGGAGTCGACCCGGATCCAGTCGCCGGAGCGGCCGCCGAAGTACAGGTAGCCGTCGGCGTCGATGTAGCCGAGGTCGCCGGTCCAGTACCAGCCGTGCCGGACGCGTTCGGCGTCGGCCTCCGGGTTGTTGTAGTAGCCCTCGAACTTCGCGGCACCGTCGACGTCGATGATCTCGCCGACGGCCTGCTCGGCGTTGACGACGCGTCCGTGGTCGTCCAGGACGGCGACGTCGCAGGTCTCGCGCGTCTCCGGGTTGACGATCCGGACGCCGCCGTGCATGGGTTTGCCGAACGCGGTGGGCGGCGTGTCGGGGTCCTGCTTGATCATCCCGGCGCTCTCGCTGGAGCCGTAGCCTTCGACGAGGCGGGCGCGAAGCGGCGGCGGAACTCGATCTTGTCCTCGGGGGACGCCTCGGTGCCGAACCCGTGCGTGAGGGTGTTGCCGGAGTCGTCCGGCTGCTCGGGGGTGGCGAGGACGTAGCCGATGGCCTTGCCGACGTAGGTGAAGAACGTCGCGCCGAAGAACCGGACGTCCGGGATGAAACCGGATGCGGAGAACTTCGGCGTCAGGCACACGCAGCCGCCGGCGGCGAGGGTCGGCGCCCACAGCGCCATGAGGCGTTGCCGTGGAACAGCGGCATCGGGCAGTACGAGATCTCGTCGCGCTTGATGTCGTACTTCGCGGAGTTGTTGCGCCCCAGCTCGGCGAGCCGCCCCTGCGAGCAGCGGGCCGCCTTCGACGCGCCCGTCGTCCCGGACGTGAACAGCAGGAGCAGCTGCGTGGCCGGCGTGACGGACGGGTCGGCGGCGGGCTCGGCGCCCGCGTGCGCGGCCACGCGCGACGCGTACGTCCCGTCGTCCACCAGCAGGAACCGGTCGCGGGGGACGCCGATGTCGAGGCCGTCGAGCAGTTTCGCGCCCGCGGCGTCGGTGACGATCAGCTGGAGGTCGGTGTGCCGGACCTCCTGCTCCAGGTAGGCGCCGGTGCGGGTCGGGTTGATGCCGACGATGGTGGCGCCGCCCAGCGCCGCCGCGCCGAGCCACAGGATGTACTCGGGCACGTTGTCGAGCAGGACGCCGATGTGGAACGGACGGTCGGCGCGGCGCAGCTCCCGCGCGAGACCCGCGCGGGCCGCGCCCTCGCGGACGACCTCGTCCCACGTCCACGTCCGGTCGCGGCTGCGCAGGCCGGGACGGTCGTCGCCCAGCCGCGCGAGCAGCAGCCCGGCGATCGTCTCGTCGCGCCCCGGCACCGGCACGACCGCCGCGTGCGCGGGAACTTGCGATGTCATGGGCTCCTCCGTCAGCGCGTTCTCCAACAGGTCGAACGTAATGAGCGGGATGCCCGGACGGTCCGGGCATCCCGCTCACTGGGAGCGACGGGCGCTGCCGCGCCGGGCCGCTAGACCGTCTCGCGCTCCAGCGCGGCGGTCAGCCGGTCCGCCTGGGCCTGCGACTCCATGAGCTGCCGCAGCAGCCACAGCCGCAGGACGCGCGCCAGCACGGCGCCCAGGTACAGCGCGGCGCCCATGACGGTGACCGCCACGAACCCGGTCGCGAGCGTCTGCAGGGAGCCGACGTTGCGGATGTCGTCCTGCTGCAGCGACACGTTGTAGGTGACGAACACTCCGATCACTCCGGTGAGCATCAGCAGCGCCCCGACGATGCGGAGCGCGCCGTCGTTGCGCGACCCGTCCGTCTTGAGCTTCTGCCGTGACACGTCTTCCTTGAACTGCTCGCGTCGTTCCTCGGTCAGCATGGTTCCGTCAACCTCCCAGGTAGTCGCTGGACAGCCGGTCTTCGATCGCGGCGGGCGCGCCTACCGCGACGACCCGTCCGTGGAGCATGAGGGCGGCGGTGTCGGCGATCGGCAGCACCGCGCGGGCGAACTGCTCGGCCACCAGCACCGAGAGGCCGCCCTCGACCAGCTCGGCGACCGTGTCGTACATCTGTGTGACGATCATGGGCGCGAGGCCCATGGACAGCTCGTCGAGCAGCAGCACCGCCGGATCGGTGCCGAGCGCGCGCGACAGCGCCAGCATCTGCTGCTCGCCGCCGGACATCGACCCGGCGAGCTGGTCGCGCCGCTTCGACAGGATCGGGAAGCGGGCGAAGGCCTTCTCCTCGACGTCGGCGCGGCGGGCGCCCGTCCCGGTGGCGAGCCACAGGTTCTCCCGGACGGTCAGGTTCGGGAAGACCCCGCGCCCCTCCGGGATCGAGCACACGCCGAGCCGGGCCGCCTCCTGCGCCGACACGCCGTTGACCCGCCGCCCGGCGAACCGCAGCTCGCCGCCGGACGGGACGTGCAGCCCGCTGCACACCCGCATCGTCGTGGACTTGCCGCCGCCGTTCGGGCCGAGCAGGGCCAGCAGCGAGCCGGGGCGCAGCGCCAGGTCCACGCCGTGCAGGACCTCGATGGCGCCGTAGGCGGCCCGGACGTCCCGCAGTTCGAGCAGCGGCTCGACGCCGGTCGTCGCCTCGGCCTCCGACTCCGTTTTCGTGTCGGTGTCGGTGTCGGTCATGCCGCTTCCTCCGTCCCGATGTAGGCCGCGATGACCTCGGGCGACTCCTTGATCTCGGCCGGGGTGCCGGACGCGATCAGGGCGCCGTAGTCGAGGACGTGGATCGTGGAGCACAGCCCCATGACGAGGGGCAGGTCGTGCTCGACGAGGCAGATCGCCAGGCCCTCGTCCGCGAGGCCGGTGAGCATCGCGGCGAACGCCTCGGTCTCCTGCTCGGTCTGCCCGGAGGCCGGTTCGTCCAGGAGCAGGACGCGCGGTGACGTCATCAGCGCGCGCGCCACCTCCACGACGCGGGCCCGGCCGATCGGGATGTCGGACACCTCACGGTCGGCGATGTCCGCGAGCCCCGTCCGTTCCAGGATCTCGTCCGTGGTCTTGTCCAGGTCGAACCGCTTCCGGCTGCTGCTGCGCAGGATGTCGCCCGCGACGCGGACGTTGTCGCGCACCGACAGCGACAGGAACAGTTCGAGCCGCTGGAAGGTGCGAGCCATGCCGCGCCGCGCGCGCTTGGCCGGGGACAGTTTCGTGATGTCGGTGCCGTCCAGAAGCACCTGCCCGGACGCCGGCTTCTGCAGGCCCGTGATGGTGTTGAACATCGTGGTCTTGCCTGCGCCGTTCGGCCCGATCAGGCCGGTGATCGCGCCTTCGGCGACGGCGAGGCTGACGCCGTCCACGGCGGTGTTGCCGCCGAACTTGACGGTGACGCCGCGGGTCTCAAGCAGTGACACTGGCCTCTCCCTTCTCGACCGGTGCGGGCTCGGCGAACCTGACCGCCCGGACGGTCGCGGG
Organism: Actinomadura sp. CNU-125; assembly: GCF_001942465.1. GTDB lineage: Bacteria > Actinomycetota > Actinomycetes > Streptosporangiales > Streptosporangiaceae > Spirillospora. The sequence continues at coordinate 55,395 of NZ_MKJY01000111.1, forward strand.
CAGGCCCAGCTCCCGGTCCAGGCGCGCGCGCAGTTCGTCGGTGTACGGCTCGTCCACGCCGAGCAGTTCCGGGGGCGTCGCCCGGTTCTTACCCTCGTCCAGGTACATGCGGCCCACCACCGGCAGGACGAAGACCACGCAGATGGCGACGAGGGAGAACGTCCACACGTTGACGACACCGGTGACGGCGAGGACGTACAGCACCACTCCCAGCGCACCGGCCCCGTACAGGACGGGACGTGCCGTGCGGATCGCGCGGTACCCGTCGGCGATGTCGTGGACGACGCCGCTCGGGTTCTTGCCGACGCCCATCCCGACCAGGGCGGTGCCCACGAGCACGAGGTTGCCGAGCGCCCCGTAGACGTCCGACAGGCCCTCGTGCGACAGGGCGAGGTCGCTGAACGTCGCCACCAGGACCGCCGAGCCGACCCCGGCCATCAGCCCGCCGAACAGGGCGCCGCTGAGGTAGCCGATGCCCGCCACCACGACGAGCATCAGCAGGCTGAGGCTGCCGATGAACGTGAAGTTCTCCTGCGCCACGGTCCCGGTCGCGGCCGACATCAGCACGCCGCCGAGGCCCGCGATCGCGGCGGACAGCATGAAGACGCTCAGCTTCAGCCGGACGAGGTTCTGCCCGAGCATCGCCGACGCCGCCGGGCTGTCCTTCATCGCCGCGAGCCGCCGCCCGTAGCCGCTGCCGCGCAGCGCCGCCAGCCCGATCGCGATCAGCGCGAACAGCACGGTCGCGGTCAGCAGGAACGTCCGCCCGTCGCGCAGGTCGAGCGGGCCGACCTTGGGCGGCGGGACGACCAGCGACCCGTCCGGGAACAGCGTGAACGCCACCCCGAACCATTCGTGCTCCGTGGTGTCGCGCAGCACCATGTTCGACAGGAACTCGCCGAACGCGAGCGTCGCCAGCGCCAGGTACAGGCCGCGCAGCCGGACGGCCGGCAGCGCGACCAGCCCGCCGACCAGCGCCGCCACCGCGACGCCGAGGACGATCCCGTCGATGCCGAGCCGGGCGGCCAGGCCGCTGCCGTTCACGCCGAAGTGGTACGCCACGACCGTCGCGACCGCCGCGAACGACAGCGGCGCGAGGTTCAGCTCGCCCGCGTAGCCGGTCAGGACGGTCAGCGACAGCGCGATGATCGCGAACGTCATGCCGAGCGCGAGCGTGGTGACGCCGCCGTCCGTCAGCAGCAGGCTGTAGAGGAACACGACGCCGACCAGCACCAGCGCCCACACCGCCGCCGAGCGGACGGACGGCGGCCGGTACCGCTCGCGGGTGCGCACGGCCGCGACCCGCAGCCGGTCCTGCGGCAGCACCACCAGGACCACGAACAGCAGGATCATCGGCAGCGACACCCGCAGGTTGCCGGTGATCGCGCTGGCCGACGGGAGGTAGGCCAGCACGTAGTTCGCGATGAGGCCGAGCACCATCGCGCCGACGAACGTGCGGGGGATGCTGCGCAGCCGTCCGAACATCGCCGCCGCGAACGCGTCGATGACCAGCAGGGTCAGCATGTTGGCGTCCAGGCCGCCGCCGCTGATCGGCACGATCAGCACGCCGGCCAGCACCGCCAGCGTGGAGCCGAGCGCCCACGCCGTCATCGCCGCCCGCTCCGGGTCGTGCCCGTTGAGCCGCAGCAGGTCCGGGTCGTCGACCGAGCCGCGCATCACCACGCCCATCCGGGTGCGGGTGAACAGCAGCCGCAGCCCGACGGCGATCGCGACGGCCGCGACCAGGCAGACGATCTCGTGGAACCGGATCACGACCCCGGCGATCGTGATCTTCGATCCGGCGCCGAAGAACATCTCCACGGTGTACGGCTCGTCCGGATCCCAGAGCCACTGCGCCAGATAGACCGTTCCAAGGAGCACCGCCACCGTCACGATGATCTTCGTGACGTCCGCGGTGCCGCGCAGCCCCTTCATGATCGCCGCGTGCAGCGCCGCGCCCATCATCGGGCCGACCACGCCGACCACGGCGACCAGCGCCAGCCACGTCGGCCAGCCCCACTGCGTGAACTGCCAGTAAAGGAACGTTCCGAACATCGCCTGCGCGCCGTGCGCGAAGTTGAAGATGCCCGAGGTGTTGTACGTCAGCACGAGGCCCGAAGCGGCGATGGAGTACACCGCGCCGAGCACGAGCCCGAGGATCGTGTAGGTGAGGAACGTCGTCATGTTTCACCCGTCATGAGTCACCCTTTGTGGGTCCCGCCTGAGCGGGCGCCGGTCAGGACGTCTTGGGCTTGATGACGTCGTCGGTCAGGAACTTCTTCGAGATCCGGTCGTCGTTCAGCTCCGCGCCCCAGGTCTTCGGGTCCGTCTCGACGACGAACTCCTCACCGCACTCGAACTCGCCGGTCTCCTTCGGGAAGACCTGCTTCCACTCGTCGCCGGTCAGCTTCACCATCAGCGCGCACTCGGCGGGCTTGTTGGCGCCCGGGTCGGTCGGCGCGTGCAGCCCGCCGCCCGTCCACTCGTGGATCGTCGACAGCTCGTTGATCACGCACTGCCGGGTGAGGTCGGAGCCGCACTCGTCCGCCGCCGTCGCCCACAGCAGGAACGCCGACGTCGCCTGCATGCCGAGCAGCGCGACCTTGCCGTCGCTCTTCTCGACGAGGTCCACGTACTGCTTGACCGCCGGGACCTTGTCGGCGTTCTCGAACGGCTGGAAGATCATGCGACGTGGATGCCGTCGCCCGCGCCGCCCTTGTTCCACTCCGACACCTTGGTGCTGTACCAGGTGGCCTCAAGGAGGTACTTCGGGTCCGCGCCCGCCCGCTGCACCGACTCCAGCAGGCTGAACTGGCCCGGGTCCGGCGTCTCCGACGACCACATGTAGCCGACGCCGCACTTCTTGATCTTCTCCGCGAACGGCATGTAGCTGCTCTCGCCCGCGTCGTTCAGCCGGACGCCGCACTCCATCGGCTCGACGCCCATGCCCTTCAGCGCCGACGCGACCTTGTTGACGCCCGTCGTCACCGCGGGCGACGTGGACAGCAGCACGTCCGTCTTCTCCTTGAAGTCGGAGAAGAGCTTCCCGGCGATGACCGGGCCGCCGACGTTCAGCATGTCCACCGGGTACGGGACGGCCTCGTACTTCATCGGGCCCATCGCCGCGTTCGGGCCGACGGTGTAGCCGGCGACCGTCGGCAGCTTGCAGGCCACCCGGTACTGCTCGGCGGCCTCGTCCATCGCGAAGCCCTGGCCGACCAGCATGAAGTCCTGCTTGCACGACTCCTGCATGACCTGCGCGGACTGCGTGTAGGCGGCGTCGTACTGGTTGCCCTTGATCTTGCGGCCGTTGATGCCGCCCTGCTCATTGCACCACTCGATCATCGCCGAGACCGCGTCGCCCATCTCCTTCGACAGGCCCGGCGCGGAGGCGAAGCCCCGGTCGTCACCGAAGCCGATCGTGATGGCGTCGTCGGTGATGCCCTGGTCGGTGGCGCCCTTCGCGTCGCCCGGGCCGCACGGCGACGCGAGCGTCCCGAACTTCCCGGCGGACGCGGCGGCCTGCCCGCCGCCGTCCGCACCGCCGCCCTGGATCATCGCGGTGCCCGATCGTTCGGTGGTGCACGACGCGACCATCGCGATCGCCAGGGCGCCCGCCGCGAGGCGCCCGATCTTGCGGACCTTCATCGGTCGTCTCCTTTTGGAGTGAATGGGGTGGTGTGGCGGGGGGCGGGATCCGCCGGTGGCAGAGGTCCTCGGGACGGCGAGCGTCGGCCGAAGAGCGTCAGCCGAAGAAGGCCTGGCCTCCGTCCAGGGGGATCGTGGCGCCGGTCAGGTAGCGCAGGTCGGGCTGGACGAGCGCGAGCACCGCCCGGCCGATGTCCTGCTCGCAGTCGCCGATGTAGCCCAGCGGGATCGTCTTGCGGAACTCCTCGGCCGCCTCGGGGAACGCGTCCGCCCACCGCTTCAGGCCGGGCGACAGCGCGTGCGGCGCGATCGAGTTCGCGCGGATGCCGTCGGGGCCCCACTCGGCGGCGGCCGTCCTGGTCAGCGACCGGAGCGCCTGCTTGGCCGCCGCGTACGCCCCGTAGGTCTTGGGGTCCCAGCGGACCATCGCCGAGGTGACGAGGTTGACGATGCTGCCGCCGCCGCGCGCCTTCATGAGCGGATGGCACGCCTTCATGAACGCGAACGCCGCGAACGGCCCCGTCTGGAAGCCCTTCCGGAAGTCGGCGTCGCTCATCTCCAGCAGCGGCCCGTACTTCCCCGAGTAGGCGTTGTTGACGAGGATGTCGACACCGCCGAGCCGCTCCGCGATCGCGTCCACCAGGCCGGGGATCGCGTCGGTGTCGGCCACGTCGCAGGCGAACGGCTCGGCGCGTCCGCCGCGTTCGCGCACGAGCCCGCACGTCGTGTCGAGCTTGGCCTCGGTCCGTCCGAGCACGGCGATCGTGGCGCCCTCCGACGCCAGCGCCAGCGCGATGCCCTGGCCCACGCCCTGCCCGGCGCCCGTCACGATGGCGACTTTCTCGTCGAGGGTTCCCATGCTGCTCCCGCGGTTGTTCGGCGTCCCGGTGCTGGTAGCGGCCATCCGGTGCTGGTAGCGGCCATCGTGATGTGACGCGGCCCACCCGCGTCCCCCAGTCCCGCTCACCGGGAATCCGCTGCGCGACCGCGCGAACACGCCATCGGTCCCGCTCACCGGAATGTTCTGGTGCCTCCGGTCACACTGATGAGAATCTGCGGCGAGGCCAGCGAGGAGGACCTATGACGACGGCGATGGAGATCGTGCAGGGGCTGACCGGCCCCGGCGGCGAGTTCGAGCTCCGCGAGGAGGAGGTCTTGGGCGCCCGGCTGCCGGTGTTCACCGGACGGGCCGCCAACCTGCCCGCCGTCCTCGCCCGCTCCGCCGCGTACGGCGACCGCGACTACATCGTCACCGCGACCCGCCGCATCTCCTTCGCCGAGCACGCCGCGCAGGCCGCGTCCCTGGCCAAAGCCCTGCGGGACGACCACGGCGTGCGGCCCGGCGACCGCGTCGCGATCAACGCCGCGAACTCCCCCGAGTGGATCCTCGCGTTCTGGGGCGTGCTCGCCGCCGGGGGCATCGTCGTCGCCTACAACGCCTGGTGGACGCCCGCCGAGATCGAGTACGCGCTCGGCCACACCGAGCCGGTCCTCGTCATCGCCGACGCCAAGCGCGCCGAACGCACCACCGGGGTCCGGGTGCTGACCGTCGAGGACGACGTCCCGGCCCTGGCCGTCCGGTACCCGGGCGCCACACTGGACGGGCTCGGCGTGCCGGCGGCCGCCGAGGACGACCCGGCGGTCATCCTCTACACGAGCGGCACCTCGGGACGGCCGAAGGGCGCCGTCCACACGCACCGCAACCTCACGTCGTGATCGAGTACCACCGGTTCAACGACGCGATGATGCGGGCGATGGGCGTCCCCGGCGACCCCGCCGACCGCCGCTACCTGCTCGTCCTCCCGCTGTTCCACATCGCGAGCCTGCACAACCTCGCCGTCCCGCGGCTCGCCACCGGCTCCGCCGTGATCATGCACGAGGGACGGTTCGACGTGGACGCGGTCCTCGCGCTGGTCGAGCGCGAACGCGTCACGAACTGGGGCGCGGTGCCGACGATGGCGAACCGGATCGTCGAGCACGGCGGCGCGGCCAAGTACGACCTGTCGTCGCTGACGGCGTTCTCGCTGGCCACGGCCCCGTCGTCGCCCGCGTTCAAGGAGCGGCTGCGGAAGGTCTTCCCGCCCGCCAAGGACGCGCTCGTCGACAGCTACGGCCTAACCGAGTCGTGCACCGGCGTCGCCACCGCGACGCCCGCCGACCTCGCCGAGGCCCCCGGGACGCTCGGTCGCCCGATCATCGGCGTCCGGATGGAGATCCGCGACCCGGACGGCAACGCGCTGCCGGAGGGCGTCGAGGGCGAGGTGTGCGTCCGCAGCGCCTACAACATGCTCGGCTACTGGAACGACCGGGACGCCACCGACCGCGCGATCCGCGCGGACCGCTGGCTGCACACCGGCGACATCGGGATGCTCGAGAACGGGCGGGTGCGGCTCACCACCCGCCGCTCCGACCTGATCCTGCGCGGCGGCGAGAACGTGTACCCGGCGGAGATCGAGAACGTCCTCGCCGAGTTCCCGGGCGTGCGCGAGTGCGTCGTCATGGGCGTCCCGCACGCCGACCTCGGGCAGGAGGTCATGGCGGTGGTCGTCTTCGCGGACCCGGTGCCCGCGGAGGAGGAGATCGCGGCGTTCGCCCGCGAGCGGCTCTCGTACTTCAAGGTGCCTTCGCGGTGGCGCCTCACAACCGAGCCGCTGCCGCGCAACGCCACGGGCAAGGTCGTCCGGCGGGAGATCGAGCCGACGGCCTGACGCCCGACCCGGCCGCGCGCGCCGGTCCGCGGATCAGCGGGCGTAGCGGGCGGGGGGCTCCCCGACCGCCGCCGTGAAGTCGCGGACCAGGTGCGCCTGGTCGTAGTAGCCCAGCTCACCGGCCAGGGCGGCCCAGTCGACCGGGTCGCCCCGGTCCGCGCGCGTCGCGGCCTCGTGCAGCCGCGCCCGCCGCAGCACCCACTTCGGGCTCGCCCCCACGTACTCGGCGAAGAGCCGCTGGAGCGTGCGGGACGAGACGTGCAGCAGTTCGGCGGCCTGGCCGACGCGGAACACCGCCGGGTTCGCGGTGAGCCGCTCGACCATCTCGGCGACCTCGGCGCGACCGGGTCGGGCGCGGGCAGCCTGGGCAGCAGGAACTCCTCGGCCGCCGTCGCCATCAGATCGGTGTCGGACGTGCCGAGGACCTCGCGGCACGCGGCGCGGACCTCGGGGCCGAAGAACTCCGCGGCCGGGAACCTGCCGTCCGCCAGCTCGATGACCGGGCGGCCCGCCAGCGGCCGGAAGCACCCCGGCCGGAACTTCACGCCGAGGACCTGCCCCTCCCCCGTCAACCGCCGGACGAACAGGTCGCGGTCGACGCCGTAGACCAGCGGCTCCGGCTCCTCGAACACCAGATGGACGCTCGGGTGCGCCAGCACCTTCGTGTCGTACGGCTCCCGCACCCGCCACCGGACGTGCCAGTGGTGCTCCACGAACGGCCGCAGGTCCGCGCCGGGCGGGCGCCGCCGCATGTCGACCCTCAGCGCGTGCTCCTGCGGGTACAGCACGCCTCGTCCGAACTCGCCCATGTGCCCAGCATATTGGCGCTTTTCTCCAAGAGGCGGGCCGCCGCGCGACCCTACGGTCGAACACATGAACGACATCGAGCGCCATCACGCACATATGAAGGAATGCGCCGCCGAGGCCGCGCGCATCGCCCGTGCCGTCGCGGCCGCCGGACCGGACCGGCTCGGCGACCCGACCCCGTGCGCGGGCTACGACCTGCGCACGCTCGTCAACCACTGGGTGCTGTACACCTCGCACGGCCTGGAGCACCGGGCGCTGCGCGCGCAGCTCCCGGACGAGCTGACCGAACGCGACTTCACCGTCGGCGCCTCGTGGGCGGAGGAGTACGCGGCCCAGCTCGACCGCGCCGTCGCCGCCTGGGCGGACCCGGCCGTGTGGGAGGGCGACGTGGACTTCGGGGGCGGTTCCGCGCCCGCCGTCGACGTCGCCTCGATGGTGATCAAGGAGATGGCCGTGCACGGCTGGGACGTCGCCCGGACCGTCGGCGAGGACGTCCGGATCTCGCCGGAGGCGGGCGAGTTCGTCCTCGGCGTCGTCGAGGAGCACGGCGAGCTGTACCGGCAGTACGACGGTTTCGCCGACCCGGTGCCGGTGGACGCGGCCGCCTCCGCGTTCGAGCGCGCCCTCGGCTCGTCCGGCCGGGACCCGCGGTGGAGCGCCGCCTGAACCCGCGCGGCGGCGTCCCGCCCCGCCGGCGGCGGGACGGGACGGGTGCCGGGCGGACGGGCCGCCGGACCGGAGGGCGCGCGTCAGCGGGCCAGGTCGCGGCGGGTGAAGCGCCACGCGCCGACGGCCATGACGAGGAGCGTCGCGGCGGCCAGGACGGCCGCGTCGACCGGCCGCAGGCCGTTCTTCAGCGGCTCGCCGCCGATGTAGTAGTGGAACGGCGTCAGCTCGCGCAGCCGGTCGGCGCCGATCTGCGGGGCGAACCCGTTGACGGCGTAGGCCGCGACGCCGATCCCGGCGGTCACGCCGAACACCGTGGCGCGTCCCCTGCCGGTGGCCGCGCCGAGGCCGGTGGCGAGGGCGCCGAACAGCAGCGTGAGCAGGGCGAGCTGGACGGCCTGCGCCGCGAACTCCCCCGCGCTCACGGTGCCGAGCCCCGCGCTCGTCCGGACCGCGAGCAGCCCGGCGAGGACGGCCGCCGCGATCACGACCGCGCCCACCGCCAGCGCGGCGAACCGCTGGAGGAGCAGCCGGATCCGGCCGACGGGGTGCGCGAGCAGCAGGTCGAGGTGGCCGCTCTCCTCGTCGGCGGAGATCATCCGGGCGCCGGTCGCGGCGCCGTAGAACACCGCGAGCAGCGGTACCAGCAGGCCGAACACCGGGCCTTGCAGGTATCCGGCGGCCGACGACATGTCGTCCAGGCCGAACCCGCTCATCGCGTCCGGCACCGAGGCGGCCGTGTCCGCCGTCATCTGCGGGTAGAACGCCGCGTACATCGTCGCGAGCGCGCCCGTGGCCAGGGCCCAGACGGCGAACACGCGCCGGTTGTCGTACAGGGTCTTGGAGAACATGTTCGCGGTGAACAGTGAGCGGGTGACCCCGCCTGCGATGGTGGCCATCGTGACGCCCTTCAGGCGGCGCGGGCGGCTTCGCCCTGCGCGTAGTAGGTGTGGAACAGTTCGTCGAGGTCCTGCGCGTCGGCGTGCAGGCCGACGACCGTGTGCCGGGCGGCGGCCTTGACGAGCGCGTCCGGCGAGCCCTCGACCGCGCACGTGAGGACCGTCCCGTCCACCCGGAGGTCGGTGACGCCGGGGAGCGCGAACTCCTCGGCGGGGACCGGGGCGGCGAACGTGACGCGGACCCGCAGGGCCGAGCGGGCGCGCAGCGCGGCGACGGTGTCGAGGGCGACGAGCCGTCCCGCGCGGACGATCGCGACGCGGTCGGCGACGGCCTCGACCTCGCTCATGATGTGGCTCGACATGAACACCGTCCGGCCGTCGTCGCGGGCCTCGGCGACCATGTCGAGGAACGTCTGCTGCACGAGCGGGTCGAGGCCCGACGTCGGCTCGTCCAGGATCAGCAGTTCGGGGTCGTGCATGAACGCCTGGACCAGGCCGACCTTCTGCCGGTTGCCCTTCGACAGGCTCTTCACCCGGGCGCCGAGGTCGAGGTCGAGGCGGTCGGCGAGCCCGGTGATCCGCCGCGCCGGGACGCCGCCGCGCAGGTTGCCGAGGAACGTCAGGCACTCGCCCGCCCGCTGCCGCCCGTCCACGACGAAGTCGCCCGCGAGGTAGCCGGTGCGGCGGTGCAGCTCGACGGCGTCCGCGCGGGGGTCGAGGCCGAGGACGCGCGCCGTCCCGGACGTCGGGCGGATCAGGTCCAGCAGCAGGCGGATGGTCGTGGACTTGCCCGCGCCGTTCGGGCCGAGGTAGCCGAGGACCTCGCCCGCCCGCACCCGCAGCGTCAGGTCGTCCAGTCCGCGCCGGGAACCGTAGGTCTTGGTCAGCCGGTCGATGTCGATCACCGTGTCCATGCCGACGACGTTAGCACTATTTTCAGAAATCTCTGAAGACTCAGAGCTGTTAAGATTCCGTATACGCCGATGAGAAGGGGGACGACCTTGGCGGACACGACCGAGGCGGCGGAACGACTGGCGCTGGTACTGACGCAGGGCGGGCTGCAGAAGTCCACCGCGCGGGTGCTGGCCGCGTTCATGTTCGCCGACGCCGACAGCGTCACCGCGGGCGAGCTCGCCGAGCGGCTCGGGATCAGCTCCGGCTCGGTGTCCGGCGCGATCAAGATGCTGTCGACCGTCGGGCTGATCGAACGCGCGCCCGCGCCGGGCAGCCGCCGCGAGCACCACCGGATGCGCGACGGGGCCTGGGCCACCCTCATGTCGTCCCAGAACGGCATGGTGCAGGCGATGTTCGAGGCCGCCGAGCAGGGCATCGACGCCGCGGGCGAGGACACGCCCGCCGCCCGCCGCCTGCACGAGATGCGCGACTTCTACGGATACATGTTCCGCGAACTGCCCGTGCTCATCGACCGCTGGCGCGCCGAACGCGGTACCTGAAACGCGGTACCTGAAACCTGGCCGCGATCACCCGGCGGGACCGGACGGGACGCGCGGTGCCGTCCCCGCGAGGGAGAACCGGGTCGCTACCCCGGCGGGACGCCCGTCCGCACCGGCCGCTCGTAGCGTGACGATCTCCCGAGCGACAGGAGACACCATGCTGCGCGAAGCGATCGCCGTACTCGGCCTCGTCGGCGTGTCCGCCGCGGGCACCGCGGTGCCCGCGGCCGCCGCCGGCGGGGACCGGCCGCAACTCCGGCGGCTGCTGGACACGATCACCACCGAGGACGGCGCGCCCGGCGCGTTCGCCGAGGTCGGCGACCGGCACGGACGCACCGTGCTCACCAGCGGCGTCGGCGACGTGCGGACCCGCGCCCCGATGCCAGAGCGGAGCCACTGGCGGATCGGCAGCATCACCAAGACGTTCACCGCGACCGTCGTGCTGCAGCTCGTCGACGACGGGCGGATCGACCTGGACGCGCCCGTCGAGCGTTACCTGCCGGGCGTCGTGCGGGGCAACGGCAACGACGGGCGGAACATCACCGTCCGGCACCTGCTCCAGCACACCAGCGGGCTGCCCGACTACCTCGACGATCTCGGCATCGACGAAGTCGTCGAACACCCCTTCACCCACTACGAGCCCCGGGAACTGCTCGACCTCGCGCTCGGCCGCCCGCCGGGCTTCGAGCCCGGCACCGACTGGGCGTACTCCAACACCGGCTACGTCGTCGCCGGGCTCATCGTCGAGGAGGTCACCGGCCGCCCGCTCGGCGACGAGGTCGAACGGCGCATCCTCGAACCGCTGCGGCTGAACGGCACCCGCGCCCCCCGCGACTCGGCCGCACTGCCGTGGCCGCACCCCCACGGCTACGTCCGCACGGACGGGCCCCTGCTCGACCGCACGTGGCTGAACCCGTCCGCCGCGTTCGCGAACGGGAGCATGGCGTCCGGCGGGACCGACCTCAACCGGTTCTACGCCGCCCTCCTCGACGGGCGGCTGCTGCGCCCCGGAACCCTGCGGGAGATGACCACGATCACCGGGGTCAGCGACGACTACGGGCTCGGCCTGATGCGGGTCCCGCTGTCGTGCGGCGGGTACCTGTGGGGGCACGGCGGCGAAACGATCGGCTTCACCGGCTTCAGCGGCACGACCGGCGACGGGCGGAGCGCCACCGTCATGGCGAACGTGGGCCCCGAACTGGGCGACTCCGGACGCTCGCACCTGCAAGAAGCCCTCGACACCGCCCTCTGCGAGGACGCCGCCTAGTCTTGCCCGCATGTGGCGAGAGCTGGCCGAGCGGACGTACCCCGGGACCGAATTCCGTCCCCCGGTAGGCGGGCCCGCGCTGGACGCGGCGGAACGGCGGCTCGGCGCGCCGCTCCCGCCCGTCCTGCGCGACCTGCTCCGGGAAACCGACGGCCTCCTCGGACCGTACGGCCTCGACGTCGTCTGGCCCCTGGAGCGGATCGTCGAGGACAACCTGGCGTTTCGGACGGACGAGTCGTTCGCCGAGCTGTACGAGCCGTTCGACCCGCTGCTGTTCTTCGGCGACAACGGCGGCGGCGACCAGTTCGCGTTCGTCCGGACGACGCGCCGCGCGGCGACGTCCTCGTGTGGGACCACGAGGACGACGCCCGCTACCCCGTCGCCGCCGACCTGCGAAGCTACGTCGAACGCGCGCTGCCGAGCGAGGGCGACTGGTACCGGGACTGAGGCGTCAGCGGAGCGTCTCGACCTCGTGCAGGACGCCCAGTGCGTCCGGCACGAGGACCGCGGCCGAGAAGTACACCCCGACCAGGTACGAGCTGATCGCCCGGTCGTCGACGCCCTTGAACCGGACCGACAGGCCCGGCTCGCGTTCGTCCGGGATGCCGGTCTTGTGCAGGCCGATGACCCCCTGGTCGTCCTCGCCGGTGCGCATCGCGATGATCGAACTGACGCCGGTGCCGCTCACCGGGATCTTGTCGCACGGCAGCAGCGGCACGTTCCGCCAGGCCGTCACCCGGACACCGTCCACCTCCGCCCGCCCCGGGTAGACGCCCTGGCGGGTGCACTCGCGCATGAACGCCGCGATCCCCTTCGGGTGCGCGAGCAGCACCCGCGTGCCGCGCCGCCGCGCCAGCAGTTCGTCCAGGTCGGCCGGTGCGGGCGGGCCGCCCCGCGTCGTGACCCGCTGCCGCGGATCGACGTTGTGCAGGAGCCCGAAGTCGCGGTTGTTGATCATCTCGTTTTCCTGGCGCTCCCGCAGCGCCTCGATCGTCAACCGGAGCTGCTGCTCCACCTGGTCCATCGGCTTGTCGTAGAGATCCGCCACGCGGGTGTGCACGCGCAGCACCGTCTGCGCCAGGCTCAGCTCGTACTCGCGCGGCCCCGCCTCGTACTCGACGAACGTCCCGGGCAGCCGCGGCTCCCCCGAATGCCCGGCCGCGACCTCGATCGACGCCTCACCGCGCTTGTTCGCCTTCGGCGGCCCCGACTCGGCGAACCGCTCGACCTGCTCCCGCAGCGCCGCCGAACTCCCGGCGACCTCCGCGAACGCCTCCCGCGTCAGCGACAGCACCGTGCACCCCGTCACCGCCTTCGCCGTCGCGCCCCACACCGCGTCCCCGTCGGTGAGCGCCTCCGCGCCGAAGTACTCGCCGCCCGCCAGCGTCCCCAGCCGCGCGGGCTCCCCGAACGCGCCGTCCCCCAGCCGGACGACCTTCCCGTGCACGATCAGATGCACCCGGTCCGCGGGGCGCCCCGCCTCCGCGATCACGTCACCGGCCGCGTACTCCGCCTGCACGCACCGTCCCGCGAGCACTTCGAGGACGCGCGCGTCCGCGAATCCCCGCAGCGGCGCCAGCTCCGCGAGCTCCGCGGGGATCACCCGGACCCGCGCGCCCGTGTTGACGAACGTCACCCGTCCGTCCGCCACCTGGTACGCGAGCCGCCGGTTCACCCGGTACGTCCCGCCGGGAACCTGCACCCACGGGAGCGCCCGCAGCAGCCACCGCGGCGAGACGCCCTGCATCTGCGGCCGCGTCTTGGTGGTCGTCGCGAGGTTCCGCGCGGCGTCCGTCCCCAGGCTGAGCCGCGTGCCCGTCGCACCGTTCGTCATCGGTCGCCTCCCGTCGCATCACCACATGCAACGGAGAAGTTACGCTGCGCGTTCCGGCGGCTCTATGGCCGACCGGCCCGCACAGGCACACCCTCGGGACACCCACATGTCACTCCGCAGTGCCCCCGAGCAGGGGAAACCGGCCGCACGCGACATCCGGCCCCGGCACGGGCCCGGCACGTGCCCGCGCCGCGTCAGGCGGGCGCGCGGTCCGGACACGAGACGTCGTCGAACTCCCCGCCCGCCGCCTCGACGGGTTCGGCGCTCGGCGTCTCGTCCGCCCCCGGGCTCGGCGCCTCGTCGACCGCGTCGGCCGGTTCGTCCTCGGCGGCGTCGCGGTTCGCGCGGGCGCGGCGGCGGACGGCGAGAACCACAACGATCAGGGCCGCGACCAGGCCGAACAGGATCCAGGCGCCCCAGCCGAGGAGTTGTTCCAGCCGGGACGCGGAGGCGCCCGCGAACGCGCCGAGGCTGACGAACACCGCCGACCAGAGGAGCGATCCGGCGAGCGAGGCGAGGAGGAACCGCCGGTACGGGACGTTCGCGACCCCGGCCGCGGCGGGCGTCAGCGTCCGCACGACCGGGACGAGCCGCGTGACGAACACGGCGGCCGCGCCGTACCGGCGGAGCGCCCCCGTGGCGCGGTCCCAGTGCCGGACGCCGAGCCGCCGCACCGCGCGCGTCTCGCGCATCCGCTCGCCGTTCGTCCGGCCCAGCCAGTACCCGACATGATCGCCCGCCGTCACGCCCAGCGCGACGATCACGAGCATCGCCGGATAGCGGACGGGATCGGCGGCGGCGGCACCGAGGATCACGACCGCCGTCTCCCCCGGGACGACCGACCCGACGCCCAGGCCGGACTCGGCGAACGCCAGCACCCCCGCAACCGCCAGCAGCAACGGGAAGGGCAGGTCGCTCAGCCCCCGGACCCCCTCAGTGACCCACTCCATTCTTCCCATCGTCTGCGAATTCGGGCCGGTCCGAATCCGCCGAGAAGATGATGTCGGTCCTCCGCCGGAAGGCTGATTCATCCGCACGAACACCGACCTAAGACGGGTTCGCCCCCCTCCCAGAAGACACCTCCCAAGACCTTCCGCGTACGAGAGCGACCCGTCTTTCCCCTTGAGGACTTACTCGGGCACGTTATGGAGCATCGGGGGGCGGAGTCAGTCTGTAGCTGCCTGTTCGCGTGCCAGGAGGAGGGGGCCCAGGACTCGGGTGGCGGGGCCGATGCGGCCTCCGGGGCCGGGGCGCTGGTCGGTGTTGTCGACGGTGAGCTGGCCGCCGCAGTGCGCGCAGGCGAGGACGGGCGTGGTCTCGTGGCCGCAGTCGCGGTGGTGGACGCGCGCGGGCGGGCCCGCCTCTCCCGCGTACCAGCGATCGCCCCAGTTCATGAGCGCGAGCAGGACCGGGTAGAGCTCCTTGCCCTTGTCCGTCGGCCGGTAGTGCGCGCGCGGCGGATGGTCCTGGTACGGCTCGCGGACGAGGACGTCCTCTTCCACCAGGCGGGCGAGCCGTGCGGCGAGGACCTTGCGGGAGATGCCGAGGTCGCGGGCGAGGTCGTCGAAGCGGGTGATCCCGGCCAGGACGTCGCGCATGATCAGCGCCGTCCAGGCGTCCCCGAACAGGTCGGTCGCGCGGGCGATCGAGCAGGCCGCGTCGGACAGCGGGGTGCGGGTCATACCCGGCAGGCTACCCGAAGTTCCCTCAAGGAACTCAATGGGTATCCTTAAGGAACTCACGATGGAGAGGACGTCCGGCATGGGCACCGCACCGATCATCGAACTCGACTCGACCCGCCCGGAGGCCATCGACGGGCGCCGCCTGCGCGCCGTCGCCTTCCAGGACGTGCGCATGGCCTACCTCGCGGAACACGGGCCCGCGCGGGGCCGGGCCCTCGTCCTCGGCGGCGGCCACGGCGTACTGCCGCGCGGACTGGCACGGGCGGGCCTGGACGTGACGGCGCTCGACCCGTCCGAGGCGGCGACGCGCATGGCCGCGGACATCGCCACGGCGCAGAACCTCGCGATCGCGCACCGCACCGCGCGGGCCGAGGAGTTCGACGCGCCGCCCGGCTCCTTCGACCTCGTGTACGTCGCCGACACCTTCGAGATCACCGAGGACCCGAACCGCGTGGTGGAGCGCGCCGCGCGCGCCCTCAAACCCGGCGGCGCGCTCGTGTACGACACCGTCAACCGGACCGTCCCGGCGAAGCTCGTCTACCTGGGCGCCTTCCAGCGCCTCCCGTGGACCCGGATCATGCCGCCCGGCCGCTACGCGAGCGCCCGGCTGCGCCGCCCGTCCGAGGTCGAGGCCCTCTTCCGGCGTCACGGCCTGCACCCCGAGGGCGTCTGCGGCTTCAAGCCCGCGAGCGTCGCCGGCCTGGTCAAGACCGTGCTCGCCCGCCGCCGCGGCGAGATCGGCGACGACGGCGTGGCGTCCATGGCCGGGGTCGTCCTGGATCCGGACGGCCCGCCCGTCGTCACCTACCTCGGCCACGCCCGCAAGCGCGGCGCTCCGGACCGCGATGACGATGGCGCGGCGACGGGCCGGCGTGCCGGAGCCGGCGGCCTCTCGGGGGCGCCCGGGTCCTTCCCCGGCCGGTCGCGGACGACGTCTGCGCGCGATGGGCCGTTCGGCGATGATCGGAACCGCCGCGCGGGCGGGCGCGGCCGGGTCATTTGCGTCGGCCGAGGGCCTTGGCCCGGCCGTGCGCCCATCCCGCGAGGAGCGCGCCGACGACGGTCGCGGCGAGGTAGCCGGTCAGGGCCGCGGGGAACCCGCCGGGGATCCCGCCGAGCAGGCCCGTCTCGTCGTGGTCGATGAGCAGCCGGATCGCTCCCTGGGCGCCGAGGACGAGAAGGAGCATCCCGGCGATCTGCAGTGCGTCGAACTTCATCGGAACCTCCCGGGCTCGTTACAATGCATCTGCATGGTAACCGCCGGGGAGTGCGGTTGCAATGCGACCGCATTGCGAAAGGGAGGGCGCGTGCCGAAGGTCGTCGATCACGAGGAGCGCAAGCGGCGGCTGGCGGAGGCCGTCTGGTCGCTGACGGTCCGCAGCGGCCTGGAGAGCGTGACGCTCCGGAAGGTCGCGGCCGAGGCGGGCGTGTCGATGGGGCAGGTCCAGCACTACTACGCGACGCGGTCCGAGCTGGTGTCGGACGCCGTCGCCCGCGCGGTGCGGGCGCTCAACGCCCGGATCGAGACCTCGATCCGGGCGGCGGGCGCCGAAGGCGACCCGGAGACGATCCTGCGCGAATGCCTGTACGCGATCCTGGCCAGGGACGAGGAGGGCCTGCGGCTGCTCCGGCTCTCCGTCGCGGTGCTCGGTCAGGCGGTGTCCGACCCGGCCATGGCCGCCGTGCTCGCGCCGGGCGACGACGAGCTGGTGTCGTTCACGGCGGGCCTCATCGCCGCCGCCCGCCACGACCGCGGGTCGGCCGCGCGCGACGACGACCGGATCGCGGCCGACATCTGCTGGACGCTCGCCACCGGCCTCGGCGTCGACGTCGCACTGGGGCATCGTTCCCCGGACGTCGCCAAACGGGTCCTCGACCACCACATCGACACCGTCCTCGGCGGAATGGGCGGCTGACGCGGGACGGGGCCGGTCAGAGCGCCCACCGGCAGTACAGGCGCAGGCCGTTCGCGCGTGCGCGGCGGGCGAGGCCCGCGAGGAGGATCGCCGCCTCGGCCCCCGTTTCGGGCGACACCCCGCCGGCGCATGTCCGGCGGACGGTCAGGTGCGGGCGGCGGGGCGGCGGACGGCGCGGGCGAGGAGGGCCGCGGCCGGGCCGGTGGGGGTGGTGCCGGTCCGCCAGACGGCGCGCAGGGACCGTTCCAGCGTCATGCCCTCGATGGGGATCTCGAACGAGCGTTCCGGCGGCCAGGTCGGGGCCCACGACTAGTTCGCTGATCAGGGCGGGTCCGGCGCCCGCGGCCACGGCGTTGCGGACGGCCGTGCCGGAGCCGAGTTCGAGGAGCGGCGGCGCGAGGTCGAGGTCGTGGGCGGCCATCGCCTGGGCGGCGGCCTGCCGGGTGCCGGATCCGGCTTCGCGGCTGATCAGCGGGGTGGCGGCGACCTCGGCGGGCAGGACGGGACGGCGGCGCCGCGTCCAGCGGTGCCCCGGCGGGGCGACGAGGACGAGCCGGTCGCCCGCGACGGCCCGGCTGCGCAGACCGGACGGGCGTCCGGGCGACTCGATGAAGCCGATGTCGACGTCGCCGTGCCGCGCGAGTTCGCAGACCCGGGACGAGTTCGTCACCTGCATGCCGACGTGCAGGTCGGGGTCGTCGCGGCGGAGTTCGCCGATCCACGCGGGCAGGAGGTGCTCGGCGACGGTGAGGCTGGCCGCGACCGTGAGCCGTCCGGTGCGTTCGCGGCGGAGCGCCTCGGCGCCGTCGGTGAGGGCGGCGAGGTCGTCCAGGACGCGCTGCGCCCAGCCCGTCACGACCCGTCCGGCGGGGGTGAGGGCGGAGCCGCGGCGGGTGCGGTCGACGAGCCGCAGGCCGAGCCGCCGTTCGAGGCGGGACAGCCGCTTGCTCGCGGACGGCTGGCTGATGCGGAGTTCGGCCGCCGCGGCGGTGAGGCTGCCCTGCTCGGCGACCAGGACGAGGAGCCGCAGCGAGTCGATGTCGGGCGGCGCGGTCATGCCCTGAGGCTATGACGTGAGGTCGAACCGGCCGGTACCGGGATCCGCCGGACGGCTGAAGGCTCGGACGCATGGATCCTGTACACGCCGACGCGGCCCCCGAATCGAACATGACGCGCATGCGGGCGTGGTGGGGGCGGGTCGGGCCGGGTGTTTCGGTCGCGGTGACCGGCGCGGGCGCGGCGATGGTGCTCAACCGGTTCGTGCCCGCGGTGAGCGCCCTCACCGTGGCGGTGCTGCTGGGGGTGCTGCTGGGCGGCGTGCTGCCCGGGCGGGCGTCGGACGGGCTGGAGTGGGCCACGCGGAGGTTCCTCAGGGTCGGGGTGGTGCTCCTCGGGTTGCAGCTCAGCCTCGGTGAGGTGCTGCGGCTGGGGCCGGGGACGATCGCGGCGGTGGTCGTCACCGTGGCGGCCGGGTTCGCCGGGACGCTCGCGCTCGCGCGGGTCCTCGGGGTGTCGCGGGGGCTCGGGTTGCTGGTCGCGACGGGGTTCTCGATCTGCGGGGCGTCGGCGATCGTGGCGATGGACGGCGTCGCGCGGAGCGAGCGGGAGGACGTCGCGAGCGGTGTCACGCTCGTGACGATCTACGGGAGCGCGGCGATCGTGCTGGTACCGTTCCTCGGCACCCGGGTGTTCGGCCTGGACGGCGAGGCGCTCGGGATGTGGGCGGGGCTGAGCGTGCACGAGGTCGCGCAGGTCGTCGCGGCGGCGTCCCCGGCCGGTGCGGCGGCGGTGGGGACGGCGGTGATCGTGAAGCTCACCCGGGTGGTGCTGCTGGCGCCGATGGTCGCGGGGGTGGGCGTCCTGCGGCGGCGGGACGGGGAGGTGTCGCGGCCGCCGATCGTGCCCCTGTTCGTCGTCGGGTTCCTGGCCGCGATGCTCCTGCGCAGCGCGGACGTCGTGCCCGGGGCCGTCCTCGCGGGGGCGCGGGACCTGTCGACGGTGCTGCTGGCGACCGCGATGTTCGGGCTGGGGTCGTCCGTGCGGATCGGGCGGCTGCTGCGGACGGGACGGCGGGGGCTCGCGCTCGGCGGGCTCTCGACGCTCCTCGTGGGGGCGGTCTCGCTCGGGGCGCTGGCTCTGGTCTAGTCGAAGCCGAGGCCGCGGAGGGCGGCCTGGCAGCCGTGGGCGACGTGCATGCGGGTCATCGCGACGGCGCCGACGGTGTCGCCGGTCTCGAAGAACCGGACGAGTTCGGCGTGCTCCCGGTAGGCCTGCTGCAGGCGGTCGCCGCGGGCGGACGCGTTGATGTAGCGCTCGCAGGCGTGCCACAGCATCTGCGAGGTGCGGCGGAGCATGCCGGGGCCGAGGGCGGCGAACACCTCGAAGTGGAACGCGCGATGCGCGAGGAGGTGTTCGAGGGGGTCGGGGTCGGTGGCGAGCTCCTTGAGCCGGAGCAGGTGGGGGCGCATGCGTTCGGCGGTGTCGGCGGAGGCCGTGGCGGCGACGCGTTCGGCCGCCATGACCTCCACCTCCTCCAGCATGCGGTAGCCGTCCTCGACGTCGTGGCGGCGGATGTCGGACACGACGGCGCCGCGCCGGGGGTAGACCTCGGCGAGGCCCTCGGCGAGGAGTTCGCGGAACGCCTCCCGGACGGGGACGCGGCTGACGTCGAGTTCGGCGGCGAGCGGGTCGACGCGCAGCTTGGTGCCGGGCGGCAGCCAGCCGAGCACGATGCGCTTGCGGATCTCGTCCGCGGCGAAGTCGGTCAGCGTCGCGTCGCGGCCCGGCCCGGTCGGCCCCACGGGTCCCCCTCTCGCCCCCGGCATGATCTCACGCGAACGGCCAGCCGAGCGGTGGGCCGATGTAGCTCTCGGCGAAGTTGCGGGCGTAGGCGGTGGAGTGTTCGAGCTGCCACAGCCGGGAGCGCTGCAGCTTCTGCCGGAACGCGGCGTCGGGCGAATCGCTCTCGTAGGTGTGCATCATGTGGATGAGCGCGTGGCTGAACTCCTGCGCCTTCCAGATGTCGGGGAGGCGCGCGCGGAGTAGACGTCGAGGTCCGTTTCGTCCCCGGATTCGGCGAAGCGGGCGAGGACGGCGTCGAGTTCGGCGGCGTCCGCCATCGCCAGGTTCATCCCCTTTCCGCCGGACGGTGTGATGATGTGCGCGGCGTCGCCGAGCAGGAACACGCGTCCGTGCCGCATCGGCTCGCACACCTTGCTCTGCATCTCCAGCATGTTCTTGCTGAAGACGGGCCCCTCGTTGAGGGTCCAGCCGGGCTGCGCCAGGCGGATCCGGAGCTCGTGCCAGATGCGGTCGTCGGGCCAGTCGTCGACGGTGTCGGCGAAGGGGACCTGCAGGTGGAAGCGGGTGACGGTGTCGGAGCGCAGCAGGTGCCCGGCGAACCCGGCGGGGTGGACTGCGTAGATCGTCGAGTCGGAGGACGGCGGGGCCTCGGCGAGCAGCGTCAGCCAGCGGAACTCGTGCTGCATGCGGTATTCCGTGAACAGCTCCCACGGCGCGGACGCGCGGGCGGCGCCGTGCTGGCCGTCGGCGCCCGCGACAAACTCGGCGTGCACGACCGTTCCGTCCGCGCACTCCACGCGGGGCGACCCCTCCCATTGCAGGACTTTCGTGGCGGTCGTCTCGTACAGGGCGGTCCCGCCGCCGCTTCGAAGCCGTCCAGGAGGTCCGACACGACTTCCTGCTGGGGGAAGACGTAGTGCGGTTTGTTGTCGTACATGGCGGAGTAGTCGGCGAAGAAGCTTTCGCCCTCGACGCGGAACTCGCAGCCGTGGTGGACGGCGCCTTCCTTGTGCAGCCGGTCGGACAGCCCCATCTGGTCCATCAGTTCGACGGTCCGGTGCTCCAGCAGTCCGCGCGCGCGCGGCCGCGGATGGATTCGGGGTTGAACTTGTCGAGGACGACGCAGGAGACCCCACGGCGTTGCAGCAGGTTCGCCAGGGTGAGACCGGCGGGGCCGGCGCCCACGATGGCGACCGTGGTGTGCAGTTCACGAGCCACGTACGGCTTCCTTTCGTGTTCAGCGGCGGGACGCCGGCTGCATTTCGGGGACGACGACGTCGCCGTCCAGGACGATCGGGTCGTCGTCCAGGAAGAGGCTGCAATCGCGCATGGGAATGTCGAAGTGGCAGGCCGTGTCGTTGGGTCCGCCCAGTTCGTTGTTGGGTCCGATGGAGAACATGACGTTCCCGTAGACCGCGCGGGGTTCCATGCCCATGCCGCCTGGGAAGGCCGGGGGCAGCAGCCCGTGCCAATGCGCGTTCTCGTTGAGGCCCCAGCCGACGTGCGACATGCCGTAGCCGCGGGGGTCGTCGAACGACTCGATGTAGGAGCGGAGCATGTGCGCGTCCAAGTCGCCCCGGATGTCGGTGATGAACCCCTTCTCGACGGTGATCTCGACGGGGTTCCGCACGTAGGTGTTGAACGGGAGGAGGACGTCGCCGGGCGCGAGCACGATGCGTCCGTCCACTCCGTCGTCGTCGCCGCCGGTGAACACGAAACCGGACGGCCAGTGGTCCCAGCGGCCGGGCTCGTCGGTGTACCCGTACTCGGTGATCGCCGGGTAGCGGCCGAGACGGTACGTGACGTCGGTGCCGAGCGCGTTCGTGAACCGGAGCGAGCGCGCCCCGCGCATCAGCTCCTGCCCGACTTCGACGCGTTCGCGCAGTTCCTCCGTCGGGAACAGGCGGGCGAGCAGCTCCGGCGGCTCGACGGCCGACAGCACGCGCGTCCCGGCGTCCTGGATCGCCGTCTGCTCCTTGGAGAACAGCAGGAAAATCAGGTCGACGAGCATGTCGGAGCGCTTCAGCGCCTCGACGGCCTCCGGGTTGGACGCGAGCCCGGAGGCGCCGACCGCCCACGCGCCCCCGGCGGCGCCCGGGGCGGGCAGCCGCAGGTGGTAGGCCTTCGCGCCGAGCGACCGCGCCGCGTTCAGGAACGCGTCGGCGTAGTTCATCCGCTCGTCGCCCTGCGACAGAACGGTCACCGACTCGCCCTCGTGGACGCCGCTCAGTGCGAGCTGCCTGCGGCAGAGTTCGGTGAACGCGACCTGGTCGATCATCGTGGGCCTCCCATCGCCCGGGTTTCCTGCAGAAATGCGCGGACGGCCGTGACGAACCCGTCGAACTCGTCCCACGGGATCATGTGGCCCGCGCCCGGCACGTCCACGACCGGGACGCCGCCGTTCGTCCGGCGGAGCTCGGCGGCGCCCGCATCGGTCACGACGGGGCTCGCACCGCCCCGGATCAGCACCGCCGGACGTCCGAGCCGCTCCCAGTACGGGAAGAAGTCCTCGGTCTCGAACCCCTCGTGCGTCTCGCGGACCGCCGTCTCGTCGCACGACGGGAGCTCCTGCGCGCGGATCAGCAGCTCCCGTTCCGGCCATTTCGGGTAGAAGCGCCGCATCTCGTCGGGGGTGGTGCCGCGCCGCGCCTCGTCGAGCTGCGTCCGGAACGCCTCCCAGCCCGTCGGGTACGGGCCGCGCCCCGGCCCGGACAGCGGCGGGTCCGCCAGGACGAGCGGGCCCCGCGCCCCGTGCAGGACGTGCCGCGCCGCGGCGATCCGCGCGCCCATCGAGTGCCCGAGGACGATCGGGTCGCCGAGGCCGAGCGCGTCGATGACGCCCGCGAGGTCGTCCGCGTAGTGGCGGAGCGTGTAGTTCCCGGCGGGCGGTGCGTCCGATTTGCCCCGGCCGCGCACGTCCAGCACGTACACGCGGTGGTCGCGGGCCAGTTCGAGGGCGACGAACTCCGCCGTCAGTGCCGGGCTCGTGATGCCGGGGACGATCACGAGCGGGTCGCCCGCGTCGCCGTAGCGCAGCAGGTGGTGCCGCAGGCCACCGGCGGTGACGAACTCGCTGGTCCCCTCCGGTTCGATCATGCCGGCACCAGGGGTCCGTCGAGGAGGGCGCCGCCGCCGGGGACGCGCGGGTCGAGGGCGAGCGCGTCCAGCAGCTCGCGCGTCGTCGCGGTCGCCGCCGAGAAGACCGGCAGGCCGAGGGAGTCCTGCGCCGCGGTGACGGCGGCGAGCGACGGCATCTGCACGCACGCCGACAGCACCACGCCCTGCGCGTCCCCGAGGTCCAGGTCGCGGGCGTGCCGCAGCGGCGCGAGCGGGTCGAGCCGCCCGACCTCCCGGTTGTCGGTGACCGACAGGCTCCGGACGGCCGTCACCTCGATGTCGTACGCGGCGAAGTACCGGACGACCATGTCGGTCAGCTCCGGCGCGTACGGGGCGACGATCGCGATCTTCGACAGGCCGAGCCGCCGCACCCCGCGCACCAGCGCCCCCGCGCTGCTGGTCACCGGCGCCTCGCAGCCGCCGCCGACGCCGCGTCGCGCAGCCGCCGCTCGGCGTCCTCGTGGGCCCTCGGGCCCTGCGCCATGACCGCGATCAGGCACGCGTACGCGATCGCGTCGACGCCCGCGTCCGCGACCTCCGCCGCGCACCGGTCGGCCTGCCCCGCCATCGCGCGCAGCGAGTCCGCGTCGACCGTGTGCAGCACGGCGCGGCTCGAATGGAACGTGAACCGCTCGTCCCCCGGCCGCCGGGCGAGCAGTTCGGGGACCTCGGTCTCCATCGTCGTGTTGGAACTCGGCACGATCAGGCCGATCCGGCGATAGTTCACTGCACCTCCACATAGTCGAGCGCCTGCTCCAGCGACACCACGTCGGCGTACTTGGCCTGGACGTCGACGAGGGTCGCGTCGTGCGCGGACCGGACCCGGTCGGCGACGGCGTCGGCGACCACCAGCGTCGGGAACCCGTACTGGACCGCGTCGACGGCCGTCGCCCGCACGCACCCGCTGGTCGTGGCGCCGCAGACCACGACGGTGTCGGCGCCGTAGGCGCGCAGCAGCCCGGCGAGGCCGGTGCCGAAGAACGCGCTCGCGCCCGTCTTGGTCACCACGGGATCCGCCTCGCGGCGCGGCAGCCGCTCGTCGATCTCGACCAGCCGGGTGCCCTCCCGCAGGACGCCCAGCCCGGGCGCCTTGTCCAGCCACGCGCTCGGCGCGTGCCCGGCGAAGGCGATGGTCGTGAAGACGACGGGCGCCGCGGCCTCGTGGAAGGCCCGCACGAGCCGTCCGGCCGCCGCGATCTCGTCCGGCATGTCGGCGCCGACGGGGACGGACGGGTCGGTGAAGCCCTTCTGCAGGTCCACGACCACGAGCGCCGGGCGGCGCCCGCGCCGGACCGTCCCGCCGAACCCGGCACGGACGTACCGGTCATGCACGTCGTCGGTCATCAACGCTCCTCTCCGAAGCCTTCGGCCGCGGTCGAGCGTCACCATAGATTTAATTAAATCTTGCCGTCAAGAGCAGCGACAGCCACCCTCGACAACCCCACAACATCGGATGTACTTGCAGTTCAAAACATGTCTTCCAGGAAGATTCGCCCCCGCTCGCACCGGAAGCACGGATCGACCCTTGACAGGATTGCATTAAACATACGAGCATCCTCGGAACCAACGGCCGGTGCTGCCCCGCACGGCGACCCACCGGCGAGCGTCTAGAGCGAGGTTCGACATGGTGAACGCTCAAGACCGTCCACCCACCCCCACCCCGTCCGTCCCCCACTACCGGACCCTGTGGCTGGTCCTGTTCGCCGGCTGGCTGTTCGCCTACGCCGACCGGGCGATCACCGGCCCCGTGGTCACCTGGATGATCGACAACGACGTCGACTTCCTGCAGGCGGCGGAGAATCCGCACGCCCTCGGCGGCCTGATCGGCAGCCTCTTCTTCGCGGGCTACATGCTCACCCAGCTGCCGAGCGGCCACCTCGGCGACCGCTACGGCCACGCGGCCGTCCTCACCGTCTCGTTCGTGTGGGCCGGCGTCGCGACGATCGTCAGCGGGCTCTTCGCGGGCCTGTTCACGTTCGTGGCGCTACGCGTGATCACCGGGCTCGGCGAGGGCGCGTTCTACTCCAACGACCGTTCCCTCGTCGTCACCCACACCCCCGAGCACAAGCGCAGCCTCGGCCTCGGCGTCGCCATCACCGGCCTCGCCTTCGGGCTGACCGTGGCGAACATCGCCGCTCCCCCGCTGCTGAACCTCGGCGAGGACGTCCTCGGCCGCAACGACGCGTGGAAGCTCCCGTTCCTGGTGTTCGGCGGCCTGACGCTGATCCTCTCCGGGTTCATGTGGCGCTTCATGCGGCGGCTCGTGCAGCGCCCGCTGCGGCTGCGCGCCCCGTTCGGCCGCCTCGCCGCCATGGCCGTCGTGTTCTGCGCGCTGATCATGGCGCTGTTCTGGGCGAGCGACCGGCTCGGCATCCCCGAGTGGCTCGCGGCCGTCGCGCAGATCGTCCTCGCGCTCGCCATCGTCGCGGTCATGCAGCGCCGCCGCGGCGTCCAGATGGCGTCCGCGCTGCGCGACCGCGACACCATGCTGATCTACGTCGCGGCGATCTCGATCCTGTGGAGCATCTGGCTGTTCGGCTACTGGTCGGTCGCGATCGTGTCGTCGGCCGCCGACAGCTCGCTCGTCGAGGCCGGGCTCACCGCCGCGTTCAACGCGGGCGCGGGCATCATCGGTTTCCCGGTCGGCGGCTGGCTGTCGGACGTCGCGCAGCGCCGCGGCCTCGGCCGCCGCAACCTGCTCATCGCGGCGACGGTCGGGCAGGGCGTCCTCGTCCTCCTCTTCGGCCTCTACCTGCAGTTCGTCGGAGAGCCGTCGCTGTGGGTGATGGGCGTCCTGATGTTCGGCACCGGCCTGTTCCTCAACGCCGTCCAGCCGATGTCGCAGGCCCTGACCGCCGACCTGGTGCGGCCGGAGAACCACGGCTCGGCGTTCGGCATGTGGAACCTCATCGCGGAGATCGGCGCCGTCGCCAGCCCGGTCGTCAGCGGCGCCCTCCGCGACGCGACCGGAAGCTGGACGACCGCGATCTACCTCGACGCGGCGCTCGTCCTCGGCAGCGCGTTCCTCTACCTGGGCGTCCGCCGCACCGGACCGCTGCGGGAGGACGCGTCCGTCCCGTCCATGGCGGGCGGCGCGACCGCGTGACCGTGCCGGGCGGGGCCGCCCGCCCCGCCCGGCACGGCGTCACCGCGGCCCGGCCCACCAGTCGCGCTGCCGAGTGTGGCGCATGGCACCGACAGTTCCGGACGGCTAGGCGGGCGCGGGCGCGCGGCCGGGGGTCAGGACGAGCGCGGCCCGCGCGCCCGCGGCGGCGGCGATCGCCGCGAGGGCGTACGCCTCGGTGAAGCCGTCGAGCGTGGTGCCGACCAGGCTCGCGGCGGCGACGCTCGACACGACGGCGGCGCCGAAGGACGCGCCGAACTCGTGGAACGTGCTCACGATGCCCGAGGCGACCCCGGCCTCGTGCGGCGCGACCCGTCCGAGGGCGTCGCCGAGGCGACGACGAACAGGGCGCCGGTGCCCGCCGCCGCGAACGCCACCCCGGAGGCGACGGCGACGGGGTTCAGCGAGATCGCCGGGACCGCCATGCCGAGCGCCGCGATCACCAGTCCCGCGACGGCCGGTGCGCGCCCGCCCCACCGGCCGAGCACGCGTCCGGTCAGGTCGGCGCCGAGCATCGTGGCCAGCGCGACCGGGAGGAACAGCAGGCCGGTCCGGAGGGCGCCGTAGTCGCGAGCGTGCTGGAAGTAGAAGGTGCCGAGGAAGAACACCGCGATCATCAGTGCCGTCGCCATGAAGATGAGGAACGCGCCCGTCGCGACGGGACGCCGGGCCAGGAGCCGGACGTCCATCAGCGGCGACGGGGCGCGCCGCTGCCAGAACCCGAACAGGGCGTACCCCGCGGCGGCGGCGAGGACGAGCCCGCCGGTGCGGGCGGTGAGCCAGCCGTCCTCGCCCGCGCCGATCAGCGCGTAGATCAACGCCGCCGTGGAGGCCGTCACGAGGACGGCGCCGGGGACGTCGACGCGGCCGCGTGCGGCGGCCGGGGGCGCGGCGGGGAGCATGACGGCGAGGGCCACGGCGATCACGGCGCCGATGGGCACGTTGACGTAGAAGACCCATTCCCAGCCGGGACCGGCGGTGAGCAGGCCTCCGAGCAGGACGCCGAGGGCCGCGCCGCCGCCGCCGAGCGCGGACCACACGCCGAGTGCCTTGTTGCGCTCGTCCCCGTCGAACAGCGCCACGACCAGGGACAGCGCGGCCGGGGACAGCAGCGCCGCGCCGACGCCCTGCGCGACGCGCCCGCCGAGCAGCATTTCGGCGGACCCCGCCAGGCCCGTGACCAGCGAGGCCACGGTGAACAGCACGAGGCCGGCGAGCACGATCCGGTTGGCGCCCGCGAGGTCGGCGAGGCGGCCGCCGAGCAGCATCAGTCCGCCGAAGGTGAGGGTGTAGGCGCTGACCGTCCAGGTCAGGGTCTCGCGGCCGACGCCGAGGTCGGCCTCGATGTGGGGCAGCGCGATCGCCACGACCGTGACGTCGAGGATCAGCATCAGCTGCGCCACCCCGAGGAAGCCCAGCACGCGCCACCGTGCCGGGTGCGGTCCGTCGAGGGATTTCATCGGGTCCTCCCGTAGCCGTAACTCGTACGTCTGGATACGAGTTCTTCGGCCAATCTAATTCGTACTCCTGCATACGAATTCCCCGAGGGCCGCAATAACTCGAACATGGCCGTACGGGTTAGGGTGGTTCGCGTGACCGCACCGTCCGCCCGTCCCCGGCGCCGCGCCGACGCGGAGCGCAACATCGCCCGCATCGTGTCCGCCGCGCGCACCTTGCTGAGCTCCGACCCGAACGCGAGCACGGACGACATCGCCCGTGCGGCGGGCGTCGGGCGGATGACCCTCTACGGGCACTTCCGCACCCGCGCCGACCTGGTCGAAGCCGCTCTGACGGACGCGCTGCGCGACGGCGACGAGGTCCTGGCGGCCGTCGATCTCACCGGGGACGCCCGCGCGGCGATGGGCCGCCTGCTCGCGTCGAGCTGGCGGCTCGCGGCCGAGTCCGGGTCCCTGCTGGCCGCCGCCGAGGGGGTCCTCCCGGCGGGCCGGATGCGCGAGCTGCACGACCCGCCCGCACGGCGGATGGCGGACCTCGTCCGGCGCGGCCGGGAGGAGGGCGTCATGCGCACCGACCTGAGCGAAGCCTGGCTGGTGAGCGTCGTCCACTACATCGTGCACGGCGCGGCGAACGAGGTCCGGGCGGGCCGCCTCGCCGCCGAGGACGCCGCCGACACGGTGACGAAGTCGGTTCTGTCCGTTCTTACGGCTTAGCGGTCGAGGGGGAAGCTCATACCGGGACGGTGCCGCGTCCCGTTCTCCTGCTCGACGGCGTGCCGAACCCTACGGCGCGTCCGGCCGTTACAGGTCGCGGATCACCTTGGCCGGGGTGCCCACGGCGACGACGTCGCGGGGAACGTCCTTGGTGACGACCGCCCCGGCCCCGATGACGCTGTTCGCGCCGATCGTGACCCCGGCGAGGACGATCGCGCCGCCGCCGATCCACACGTTGTCCTCGATGACGATCGGGGCGGCGCCCTCGATCTTCGCGCGGCGCTGCTCGGGGTCGAGGGGGTGGGTGGGGGTGAGCAGCTGGACGTTCGGGCCGATCTGCACGTCGTCGCCGATCGTGATGCGCGCGACGTCCAGAGCGGTCAGCCCATAGTTCGCGAACGTGCCCGAACCGACCGTGATGTGGGAGCCGTAGTCGACGTACAGCGGCGGCCGGATGTGCGCGTCGGGGGCGATCGACCCGAGCAGTTCCTCCAGGACGGGACGGGCGGCGCCCTGGTCGGCCGGGTACACCTCGCCGTACCGGTGGGCCAGCGCGATCGCGCGTTTCGACGCGGCCTCCAGTTCGGGGTCGTCCGCGATGTACGGATCCCCGGCCAGCATTCGCTCACGGTTGGTGCGGGTGTCCCCGGCGAAGAAGTCGGTCACGGGGACGAGCCTACGAGCCGTCCGCGCCGAGCAGGCGCAGCAGCGTGGTGCGGAGCGCCTCGTCCGCCTCGGCGGCCGACAGCCGCCCGGCGTCCCGCTCCTCGCTCGCGGTGTGGCCGAGCGTGATGATCACCGTGACGAGCCAGTCGACGGGGAGCCGGTCGTCGAATTCCCCGGTCCGCCTGCCGCGCCGGACGATGCGGCGGAGCCGGTCGGCGATCGCGGTGTGGCGCTGCGCGTCCTCCCCGGAGTCGGCGGGCAGCGCGGCGAGCGCCCGCATGAGGACGGGGTGCCGGCCGGCCGTCCGCGCCCGCGTCGAGCAGCCGCAGCAGCGCCTCGGCGGCCGGTCCGGTGTCGAGGTCGGCGGCGTCCATCTCCGCGACGGTCGCCGCGGTGAGGTGGTCGAGGACCCCCGACAGCAACCGGTCCCGGGTGGGGAAGTGGGCGTAGACGGTCTGGCGGGTGACGCCCGCGGCGGTGGCGACGGCCGCGACGCCCGCGTCGGGCCGGGCGTCAGGACCCGGACGGCCGCGTCCAGGATGGCCGCCCTGCTGCGCAGGGCGTCGGCACGGCGGTTGCGGGCCGGGGACGAGGTCATCTCTTACACCTTGCCAAAGTTGTCGACTGCTGCATATTTTACACACTGTAAGAGTTAAAGCCGATTCCTACCGGCGGGAGTGCCGTGCGTCCCTTCGACGACATCGACCCCGGGAAGTTCATCGCGGACTTCTTCACCGACTACACCGCGGACCTCCTGCGCGAGGAGGAGGATCCGGCGGTGGTCATCGACCGCTACCACACGCCGGACATCGTCGAGGTGGCCGACGGTCACCGCATGGACCGGGACAAGCTCATCGCGCACGCCCGCCCCGTGCGCAAGAACCGTCCCAGCCAGCGCATCGACGTGCACGAAGCGGCCGCGAACGGCGACCGGCTCGCCGCCCGGTACACGCTGCACGTGCTGCAACGCGGAAAGAAGCTCGACATCGAGGTCTACTTCTTCGGGCGGTTCGCCCCCGACGGGCGGATGCGCGAGGCGCACATGCTCACCCGCACCGTTCCCGCCGGCGGACCCGAGTCGGCACCGGCGGGAACGGGCGCGGCCACCGCGTGACCCGCGGCTAGGCGTCCGTCCGGGCCGGGACGGACGCGGGCGGCGCGGCGGGCGGTTCGGCGGGCGCTTCGATCGACAGGTGCGGCAGGCGCGCGTCCAGCCATCGCGGCAGCCACCAGTTCGCGCGGCCGAGGAGGTGCATCACCGCCGGGACGAGCACGGTGCGCAGGACGAACGCGTCCAGTGCGACCGCGGCGGCGAGGCCGGTGCCGAACATCGCGATCACCCGCTGGCCGCCCAGGACGAACGCCGCGAACACCGCGATCATGATGGTGGCGGCGGCGGTGATGACCCGCCCGGTGGACGCCTGCCCGACGATCACCGCGCGCCCGTTGTCGCGGTGGTGCGTCCACTCCTCGTGCATGCGGCTGACCAGGAACACCTGGTAGTCCATGGAGAGGCCGAACAGCACGGGCAGCATCAGCACCGGCAGGAACGTCTCCACCGGCCCGGTGCCCAGCCCGAACGGTTCGGAGATCCAGCCCCACTGGAAGAACGCGACGACCACGCCGATCGACGCGCCGGCGGCGAACAGGTTCATCACCGCGGCCGTCGCCGGGACGACGAGGCTGCGGAACGCCACGAACAGCAGGAGGAAGCCGAGGCCGACGATCACGCCGACGAACAGCGGCATCCGGCCCGCGAGGACGTCGGCGAAGTCGTCGTTGACGGCCGTCTCGCCGCCCACGTGGACGCGGAGGCCGGTGCCGCGCTCGGCGTCCGGGATCTCCTCCGCGCGCAGCCGCTCGATCAGCTCGGACGTGCGGGGCGACTGCGGCGAACTCGTGGGGATCACCTCGACGACGCCGACGGACGCGCCGTCGCGCATCGGCATCGCGGTCGCGCTCGCCACGCCCGCGGCGCCGCGCACGTCCCCGACGAGCGCGTCGAGCGCCGCCCGTCCGCGCTCGTCCGGCACCTCGGCGACCAGGTACAGCGGGCCGTTGAACCCGGGGCCGAACCCGGCGGCGAGCATGTCGTAGGCGGCGCGGGTCGTCGTGCCCTGCGGGTCGTTGCCCTGGTCGGACGAGCCGAGCCGCATCCCGAAGACCGGCACGGTGAGCACCGTCATGACGACCAGCGCCACGGCGGACAGCGCCCGGGGGCGCCGCCGCACCGTGCCCGCCCAGCGCGCCCAGAAGCCGGTGGCCTCGGTCTCGGCGACGGGACCGTGCGCGGCGAGGGCGGCGGCGCTCGCGGCGGGCGAGGGTGCGGGTGCCGAGGAAGCCGAGCATCGCCGGGAGCAGCGTGACGGCGGCGACGGCGGTGAGCGCGACCGTCAGCGCGGCGCCGATCGCCACGCCGTTCAGGAAGGACAGCCCGAGGACGAGCATGCCGAGCAGCGACACGACGACGGTTCCGGCGGCGAACAGCACGGCCCGTCCGGACGTCGCCACGGCCGCGGCCACCGATTCCTGCACGCCGCGTCCGGCGCGCAGCCCGGCGCGGTGGCGGGTGACGATGAACAGGGCGTAGTCGATGCCGACGCCGAGCCCGATCAGCGTGCCGAGCGTGGGGGTGAGGTCGGCGAGCGTGAACGCGTTGCTGAGCAGGCCCATCGTCAGGATCGCGGTGCCGAGCCCGGCGATGGCGGTGACGAGCGGGAGGACCATCGCGAACAGCGACCCGAACGCCAGGAACAGCACGATGGCGGCCGCGACGACGCCGACGAGTTCGGCGGTGCCGGTGCTCGGTTCGCTGATCCGGGTGAGGGCCGGGCCGCCGAGCTCGACGCGGACGCCGTCGGCGGCGCCCCGCGCGGCGGTGTCGGCGACGCGCTCGACGTCGTCCGGCGCGAGCGCCTCGGTCTGCGCGCCGAACGCGACGTGGGCGTAGGCGGTGCGGCCGTCCCGGCTGATCTGCCCCTCCGCGCCCGGCACGTACGGTCCGCGCACGTCCCCGACCCCGGGGAGGCCGGAGATCTCGTCGAGCGCGGCGGACATCTTCTCCCGGACGGCCGCGTCGCGGACCGTCCCGCGCTCCGCGCGCCACACGACGGTGGCGGTGGATCCGGATTGTTCGGGCGATGTTCGCTGGAGCAGTTCGAGAGCCGTCTTGGACTCGGTTCCGGGTAGTACGAGGTCGGTGCTGTAGGAGGTGCCGATCGACTGGGACGCGACGCCCAGCCCGACCAGCGCCCCGAGCCAGAGCAGCACGACGACGAGACGCCGCCGGTAGCACCAGCGTGCGAGAGCGGACATGGTTCCCCTAAAAGAAGGCATGCGAAAGCAGACGTACGTGCTTTCGGAGTGGAAAAAGGGACGGGTGTCAGCGGGGGCGGGCCGCGGCGAGTTCGGCGGGCTCCTCCTGGCCGATCATCTCCAGCGACAGGTCCCACAGCCGCGCGGCCGATTCGGGGTCGCGGGCCCGGGCGCCCGGCGTCTGGCGCGCCGGTTCCCCGCCGAACCCGCGCCGGGGGCCGTACAGGTCCCCGTTGCGGGCCAGCGGATCGGTCGCCGCGCGCAGGGTGGGCCGGGCGCGCCCGCGGGCGGTTGCGACGGGATCAGCACCGAGAGCCGGGCCAGCACGCGCATCACGCCGCCGTTCTGCTTCGTGCCCAGCTCGGTGCGGGCGCCGCCGGGATCGGCCGACAGCGCGAGCGTGCCGTGCCCCGCTCCGTCGAGCCGCCGCGCCAGTTCGGCGGTGAACAGGACGTTGGCCAGCTTGGACTGGGTGTAGCCGCGGGTGCGGCTGTAGCCGCCCGCGGCGAAGCACGGGTCGGTGTGCCGGATGCGGCCCATCCGGTGCCCGACGCTGGTGACGGTGACGACGCGGGAGTGCTGCGTCGCGACGAGCGCGGGCAGCAGGCGCAGGGTGAGCGCCATGTGCCCGAGGTGGTTCACGCCGAAGTGGGTTTCGAAGCCGTCCGCGGTGCGGCCCCGGTCGACGAACGCCAGTCCCGCGTTGTTGATGAGCAGGTCGAGCCGGTCCGCTTCGTCGAGGAACTCCTCGGCGAACCTGGCGATTCCGTACAGATCTCCCAGTTCGAGCCGCCGCACGATCAGCCGGTCCGCGCCGACGCCCGTGCCGTCCAGCATCTCGCGGCGCGCGGCCTCGGCCTTCGCGCGGTCGCGGCAGGCCATCACGACGCGGGCGCCGCGCAGCGCCAGCGCCTCGGCCGTCGCCCGGCCGATTCCCGTGTTGGCGCCGGTGACGATCGCCGTGCGGCCGTCGAGGCCGGGCAGGCCGGCCGCGCTGTGTTCGGGCACGGATCCTCCATAACCTGAACGTAGGTTCACGATATATGGTGAACCATAGCTCATCTTGTGGAGTTCGCGGAAGGGACGGTGATTCCATGGGGCTGCGCGCCGACGCCGCGCGGAACCGGGCCAACATCCTGCGCGCCGCGCGCACGCTGATCGCTGCGCGCGGCGAGAGCGCCGGAATGGACGACATCGCCCGCGAGGCGGGCGTGGCCGTGGGCACCCTCTACCGGCACTTCCCGACCAAGGCCGACCTCGTGAACGCGATCGTGGACGAGATGTCCGCCCGCATGTTCGAGACCCTCGACGCCGCCGTCGCGCGCGTCGACGCGGGCGGCAGCGCCGTCGCCGCGCTGACCACCCTGTTCGAATGGGCCAGCGAAGCCGTCGGCCACGACCGCGGCGTGAAGGCCGCCCTGCGCAACCTCGGCGTCGGCGACCGTCCCGACCTGGCGGAACGCGCCCTCGGCGGGCTCTCGCGCATCGTCGAGGCCGCGTCCCGCGAGGGCACCCTGCGCCCCGACGTCACCGTCGGGGACCTGGTGCTGCTGATGAGCACCCTGCCGGACGACGACGTCCCCGAACCCGCCCGCCGCCGCTGGGTCGAGCTGGCGCTGCGCAGCCTGACGAGAGGAACCGCGCCATGACCGCCCTCGACCACCTCGTGTACGCGGCGCCGGACCTCGCGGCCGCGGTGGAGCGGGTCGCCGAACGGACGGGCGTGCGTCCGGTCGAGGGCGGGCCGCACGTCGGCCTCGGCACCCGCAACCACCTGCTCGGGGTCGGCGGCCGCGCCTACCTGGAGATCGTCGGACCGGACCCCGACCAGCCCGAACCCGCCGCGCCCCGCCCGTTCGGCGTCGACGACCTGGCCGCGCCCGCTCTCGTCGGCTGGGCCGTCGCGACCGCCGACATCGACGCGGCCGTCGCCCGGGCCCGCGCCGCGGGCGTCGGGCTGGACGACGCGCGCGAGATGTCGCCGGCGGCGCCCCGACGGCACGCTCCTGACCTGGCGGCTCACCCCGCCGCTGCCCGGCGTCCGGCCGTTCCT
Source organism: Actinomadura sp. CNU-125 (assembly GCF_001942465.1). Lineage (GTDB taxonomy): Bacteria > Actinomycetota > Actinomycetes > Streptosporangiales > Streptosporangiaceae > Spirillospora. The sequence goes on from NZ_MKJY01000111.1 coordinate 89,524, forward strand.
CATCGACTGGGGAACGGCCGACCATCCGGCGGACGCGCTGCCGGTCGTCCCGCTCCGCTCGTTCGTCGTCGCCCACCCGTCCCCCGCCGCGCTGCGCACCGAACTGGCCGCGCTCGGCGTCGCACCGGACGTCCGGCGGGGCGAACGCGCGGGCCTGACCGCGCGCCTGGACGGGCTCGAACTCGGCCCGCCTTGACGGTCCGCGCGAGCGAGAGATCTGATGGCCGTATGAAGATCCGCATCGGTGTGGGGGACGTGCCCGAACGCGGCGCGGCGGACGATCCCGGGCTCGGCGGGCTCGCGGCCGACCTGGAGGCGCGCGGGATCGACTCGCTGTGGCTGTCGGACCTGGTGTCCGCGCCCGGCTCGGTCGACCCCCTGGTCGGCATGGCCTACGCGGCGGGCCGCACCGAACGGCTGAAGCTCGGAACCGGCGTGCTGGTGCTCCCCGGACGCAACCCGGCGGTCGTCGCCGCACAGCTCGCCGGGCTCGCGGCGCTCGCACCCCGGCGCGTCCTGCCCGTCTTCGGCGTCCGTCCCGCCCGGCGCGGCGACCGTCCCGTCTTCCCCGTGGACGGCGGCCGCGCGGAGGTGTTCGAGGAGGCGCTGCAGGTCGTCCGGGCGCTGCTCACCCGCCCGTCCGTCACCCATCGCGGCCGGTTCTTCACCTTCGAGGACGCGTCGGTCGCGCCGCTGCCCGCCAAGCCCCTCGACCTGTGGCTGGGCGGCCGCGTCCCCGCCGCGATGGACCGGATCGGACGGCTCGGCGACGGCTGGCTCGCCGGCACGATCACCCCCGCCGACGCCGAGACCGGCCGCGAGCGGATCCTGGCCGCCGCCGACCGAGCGGGCCGGACGATCGACGCGGACCACTACGGCACCTACCTCACGATCGTCCCGGACGACGCCCCCGAACGCACCGTGGACGCCCTGCTCACCCGGCTCCGCGCGGACCGTCCCGACGTGGCCGACCCGCGCGACCTCGTGTGCTGGAGCTGGGACGACGCCCGCGAACACCTCCGCCGCTTCATCGACGCGGGGCTGTCGAAGTTCGTCGTCCGCCCGGCGGGCCGCGTGACGTCCCGTCCGGCCTGGCTCGACGCATTCGCCGCCGAACTGCTCCCGGTCGAGAACCACTGAAAAACCGATCGCCGGACGAACGTCCGCCTGCCACGATGACCGGATGCGACTGGCGATCCGGCCCCTGGCCCCCCGCGACCACGACGCGGTGGTCGATCTTTCCCTGCGCGCGTGGGAGCCGGTCTTCGCCTCGCTGGCGAACGTCCTGCGACCGTCCGGCCTGTTCGAGCTGATGCACCCGGACTGGCGTGCCGACCAGCGCGCGGCCGTCCTGTCCGTGTGCGCGGGCGGGGACGTGTGGGTCGCCGAACTCGACGGCCGCGTGATCGGCTTCGTCGCCGTCCGGCTGCACCCGGAGGACGAGATGGGCGAGATCTACATGATCGCCGTCGACCCCGACCACCAGCGCGGCGGTGTCGGGTCGCGGTTGACGTCGTTCGCGCTGGACCGGATCAAGGACGCGGGCCTGCCGCTCGCGATGGTGGAGACCGGCGGCGACCCCGGCCACGCCCCCGCCCGCCTCACCTACGAGCGCGCCGGGTTCGTCGAACTCCCGATCTCCCGCTACTTCAAGCGGCTCTGACGTCCCGCGCGGCCGGAGGTCACGCCGGGCCGTCGCGGGCCGGGACGACGCGACGACCGCGTCCGGCCCGCCTTCCGGCTCCGATCGTTCGGAAGTGTGCCCCCTCCCTCGCGGGACCGGTCCCGGGCCGCCGGTCAGCCGTCGTCGGGGAGCCAGTTGCCGTGGAAGCCGGGCGGTACGCGGACGGGCAGGTGGACGACGGCCACCGGGTCGCCGGTGAAGTCCTGCGCGGAGACGACGACCAGGTCGGTGGCGCCGCGTTCGGCGTCGTAGGCGAGGGTCATCAGGTAGCCGTCGTCCTCGCCGGAGCCGGGCGCGGCCGGGACGAAGACGGCCTCGCCGACCGCCGAACCGGCCGGGAAGAGCCGGGTGTCGCCGCGTCCCGTCCGGTAGTCGTACTTGAGGAGCGCCTCCCCGCCGAGATCGTCGCCGACCGCCTGCGACGCGACGGTGTAGCCGTAGCGGTGCGGCAGGGACGTCAGTCGCTCGTCGACGCGGGGGAACTCCTGGGGACGGTCGTCGAGGGTCTGCCGCGCGACCGTGCCCGCGGCGGGATCGATCGTCCAGCGGTCGAGCACCGGCGGCGGGTTGCCCTCCAGGCGGCCGTCCCGCAGGAAGCTGGGGAACTTCACGAGGTCCAGGACGATCCGGTCGCCGTCGTCGTAGGCGTTCATCGTGTGGAAGACCCAGCACGGCTCGATGTCGATCCACCGCACGTCCGTCGCGTCGCCGGTGCGGGGAAGCAGGCCGATCCTCGCCGGGTGCGCGTCGTTCCACGCGTACGGGAGGGCGGCGCCGGACATCGCCATGTCCATCGAGAACGTGACGGGCAGGTCGTACACGATGACGTACTTCTGCGTCAGCGCGAGGTCGTGCACCATCGGGCCGTCCTCGACCGGGATCTCCAACGAGCGGGTGACGAGCCCGGACGCGCTCAGCACCGTGTACTCCAGGTGCTCCCACCCGAAGTAGTACCCGACGGCGTGCAGTTCGCCGGTCGCCGGGTCCTTCTTCGCGTGCGCGGTGTAGCCGCCCTTGAGCGTGCCGCCGAAGTCGCACGGCCCGAGCGTCCCGAGGTCACGGCTCAGCTCGTACGGCCTGGACCCGGCCTCCATCAGCGCGAACGTCCGGCCGCCGTGGCCGATCACGTTGGTGTTCGGGGCGAAGTCGAAGTCGTCGAAGACCGGCCCCGCGGGCCATTCCTCGCCGAGCTTCGCCGCGACCCGCCGCGACCGCACCCAGCGGTTGCGGTACCACTCGGCGCGTCCGTCGCGCAGCCGCACGCCGTGCACCATGCCGTCCCCGGTGAACAGGTGGTACGACTCCGGGTCCTCCAGCCCGAGGGGGTTGGGGCCGACCCTCAGGTAGCGGCCGTTCAGCTCGGACGGGACGCGCCCGGTGACGGGCACGTCGTGCGCGGTGACCTCTTCGGTGACGGGGGCGAGAAGACCTTCCAGGTACGGATTGGACATCGGGGCCTCGCTTCTCTATTTGCGGAACAGTCCGATTCCCATGGCGATGAGGGTGGCGTCGAAGATCTCGTCGGCGTCGTCCGGCAGGTGGCCCGCCAGTTCGAGGCTCACCACCCCGTGGATGGCGGCCCAGAGCGACGCGGCGAAATGGCGCGGGTCGCCGTCGACGAGGAGCCCGGCGGCGGCGCAGTCGGCCAGGGCGTCCTCCAGGATCGCGAAGGTCGCCGCGGCCCGCACCAGCGCGTCGTCGCTCGCCCGGAACCCCGGGACGGGCTCGCCGAACATCAGCCGGTAGTAGTTGCGCTCGTCCAGTGCGTTGGCGCGGTAGGCGCGCCCAAGGTCGGTGAGGTAGGCCAACGGGTCGTCCCGTTTCGGCACCGCGGCCAGCCGCCGCCGGAACCGCTCGAACGCCTCGACGTACAGGGCCTCCACCAGCCCGGCCTTCCCGGCGAACATCCGGTACAGGACGGTCGTGGAGCAGCCGACCTCGGCGGCGATCCGCCGCAGCGCCAGCGCCCCCGGCCCCTCGACGGCCAGCAACCGGCTCGCGGCGTCCAGCACCGACGTGCGCACCGCCTCGTCCCCCAGCCGCTGCGCCAGCTCGTACGCGCTCGAAGCCATACCGTCCTCAATAACAGCGTTATTTACCAGTAACGCTGTTATTGCACACCCCGGAGGCCGCGTCAATGACCTCGCCCAAAGTCGGCGCGGCCCATCCCCCGAGGGCGTTTTCCCCCGGTAGATCACCGAAGCCACTACTTTCTGAGGCGGGAGGGGCGATGGGCGAGATGGCACGGCGGGGCTTCTTGATCGCCGCGGGCGTGTTCGCGGCCGGCGGAGGCGTCGCGGCGCTGGTGGAAGCGGGCGTGCTGCCGGGCAAGGAACGCGCCGCGCGGGCCCTCGGACGCTGCGGCGACATGCCCGCTCCCCCGCCGACCCCAGCCGGCCCGGTGCAAGAGCACACCCTGCGCGCGGGCGGCGAGTCCGTCCGCGTCGTGATCGGCCGCCCGCCCGGTACACGTTCGCCGCTGCCGGTCGCCGTCCTGCTGCACGGCGGCGGTGGGAACGCGCGCACCCCGTTCGACGTGTACGCGATCCAGAACTACCTGGCCGACGCGGTGGGCAAGGGGACGCCGCCGTTCGCCGTGGCGTCCGTGGACCGCTGGTACACCGGTGGCCTCGTCATGAACCACCTGCTCCCATTCCTGGCCGAACAAGGTTTGGAGACCGGACGGTTCGGCCTGCTCGGCTGGTCGATGGGCGGCGACGGCGCGCTGCGCCTGGCGTCCGAGCAGGGCGCCTCGAAGGTGGCCGCGCTGGTGGCGACGTCACCGGCGATCAACGACGCGGACGCGCGGCACTACGGCCGACGACTGACCGGGATCCCGACGTGGGCCGGATGCGGCGACCACGACTCCTTCGCCGACCCGACCAAGGAACTTCTGGCGACCCTGCGCGACGCGGGCGAGCAGCCGGAAGGCGGAATCTACTCCGGCTGCCACGACGCGGCGTTCCGCCGCAAAATGCTCCCCCGCCAACTAGCGTTCCTGGGCCCCCACCTGACCACCCCGCCCGGCAGTTGAGCGCCCCCAGTCGTCAGGCCGACGGCCTCCTAACGTTGATCTGCGGCGTGTTGCCCTAACTCGGGCGCCCATAAGGGCAACACGCCGCAGATCAACGAACCCCGATGACTAGCACGTGAACTCGTCCCGCTTCGCACGGGCGAGGAGATCGGCGAACGCCGAGGAGGCAAGGGATAGGTGGCCGGCCTCGGGTGCCTTGCTGTCGCGGATGCCCAAGCGTCCATGCAACTGAGCGACTTCGACGCATTCTTGCCCACCTGAGCCGCCGCCGCCGCTGTAACTGGACTTACGCCAAATGATCATGAAACCCTCTCCATCGCTCGCTCGATGAGGTCTCGTGACGAGTCCCACGGCAGGGCACTCGCACCGATCATGTCCCAACGTATCGCGAAATCGCGGACCTCTGTGCTGCCCTGAATCAGCCTCCCCCCGCCGGGAGCCTCAACGAACACCGACTCCCCTGCCGCCATGGCCAGCATGTTGAACGAGCCATCGAGCCCGAGATAAAAGCCACCGTGTTGAGGGATGACTCGTATCGTTACGTTTGACAGCCCAACCGCCTCGCGCAGGCGAGCAAGTTGGCCGCGCATCACCTCTGGGCCTCCCACGGGACGATAGAGAACGTTCTCGTCCAACAAGACCCAAAACAGTGGCGGCTTGCTTCTGGCCAGGACTTCCTGCCGCCCCATCCGGCTCTCAACCGCCGCCTCAATGTCGTCAACCAGGCGAGCGGAGGTAAGCAAAGCCCGGGCGTACTCGGGGGTTTGAAGGAGTCCAGGCATCAGAGACAGTCGGTATGTCCTAATTATAACGGCCTTGGCCTCATATTTTGCATACTCCGCAAACCAGTCAGGGTCATGGGCGGTTCGAGCATACCGAACCAATCGACCAAAATGCCCGTTAAGGTGCAGATGCGCATCCAGCTTGGACGCCTGATCCTCATTCATGTTCCAGCCATCGCGGGCGTGCTCGATGTTCGACACAGTGTGGCGACTGCATCCCATCACCCTTCCCATCTGAGCCAGGGAAAACTGCAAGCCTTCACGATAAAACCGCAGGTCAGAGGCGATCCAATGCTTAAAAGACGAGTCTGGATCCAGCCGCTCGATGGCGGACATCGCTTCACCTCCGGTGTATCGGATGTGTTATCGACACGCGACAACCTAACTCGGCACGGCCACTCTTGTCTCGAGAAAAACGAGAAGAGAGGCAGGTGACATGGCATGAAATCGACCCAATCAAACAATCTGGACATATCGTGTCTCGCGGCTCAGAGTACGCCGGGGATGGTTCGGACGCTCGTGGGGTTTCGGGTGGACGAGTGGGGGCTGCGGACGATCTCCGACGAGGTTTCGCTGATCGTCGCGGAATTGGTCACGAACGCGGTTCGCAGTGTGCCGGATTCGATGATTCGGGTTCGGTTCACGCGGGAGGTCGGGTGCGTTCTCGTCGCCGTTTGGGACGCGTCGGACGCGATGCCGGTCGCGCGGCCGCTCGTCCCGGACGTCCCGCCCGACCCCATGGCGCTGGAGCCCGGGCACGAGGACGGCGGACGCGGGCTGCATCTGGTGCGGGCGCTCGCCTCGGAGTGCGGGGCTTGCAAGACCGAGCCGTCCGGCAAGTGGGTCTGGGCGAAGGTCGCCGCCGGATGAGCCGACGGCTCGTGCGGCGGCGGCTCGACGCGCTCGCCGAGGGCGTGAAGGCGCGCGGCGGACGGTGCGTCAAGTTCTACGACGTCCGTCCGCCGGTGCTGTGGGTGTTCGGGCGGGACCCGGCGGACGGCGTGCAGGTGAGCGGACGGGTGATGCCGGACGGTACGTGGGCGTATGTCGAGGAGCGTCCGATCCTCGCGTGGGGCGACGCGGCGGCGGAGGCGGTCGTGGCCCGGGTTCCGACGCGTTGACGGGGGCATTACTTAACCGCTATCTATTGGGGGTCGTCGAGGAGGGTGGTCCGTGCAGGACGTGGTGCTGGCGCTGCTGACCAAGGAGCCGTCGCACGGGTACGACCTGCGCAGACGGCTGGTGGCGGCGCTCGGGCCGGTGGGCGAGTCGCTCAACGCGGGCCAGGTCTACGTGACGCTCACCCGTCTGGAGAAGGCGGGCCTCGTCGTGTTCGAGCGTGAGGACGTGCCGGTGCGCGGGCCGCGGCGCAAGGTGTACGCGCTGACGCCGGACGGGCGGGAGCGGGTGGCCGCGTGGCTCGCCGAGGGGCTCGGGCCCAGGGCGGACGTGACGGAGTTCCACCTGAAGCTGGTCGCCGCCGCCGAGTCGGGGCTCGCCGATCCGCTCACGCTCGTGGACGCGCGGCGGCGGGAGCTGATGCGCGATCTGGCCGAGGCCCAGCAGGCGGTCCTCGCGCACGAAGAGAACTCGGAGGCCGGGCTGCTGCTGGAGGGGATCGCCCTCCGGGTGCAGGCCGATCTGCGCTGGCTGGAGGCGTGCGAGCGGGCCTGGTCCGCGCGTGGGAAAGGTGGAGCGAGGCGTTGAACGGAGATCCGGTGCTGCGGGCGTCCGGCCTGTCGCGGGCGTACGGGCGGGACGAGAGCATGGTGTGGGCCGTCGACGGCGTCGACCTGGACGTGCCGGCCGGGCAGACGCTCGCGGTGACCGGCCCCAGCGGCTGCGGCAAGTCGACGCTGCTGCAGCTCCTCGGCGGGCTCGACCGGCCCAGCGAGGGCGAGGTGTGGCTCGGGGGAAGGCGCATCGACCGGCTGGGCGAACGGGCGCTGGCCAGGTTGCGGCGGCGTGCCGTCGGCTTCGTGTTCCAGTCGTTCCACCTGATGGACGAGCTGACGGCGGCGGAGAACGTCGAGCTGCCCGCGCTGCTCGCCGGTGCGGCGCCGCGCACCGCGCGGCGGCGGGCCGCCGGGCTGCTCGACCGGGTGGGGCTCGCCGAGCGGACCCGGCACCGGCCCGGGCAGCTGTCCGGCGGGCAGCGGCAGCGGGTGGCGATCGCCCGCGCGCTGGTCAACGAGCCGCTGGTGGTCTTCGCGGACGAGCCCACCGGGAACCTCGACAGCGCCGCGACGCACGATGTGCTGCGGCTGTTCGGCGAGCTGCGCTCGGCGGGCCAGACGCTGGTGATGGTCACCCACGACGAGCGCGTCGCCGCCACCGCGGACCGCGTCGTCTCCCTGCGGGACGGGCGGGCCGCCGGCGACGACCGTCCGCACGAGCGTCCGGACGGTCGCCGCACCGGGCTCGGCGCGCTGCTGAACTGGGAGGAGTGACGATGGGACGCCTACTGCTGATGTGGCGGCTGATCGCTTCCGACCTGCGCCGCCGTCCCGGCGAGGCGGTCATGTTCGTCGTCGCCGTCACCGCCTGCACGGCCTTCCTGACGCTCGGGCTCACGGCCAACAACGCCATCGTCAACGGCTACCTGAAGACGCGGGCGGCGACCGCCGGGCCCGACATCACCGCCATCACGCCGTCCACGGACCCCGCTCCCCTGGCCGAAGCGATCGCGGACGCGCCCGGTGTGGACGCGCAGTCCGGCCCGATCTTCGCGTTCGACACCGAGGTCCGGGCGAACGGCCGTACGGCGTCGACGTCGGTCGAGGGGCGCGACGCCGCGCCGTCCGCCGTGGACCGGCCGCTGGTGACGTCCGGGACGTGGGTGCGGCCGGGCGGCGCGGTCGTCGAGCGCGGCTTCGCAAAGGCGCTCGGCGTGGACGCCGGCGACCGCGTCACCATCGGCGGGCGCGCCTATCCGGTGGTCGGGACCGCGATCAGCGCGGCCACGCCGGTGCATCCGTGGAGCAACTGGGCCCAGATCGGGCCGAGCGACCGGGGCGGCCGGATCTGGTTCACCACCGCGGACGCGCGCGCGGCGCGGGCGACGCGCCCGCCGTGTACCTGGTGCACGTGAACCTGACCGAATCCGACGCCGCCTCGATCGTCCGGTGGCGCGAGACGGTGTTCACGCCCGACCGCCGGGACGTCTACGGGGCCACCACCCGCAACTGGCAGACCGTCCTCCGCACGGACCTGAACATGATCCACGGCAGCCAGCCCTCCCTGGTCGTGGGCGGCTGGCTGCTCGCCGTGGCGGCGACCGTCACGCTGGCCGCGCTCGCCGCGGTGCGCGCCGCCCGCGACAACCGGCGGGCCGGGCTGCTCAAGGCCGTGGGCGCGGGTCCCGGCACGGTCGCGGCCGTCCTGCTGGCGCAGTACCTGCTGCTGACGGCCGTGGCGACCGCGCTCGGGCTGGCCGCCGGGTCGCTCGCGGCGCCCGGACTCGCCGATCCGAGCGCCGGGCTGCTCGACACCGCCGGGCCGCCGAGCACCGCGATCGTCGTCGCGGCGGCCGTCCTCGGGGTTCTGGTCGCGGTGGCCGGGACGCTCGGCCCCGTCCTGCGGGCCGCCCGCACCAGCACCGTGGCCGCCCTCGCCGCCCCGGCGCACCCGCACGCGCACCATCCGTGGGTGACCGCCGTGACGGCGTACCTGCCCACGTCGCTGCTGGTCGGCGTGCGACTGCTCGTGCGCCGGCCCGGACGCGCCGTCCTGACCTTCGTCGGGACGGCCGCGACCGCCGTCACGGTCACCGCGATGCTCGGCTACCGCACCGCCGTCGCGACCGACCCGGGCACCGGGCTGACCGCCGCCGCCATGGAGGCGGTGAACGACCGGAACGCCCAGGTGATCCTCGGCATCACGCTCGCGCTGGCGGCGCTGTCGGCGGTCAACACCGTGTTCCTCGGCTGGAGCGCCGCGGTGCAGGCCCGGCGCTCCCTGGCGGTCACCCGTACGCTCGGCGCCACGCCCGGCCAGGTGGTCGCGGCGATCTGCACCGCGCAGCTCCTGCCCGCCGTGCCCGCGCTGCTGGTGGGCGCGCCGAGCGGGAGCGTCCTGCTCTGGCTGGTCGGCGGCAGGCTGGTCACGCCCCCGGGGTCGTGGCTGCTCGCGGCCGCGGCCGTCATCCTGCTGGCGGCCGCGGCGCTGACCGCTCTGCCCGCGTGGCTGCAGGCCCGCGGCCCGGCCGGGCGCGCCCTCGACGCCGGTCCCGCCTGACGGATCAGGCGCCGGAGGGGTCCCCGCCCAAGGACGCATCCGGCCACCTGAGCGCACGCCCGGCCCCGTGGGTTTCCCGGCGGGGCGCCCGGATCGGCGATGTCGGACCCTGCTGGCACGATCCGTGCGGAGCCGCAGCGTTCGCTGTCGGACCGGCTTAGAGAGCAGTGGAAGATGAGCAGTACCGGATCACACGAGCGGGCCACACGGCCGGAGGACCTGAATCGATTGGTGGTCGAGCGGCTCAACGAGGGCGATGTCGACGGACTGGTGGCACTCTATGAGCCGGACGCGGTACTGGCTCTGCCCGGTGACCGGGTCGCCACCGGTAGCCAGGAGATCCGTCGGGCGTACGAGCAGATCGTGGCCGACCGTCCGGTGTTCACTCCCGGCGAGCAGCAGCCGACGCTCCACAACGGCGATCTCGCCCTGACCTCGGTGCGCCTGCCCGATGGCGGGGCGACCGTCGAGGTGGCCCGCAGGCAACCCGACGGCACCTGGCTGTGGGCGATCGACCAGCCCAGCATCCTCGGATAGCACCCCGGCGCGGCGTCCCGCCCCGCGTCCCGGCCCGCCACCGCGGCGCCGACGGTAGCGAGAGGGCAGCCGTCGCGGTAGCCGGACTCCTCCAGCGTCGCGCCTAGCAGGCCCGCGATGCCGTGGGCGGCCGCCGCGATGTCCGCGCTGTCCGCGAGGACGGCTTCGATCGCCGCGGCCCACGCGTCGGCGGCCCGTTTGACCGTCTCGGCGGCGAACTGTTCCTTGCCGCCGGGAAAGTGGAAGTACAGCGACCCCTTGGGCGCCTGGGCTTCGGCCAGGATCTGGTTCAGCCCCATGGCGTGGTGGCCTGGCGCTGGAACAGGTTCTGGGCCGTGTCGAGGATGCGGTTCCTCGTCTCTTCCCGGGCCGCCGTCAGGCGGCCGGGGTCCGGTCGAACTCCACCGGGTCGTGCGCGCAGACGACGTCCGCTTTCCCGGTGAGCGCCAGCTCGTTGAGGCGGCGCAGGTTGCGGCGGCGGGCGTCCCGGTCGGTCTGCACGAAGGACTGGAAGGCCCGGATCGCGGGAGGGCAGGACGGGTCGGGCTCCATCTGGCCGCGGTTGAAGTAGGCGTCGCCCGCGTGCAGCAGCCAGCGGCCGTCGCGGTCGACGGCGACGCCGGTGTGCCCGCGCGTGTGCCCGGCGAGGGGGACGAGCAGGATCGTGGGCGGCAGCCCCGGCAGGTCCCGGACGGCCGAGAAGCCGAACCAGTCGTCCCCGCCCGCCGTGTGCTCGACCCAGTCGGGGCCGTGCGCCCACTGGGCGGGGTGGTAGCGGAAGCGGTCGAGGGCGGTGGCCGGACGCCGCGCGGCTTCGAGTTCGGCGGCGTGGACGTGGACCTTCGCGTGCGGGAAGTCGCCCAGGCCGCCCGCGTGGTCGACGTCCAAGTGGGTCAGCACGATGTGCCGGACGTCGGATGGTTCGTAACCGAGCTCGACGACCTGGCGGGCGGCGGTCTCGGCGGCGTCCAGGACCGGCCTGGAGTACAGCCGGAAGCTTCTTCGCAGCCGTTCCGGACGGGCCACGTCGTCGAGGCCGTACCCGGTGTCGACCAGGACCAGCCCGTCGTCGGTCTCGATGAGGAGGCAGTGGCAGATCAGCCGCGCCAGGGAGAACGGGCTGCCGATGCCGGTGACCAGGCTCCCACCGGCCGGGCGGGAGGTCCCGCAGTTCAAATGGTGAACGCGCATGGATTGGACTATAGAGACCGGTCTAGTTAATTACTAGACCAGTCTCTATATTTTCGGATGGGAGATGATGGACGGGTGCGTACGTTCGAGGAACTGGTCGCGGAGGCCGAGGCGGAGCCCGTCGAAGGGTGGGACTTCTCGTGGTTCGAGGGACGGGCCACCGAGGCGCGGCCTTCGTGGGGGTATCAGCGGTCGATGAGCGCCCGGCTGGGCACGGTCGATGCGGCGCTGGACGTCCAGACGGGCGGCGGCGAGGTGCTCGCGGGGGCCGCGTCGTTCCCCCGGACGATGGTGGCCACCGAGGGGTGGCCGCCGAACGTCGCGAAGGCGACGCGGACGCTGCATCCGCGCGGGGTCGTCGTGGTGGCGGATCCGGACGAGCCGCCGCTGCCGTTCGGCGACGCGGCGTTCGACCTCGTGACGAGCCGGCATCCCGTGACGGTGTGGTGGGACGAGATCGCGCGGGTGCTGCGTCCGGGCGGAACCTACTTCGCGCAGCACGTGGGGCCCGGGAGCGTGTGGGAGGTCGTGGAGTTCTTCCTCGGCCCCCAACCGGACGCCGAGCAGGCGCGGCACCCGGACGCGGAGCGGGCCGGTGCGGAGGCCGCGGGGCTGGAGGTCGCCGACCTGCGGATGGAGCGGCTCCGGATGGAGTTCTTCGACGTGGGGGCCGTCGTGCACTTCCTGCGGAAGGTCGTGTGGACGGTCCCGGGGTTCACGGTCGAGGGACATCGGGAGCGGTTGCGGGAACTGGACGAGCGGATCCGGGCGGACGGCCCGTTCGTCGCCCATTCGACGCGGGTGCTCTTCGAGGCGCGCAAGCCCGCGGGGTGAGTCCCCGGGCCGCGCGGGCGGCCCGGGGACGTCCCGTCAGCGGGGGCGGGGCGGGTACTTCGCGATGAACAGGCCCTCGGCGGTGACGCAGTCGCGGCCGTTGTGCCGGATGGCGCCGACCGTCCGGATCTTGCGGCCGTCCACCGACACCTGGCGGGCCGAGACGGTCAGCGGCTCGAACAGCGGCGTGAGGCGGTGGTAGCGGAGGGTCAGTTCGGCCGTCATGCCCGAAACGCCCGCCCAGCCGTTCGCGACGCCGAGGGTGTGGTCGAGCATCAGGGCGGAGATTCCGCCGTGCACGCTCGACGGCGGCCCCTGGTAGGGGAGGTCGAGGGTGACGTCCGCCGAGATGCCGCCGTCGGCCGTGCCCTCGTATTCGAGGGGCGGGGCGATGGGGTTCTCGGGGCCGGTGGCCGGGTCGTGGCGGGTGTTGCCGTCGCCCTGCCACATGTCGACCAGCCGGTCGCCGAGGGGCGGCGCCGTCGCTTCGAGGTCGTCGGCGACGGCGTTCAACCGGTCGGCGATGTCCGACATGTCGGCCGTGGAGATGTCTCCGGCGCGGACGAGCGCGGCGATGACGCGGCGGGCGGCGGCGGACGCGCCGTCGACGCCGCAACCGCGCGCGGACGCCTGCAGGTCGATCGTCATGCGGGCCTCCCCGTCGGCTGCGGATCGCGCGGCAGCCCGAGGATCCGCTCGCCGATGATGTTGAGCTGGACGTCGGTGGTGCCACCGGCGATCGACATGTTGCGGGAGTTCAGGAACATCCACGTGGGGTCCTGCATGCCGCCGGGGCCTTCGCCGGTGAGGGCGTCCGGGCCGATCCAGTCGACGGCGGTCTCCCACACCTGCTGGAGGTGCTCGACGCCGATGAGCTTGCCGATGGACGACTCGGCGCCCGGCTGCCCACCGGCGAGGGAACGCAGCGTGGTGCGGAGCCCGAACAGGCTGCTGGACTGCGCGTCGCAGAGCACCCCGCCGAGGGTGGTGAGGCGCTCGTCGTCGTCCTGCTGGACGAGTTCGAGGAGGGCCTCGCCGCCGCTGCCGAGGGACGAGTCGTTCGACAGCGACACGCGCTCGTTCGCGAGGGTGGTGCGGGCGAGTTTCCAGCCGTCGCCGGGGCTCGCGACGAGGAGGTCGTCGGGGATGAAGACGCCGTCGAGGAACACCTCGTTGAACAGGGTGTCGCCGGTCAGCTCCCGCAGGGGGCGGATGTCGATCCCGGGCGACTTCATGTCGAGGAGGAAGTACGACAGCCCCTTGTGCTTGGGGACGGACGCGTCGGTGCGCGCGAGGAGGATGCCCCAGTCGGCCTCGCGGGCCATGGACGTCCAGACCTTCTGCCCGCTGATCTTCCAGCCGCCGTCGACCTTCTCCGCGCGGGTGGTGAGGGCGGCGAGGTCGGAGCCCGCGCCGGGCTCGCTGAACAGCTGGCACCAGCGGATGTCGCCGCGCAGGGACTTCGGCAGGAACCGCTCGTGCTGGCCGGACGAGCCGTGCGCGATGAGCGTAGGCACCACCCAGTTACCGATGATCATGTCGTGGGCGCGCAGGTCCGCGGCCCGCATCTCCTCGGCGATGACGAGCTGGGTGACGGCGTCCGCGCCCTTGCCCCAGGGGGCGGGGAGGTGCGGCGACGTGTAGCCGCGGTCGGCGAGGTAGTCGATCCGCTCCTTGCCGTCGAGGGCCTTGGCCGGTTCGAGCTCGGCGGGGATCCCGGCGCGGATCGTCTCGGCTTCCGGGGGCAGCTCGACCGACAGCTCGCGGCGGACGCCGTCGAGGGTGAGGCGCGCGACGCGGCGGCGCCAGGCGCCGGTGGAGCCGAGGACGACGCGCAGCGTCTGCGTCCGGCGCAGGTAGAGGCTCGCGTCGTGTTCCCAGGTGAAGCCGATGCCGCCGAGCGTGTTGATGCAGTCCTTCGCGGTGGTGAAGGCGGCCTGGACCGACGTCGCGCCGGCGACGGCGGCGGCGAGGGACGCCTCGCGGGGGTCGCCGTCCTGGGCGCGGGCGGCGTCCCACGCGCAGGCGCGGGCCTGCTCGGCGTGGGCGAGCATGCGGGCGCAGCGGTGCTTGACGCCCTGGAACTGCCCGATCGGACGGCCGAACTGCTCGCGGACCTTCGCGTAGTCGGCGGCGGTCGCGGTCGCCCAGTCGGCGAGGCCGGAGGACTCGGCCGCGAACAGGACGGCGGCCAGGTCGAGGACGGCCTGGTCGTCGAGGTCGAGGATCGCGTCCGGGACGATGCCGTCGGCGCGCAGGCGGCCGAGGCGGCGGGTCAGGTCGTGGCTCGGCAGTTCCTCGGCGGACGCACCGGTGACGACGGCCCACGCGGTGCGCTCGCCGTCGCGTGCGGGCACGACGAGGACGTCCGCGAGGTGCGCGCCGATGATCGGCTCGGACGTCCCTTGGAGCGTTCCGTTCGCGGTGAGTTCGAGCCCGCCGGGGCGCAGCGCGACGGCGCCGAGCGTCGTCCCGGCCGCGAGCCCTTCGAGGTGCCCGCGGTGACCGGCGCGGTGCAGGACGGCGCTGGCCAGCACGGTCGGCAGGAACGGGCCGGGGGTCATCGCGCGGCCGAGTTCCTCCAGGACGACCGCGAGTTCGAGCAGCCCGTAACCGGCGCCGCCGAGGTCCTCGGGGAGGTGCAGGCCGAGCAGGCCCTGGCCCGCGAGGTCGTCCCAGAACGGCGGGACCTTCTCCCGGTCGGCGTCCACGGCGGTGCGCACGGCGGCCTGCGTCACCTGGCGGTCGGTGAGGGCGCGCACGGCGTCGCGGAGGTCGCGGTGCTCCTCGGTCAGTCCGATGGTCATGCTCAGATCCGTTCGATGATGGTGGCGGTGGAGTGCGCGCCGCCCGCGCACATGGTGACGAGCGCCGTCGACTTGTCGGCGCGCTCCAGCTCGTTCACGGCCTGCGTGATCAGGCGGGCGCCGGTGGAGCCGACCGCGTGGCCGAGGGCGATCGCGCCGCCGTTGACGTTGACCTTGTCCATGTCGGCGCCGAGGACGCCCGCCCACGACAGGACGACCGACGCGAACGCCTCGTTGATCTCGACGAGGTCGATGTCGGACAGCTTCATCCCGGCGCGGCCGAGGACGTCGCGGGTGGAGTCGATCGGGCCGTCGAGGTGGTAGTGCGGGTCGGAGCCGACCATGGTGGACGCGACGATGCGGGCGCGGGGCCGCAGGCCGAGTTCGTCCGCGCGCTCGCGCGACATCAGCAGGACGGCGGCGGCGCCGTCGCTGATCTGCGACGAGTTCCCGGCGGTGTGGATACCGTCCGGAACGACCGGGTTCAGCCCGCCGAGCTTCTCCAGCGACGTCTCGCGGAGGCCCTGGTCGCGGGTGACGGTCGCGGTCTCGCCGGTCGGGCCCTCCTTCGTCATGACGGGGGCGTCGATCTCGACGATCTGGCCCGCGAAGCGGTCCTCTGCCCAGGCGCGCGCGGCCTTCTGCTGGGAGGCGAGGCCGAGCGCGTCGGCGTCCGCGCGGGTGATCCCCCGGTTCTTCGCGATGCGCTCGGCGGCGGTGAACTGGTCGGGGTAGTCGAAGTCCCAGCCGTCCGGCATGGGGCTGCCGGTCTCGGGGGTGAGGGCCTGGCCGAGGAAGACGCGGCTCATCGCCTCGACGCCGCAGCCGATGCCGGTGTGGATCGTTCCGGCGGCGATCAGCCCGGCGACGAGGTGGACGGCCTGCTGGGACGAGCCGCACGCGCAGTCGATGCTGGTGCAGGCGGTCGTGTAGGGCAGGCCCGCGTACAGCCAGGCGTTGCGGGTGACGTTGTTGGCCTGCTCCCCCGCCTGGGTGACGCAGCCGCCGACGACCTGCCCGACGGTGGACGGGTCGACGCCGAGCCGGTCGAGGAGCCCCTTCTGCGCGGCGCCGAGGAGCTGCGCGGGGTGCAGGCCGGACAGGGCGCCGTGGCGCTTGCCGACCGGGGTGCGGACGGCGTCGACGATGACTGCTTCAGGCATGGGGGTTTCCTTCCTGACCGGTCAGGACGCGCTTGGCCCAGCGGTAGTCGGCCTTGCCGCTGGGCGAGCGCATCACGGCTCCGGTGAACGTGATGTGCGCAGGGATCTTGTAACCGGCGAGGTGGTCGCGCAGGTACGCGCGGAGTTCGTCGACGGACGGGCCGGTGCCCGGGCGGGCCTCGACGACGGCGGCGACGCGCTCGCCGAACCGTTCGTCGGGGACGCCCGCGACCAGCGCGTCCATGACGGCCGGGTGGGACTTGAGGGCCTGCTCGACCTCTTCGGGGAAGACCTTCTCGCCGCCGGTGTTGATGCAGCCGGAGCCGCGGCCGAGGACGATCACGGTGCCGTCGGCCTCGATGCGGGCCATGTCGCCGAGGAGCGTCCAGCGGACCCCGTCGATGACGGGGAACGTGGCGGCGGTCTTGTCGGGGTCGTTGTGGTAGCCGAGCGGGACGTGCCCGCTGCGGGCGATGTACCCGATCTCGTCCGAGCCGGGCGCGATCGGCTTCATCGCGCCGTCCACGACGGTGACGAGGGGGTTCGGGGCGAGCCGCATGAGGCCGTCCGCGCCAACGGTGATGGTGCCGTCGACGCCCGACTCGGACGCGCCGAACCCGTTGTTGACGAACAGGCCGGGGAACAGCTCGGCGAACTCCTCCTGCACGCTGCGGGAGAGGATGGCGCCGCCGGAGCCGAGCACCTTCAGGGACGACAGGTCGTGGTCCGCGCCGTGCGCGCGGATCGCGTCGGCGAGCGGGCGGGCGATGGCGTCGCCGACGACCATGACGATCATGGGCTTCTCGCGGTCGATGAGGCGGAGCGTCTCGAGCGGGTCGAAGCGGCGCATCAGCACGGTCAGCGAGCCGGTCAGCAGCGACGTGAGCAGGTTGTAGCTCGCGGCGCCGTGCATCAGCGGCGCGGTCACCAGGTAGGTGATCGGGTCGCCGGCGACGGCGGCGGCGGTGAGCGCCTCGGCAGTGCGGTGCGGCTCGCCGTAGTGGTTCCCGCCGCGCAGGGCGGCCATGTAGAAGTCCTCGTGCCGCCAGACGACGCCCTTCGGCAGGCCGGTCGTGCCGCCGGTGTAGATGACGATGCGGTCGTCGGCGGAGCGGTCGTCGCGCGGGGCCGCGCCGTCCGGCGCGTCCGGTGCGTCGGCGAACCCGGCGACGGCGACGCGGACCCGGCCAGGACGGCGCCTGCGCCGGGGCTTCGGCGGGGGCTTCGCCCGTCCGGACGACCACGGCGAGCGCGCAGCGCGGGGCAGCCGTCGGCGACGCGGGCGGCGGCGGGCGCGAACTCCTCGTCGACGAACAGGGCGGCGAGGCCCGCGTCGGTGTAGAGGTGGTGCAGCTCCCGGTCGGTGTAGCGGTAGTTGATGTTGACCGGGACGGCCCGCGCCTTCAGGCACCCCAGCAGCGCCTCCACGTACTCGACGCCGTTGAGCATGTGGAGGCCCACGTGCTCGCCGGGCCCGACACCGGACGCCCGCAGCCGGGCGGCCTGCGCGTCGCGGCGGTCGAGCTCGGCGAAGGTCGCCCGCCGGTCGCCGCAGACCACGGCGGGACGGTCCGGCAGCGCCGCGGCCACCGCCTCGAAGAGTGTCGCCAGCTGAAGCGTCATGGTGGCGAAGTTAGAATTCGTTCTCGTCCCGGGCAAGGACAGTCTCACTGAGTGGTTAGGACGGGCGTCAGCCGGGGCTTCCGGTCCGCTGAGCGGGATCGGCGCGCCGCGGAAAATAGAATTCGTACTAGCCTCCGGGGCGCCACGTGAACCACCCGACGGGAGCACCCGATGAACGCTGACCTCACCCTGGCGGACCGGACCGCCATCGTCACCGGCGCGGGCGCCGGTCTGGGCCGCAGCGAGGCCCTCGCGCTGGCCGGGCAGGGCGCCGCGGTCGTCGTCAACGACATCGGCGCGGCCGCCGAGGACGTCGCGGCGGAGATCCGCGCCGCGGGCGGCAAGGCCGTCGCCGTGGCCGGGGACGTCGGCGACTGGTCCCTCGGCGAGAAGCTCGTGCGGACGGCCGTCGAGACGTTCGGCGGACTCGACGTGCTGGTCAACAACGCGGGCGTGCTCCGCGACAAGATGCTGTTCAACCTGGCCGAGTCCGACTGGGACGACGTGATCCGCGTCCACCTGAAGGGCCACGCGTCGGTGTCGCGCGCCGCCGCCGTGCACTGGCGGGCGGCGAGCAAGGCCGCGGGCGGGCCGGTGTACGGACGGGTGATCAACACGGCGTCCGAGGCGTTCCTGTTCGGCTCCGCCGGGCAGCCGAACTACTCGGCGGCGAAGGCCGGGATCGTCGCGCTGACCCTGTCCACGGCGCAGGGCCTCGCCCGGTACGGCGTCCGCGCGAACGCGATCTGCCCGCGCGCGCGCACGTCCATGACCGAGGCGTCGTTCGGCGAGGGCACCTCCCCCGGCGGCCTGGACGTCATGGCGCCCGAGCGCGTCGGGACGTTCGTCGGCTACCTCGCGTCCCCGGCCGCCGCGAAGATCAGCGGGCAGGTGTTCGTCGTGTACGGCGACATGGTCGCGCTGATGGCCGCGCCGACCGTCGAGCAGAAGTTCACCGCCGCGAGCGGCGTGTTCTCCCCCGAGGAGTTCGCCGCGCAGGTCACCCCGTACTTCGAGGACCGCGAGCCGCACCGCACGTACGCCGCGTGGGACGTCGCCGCCCTCGACACGACCGGCACCGGCCCCCAGGGCTGACCGCCCGCTCCGTTGACCTGCGGCGTGTTGCCCTTATCCGGCCGCGGATAAGGGCAACACGCCGCAGGTCAACGAAAAGCGCGGGACGTCAGTAGGTGGCCGGGCCGCGCAGGGTGGCTTCGGCGCCGCCGTCCACGTAGACGACCTGCCCCGCCATGTGGGAGTTCGCCGGGGAGATCAGCCAGGCCAGCGCCTCGGCGATGACCTCCGGCTCGGCGTAGCCGTTGAGCGGCATCGGCACGGCCCGGTCCATCACCGCGCGCATCTTCTCGTCGGCGAACAGCGGGTCGCTCATCGGCGTGCGGACGACGCCCGGCGCGACCGCGTTCAGCGGGATGCCCGCGCCCGCCCACTCCGGCGAGACGGACGCGGCGCGCAGCCACCGGGCCAGCGCCGACTTCGACGACGGGTACAGCCGGTTGCCCTCGCCGCGCTCGATCACCTTCGCGGCCGCCGCGAGCGCCGCGGGCTCGTCGCCGTCCAGGCAGGCCCGCAGGACGTCGTCGTCCACCGGCTGCGTCCCGGAGATCGACCCGACGGCGGCGGCGCGCGGCGAGCGGCGCGGGCGAGCGCGGGGCGCAGCCCCTCCAGCAGGGCGAGCACGCCGAAGTGGTTCACGGTCACGGTGAGGGGCGTCGGGCCGGACACGCCCGCGCACGCCACGACGCCGTCGAGCGTCCCGCCCGACCGGTCGAGGACGGCGGCGACGGCGGCGTCGCGCCCCTCCGGCGTGCCGAGGTCGGCGCACACGTCGGCGTCCCGCAGGTCGACGCCGATGACGTCGTCGCCGCGGTCGCGCAGGATCCCGGCGAGCGTCCGGCCGATGCCGGAGGCGGTGCCGCTGATCGCGATCGTTCGTCCCATGCTGCGGGTCTCCTTCACATGTTGGAGCCGCCGTCGACCCGCAGGTCGACACCGGTCTGGTAGGCGGCGTCGGACGAGCCCGCGTACGCGATCACGGCCGCGATCTGGTCGGGCCGGGCCGCCCCGAAGGGCGCGGCGAGCCGTCCGAAGTACGTCGGGTCCACGCCCTCGGGGAACATGTCGGGCGACCTGGTCAGCGGGGTGTCGGTGCTGCCGGGCGAGACCGACAGGACGCGGACGCGGCGCTGGCTCAGCTCGGCGGCCAGGCTCAGCGAGAACGAGAGCACCGCGCCCTTGGACGCCGAGTACGCCGACATGTACGGGTTGCCCTGCACCGCCGACAGGGACGCGACGTTGACGATCGCGCCCGTCCCGTCCGGGAGGTGCGGGGCCGCCTCGCGGCAGAACAGGGCGGTTCCGACCAGGTTGACCTGGAACAGGCGCATGAGGTCGTCGACGGTGAGGGCGCCGAGCGGCGTGGTCTTGTGGATGCCGGCGACGTTCACCAGGACGTCGATGCCGCCGAGCGCCGCCGCCGCGTCCCGGACGGCGGCGATCACGGCGGGCTCGTCGGTGACGTCGGCGACGTGCGACGCGAACGTCCCGGGGCCGCCGATCGCGGCGGCCGTCTCGGCGAGTCCGGCGGCCGACAGGTCCACCCCGTACACGGCGGCGCCCTCGCCGGTGAGGCGGCTCGCGGTGGCCCGCCCGATGCCCGACGCGGCACCGGTGAGCAGCACTTTCACACCGTCATAGCGATTCATGACCGAAAGCTAGCGCCGTTCGGGCGGGCGTCGCCGGGGCCGTCCCGGCCACCGGAAGACCGATCAGTTCCCGGGCGCGTTGGAGCGGGGCGCGAGGAGCAGGCGGCACGCCATCCGGATGTCGCTGTCGACGTCCGCGAGGGACGCGCGCCCGTTCAGGCTCATCTGCAGCACCCCGTACCAGCACTGCATGAGCAGCCGCACCAGCCGGACGTCCTGCGCCGTCGGCACCTCGATGCCGATGGCCAGCAGCACGATCTCCTGGAACGTGGTGTCTATCTTGGCGGTGTCCACGACGGTCGCGACGTTGGCGCTGTTGGCCGCCTGCAGCATCGACGCCGACAGCAGCGGCTGCGCCATCAGCGTCCGGCTGGCGGCGACGAGCAGGTCGGCGACCGCGTCCTCCGGGTCGATGCCGGGGCCGGGCGGGCCGACGCCCTCCCCGAACCGGTCCACCTGCGCGGCCATCACCGCCGTGAACAGGTGCACCTTCGAGGGGAAGTACCGGTACAGGGTGCCGATGGCCACCCCGGCGGCCTTGGCGACCTCGTGCATCTGCACGCGTTCGAGGGGCTTCTCGCCGCCGATGCGCATGGCGGCGCGCAGGATGCGCTGCCGCCTGTCGTGCTGCTCCGGCGAGCTGGGCTCGGCCGACAGCCTGGCCGACGCGATCCGCGCCACGATGTCCCCCTTCCGGCTCCTGTACCGCCACGACCTTACCCAGCGACCGGCCCGGACCCGCGTTCGGCGATACCGCTCAGTGGGACGCGCCGGGCCGGGCGGCCGCGCCGCGCTTACGTTCGTCGCGCCGAGAGAGGGGACGTCAGTGGGCGAATGGTCGGACGAATACGACGTGGTGGTCGCCGGTTCGGGCGCCGGGCGGGGCGCTGGCCGGCGCGCTCGCCGCGGCGGCGGGCGGGCGGCGCACGGCCGTCCTGGAGAAGACGGCGCTGCTGGGCGGGACGAGCGCCTACTCGGGCGCGTCGATCTACCTGCCGGGCAGCCGAGTGCAGCGGCGCGCCGAGATCGACGACTCCACCGAGTCGGCGCGCACCTACCTGAAGGCGCTGCTCGGCGACGACACCGCCGCCGAGCTGCGGGAGGCGTTCCTGGACGCCGCGCCCCGGGTCGTCGAGTTCCTGGAGAACGACCCGGACATCGAGTTCGAGTGGCAGGCGTTCCCCGAGTACTACGAGGCGCCCGGACGGACGGCGCGCGGCCGCTCGTTCGTGCCGCTGCCCATCGCGGCCGAACGGCTCGGCGCGCTCGCCGCGCTCGTCCGTCCGCCCGTGGACCGCGACCGGGCCGGGCTGTCGCACGACCCGTCCGCCCCGCTGGCGCAGGGCCGGGCGCTGATCGGGCGGCTGGCGCTGGCGTTCACGAACACCGGGCGCGGCGACGTCCGTACCGGCACGGCGCTGACGTCGCTGATCGTTGAGGACGGGCGGGTCGTCGGCGTCGAGGCGCAGGGCCCGGACGGGCCGGTGCGGCTGCGGGCGCGGCACGGGGTGCTGCTCGCGGCGGGCGGGTTCGAGTCGTCGGCCGCGCTGCGGGCCGAGCGGTCGGTGCCGGGGTCGGCGGAGCGCACGATGGCGCCGGACGGCGCCGCCACCGGCGACGCGATCACGGCGGCCGTCGCGGTCGGCGCGGCCACCGGCAACCTGGACCAGGCGTGGTTCTGCCCCGGCCTCGCCACCCCGGACGGGCGCGCCGCGTTCACGCTCGGGTTCCGCGGCGGCCTCATCGTGGACGGGACGGGCGGCCGGTTCGCCAACGAGTCGCTGCCCTACGACCGGATGGGCCGCGAGATGGTCGCCGTGGACGACCGCGGCCCCATGCACCTGATCTTCGACTCGAAGTCGAAGGGGCTGCCCGCGATCGCCGTCCCCCCGGCCGTCCCCGAGGAGCACCTCGCGGCCGGAACGTGGGTGAAGGCCGACACGCTGGACGAGCTGGCGGCGAAGATCGGCGTCCCGGCCGACGCGCTCGCCGCGTCCGTCGAACGGTTCAACGGGTTCGCGGCCAAGGGCGTCGACGAGGACTTCCACCGGGGCGAGGACCCCTACGACCGGTACTTCACCGGCGGCGGGCACGGCCTGGTCGCGGTCGACGAGGGCCCGTTCTACGCGGCCCGCATGGTCGTCAGCGACCTCGGCACCAAGGGCGGGCTCCGCATCGACCCCGACGCGCGGGTGCTCGACGCGTCGGACCGTCCGATCCCCGGCCTGTACGCGGCGGGCAACACCACCGCGTCGTTCACCGGCCCGGTCTACCCGGGGCCGGGCGTCCCCATCGGCACCGGCATGGCGTTCGCGTACCGGGCCGTCCAGGCCATGGCTTCCGAGGAGAAGTGACCGTGACATCGTTCAGGACGCGGGCCGCCGGGCTCGCCGCCGCAGTGGTGTGCGCCGCGACGTTCGGGGCGGCCGTCCCCGCCCAGGCGGACGTCGCCCCGGGCCAGCGCGGCCGTCTGCTGGCCGCCGGGCCCGTCGCCGGGACGGCGGCGCTGCCGAGCGCGGCCGTCAACCGGAAGATCGGCTACACGTCGGAGGGCGCGAACGGCCGGAAGATCACCGTGACCGGCACCGTGGCGGTCCCGAAGGGGACGCCGCCGCGCGGGGGCTGGCCGGTGCTGAGCTGGGCGCACGGGACGACCGGTACCGCCGACGTCTGCGCGCCCTCCGCCGACACCGCGGACGGCCCCGCGCACGACTACCTGTCGGTCACCGAACGGTACCTCGACCGGTGGGTCGCGAACGGATACGCGGTGGTGCAGACCGACTACGAGGGACTCGGCACCCCCGGCGGCCACCCGTACATGCACGGGACGAGCGAGGCGAACGCCGTCGTCGACATCGTCCGCGCCGCCCGCGACCTCGACCGCGGCATCGGCCGGAACTGGTACGTCGCCGGGCACAGCCAGGGCGGGCACGCGGCGCTGTTCACCGCCGCCGCCCGGCAGACGCCCCGCGACGTGCGGCTCCAGGGCGCGCTGGCGCTGGCCCCCGGCTCGCAGACCAGCGCGACGCCCGAGTACGTCAAGGCCGGGTACCCGGGCGCCGAGGCGGCGATGCCGTTCCTGTTCGTGCTGCTCACCGGCGCCGAGGCCGCCGAACCGTCGATCGTCCCCGAGGACCTGCTGACCGACGAGGCCCTCCCGATGCTGGAGGCCGCGCGCACGTCCGCCTGCACCTTCGGGCTGCGGCGGATGGCGGAGGGCTTCGACCCGACGAAGGTGTTCAAGCCGGACGCGGACCTGGGGCCGTTCACCGAGTACCTGCGCTCGCAGGAGCCGACGGGCCTGAACCTGCGCGTGCCGACGCTCGTGCTGCAGGGCACCGCCGACACGATGGTCACCCCGGACGCGACGAAGCTGCTTCTCGGCGATCTCTGCGAGCGGCAGGACACGATCGCGTACCGCGAGTACGAGGGCGCCGACCACCGCGAACTGCTCGACGCGTCGTTCGCCGACGGCCTGCGGTACACCGAGAGCCTGCGCCGGGGCGAGACGCCGCCGTCCGACTGCTGATCGGGACGCGCGATCGGCGCGCCGCCCGCCCGTCCAGCCGCCCGCCCGCCCGTTCACATCGGGCGGCGGGCGGTGCGCCGGCCGGGGTCCTCAGACGAGGTTGTCCTCGACGGCGAGGCCGAACTGGCCGCGGCCGTACATGGACAGGGCGCGCTCGACGTCGTTGGCGACGTGGACGCTGCCCGCGTGGGCGTCGCGCCAGGCGCGCTCGATCACGTGGCCGCGGCGCAGCGAGTTCCCGCCCGCGGTCTTGAACAGGATGTCGATGGCCTCGATGGCGCGTTCGGTGCCGCGCACCTGGTCGCGGCGGGCGCGCAGGCGCGACTCCATCGGAATCTCCTCGCCGCGCACCGCGTGGCCGTAGATGTCGCGGACGTTGCGTTCGGTCTGCAGGACGGCCGCGTCGATCTCGGACGCGGCGCGGGCGACGGCGACCTGCGCGAACTCGTCCTCCACGAAACGGCCGCCGCCGAGGCTCAGCCGGATCCGGTCGCGCATCTGCGCCACGTACGAGCGGTAGCACCCGGCGGCCATCCCGATCACGCTGGACGAGACCGTCGTGGTGAAGATCGTCCCGAAGGGGAGCCGGTACAGGGGGCCGGTGTTGACCTTGTGGCCGGGGGCGCGGAGCCGCGCCTGGTCGTAGTTGCGCATCGCGCGGTGCGCCGGGACGAACGCGCGGTCGACGACGATGTCGTCGCTGGCGGTGCCGCGCAGGCCCATCGAGTCCCAGACCTCGCGGACCTCGTAGTCGGCGCGGGGCAGCAGGACGGTCATGAAGTCGACGGGCCGGCCCTCGGCGCCGACGACCAGGCCGCCGAGCAGGACCCAGGACGCGAACTCGCAGCCGGAGGAGAACGCCCACCGGCCGGAGATCTCGAAACCGCCCTCGACCGGGACGAGCCGCCCGATCGGGGCGTAGGAGGAGGCGATGAGCGTGTCCGGGTCGTTCTCCCACACCTCGCGCTGTACCGCGTCGGGGAACAGGCCGAGGTGCCAGGAGTGGACGCCGAGGACGGCTGTCACCCAGCCGGTGGATCCGCAGGCTCCGGAAACGTCGCGGACGACGGCGTAGAAGTCGGACGGATCGCCCTCCGCGCCGCCGTACCGGGCGGGCTGCAGCATGCGGAACACGCCCGCGTCGGTCAGCCCGCGGACGGTCTCGGCGGGAATGCGGCCCTTGTCGTCCACGGCCCGGGATTTCTCGGCGATGCCCGGCAGCAGTTCGCGCACGCTGTCCAGGACTTCACTGCTCATCTGCCCTCCTTGTCCGTTCGTGCAGCAGACCACGCGCCGCCGGACGGGCGTGCGGAAACGTCCCGGCCAGCGGGACCGGCCCCCGTAGGTCGTGACCTGCGACATAGCGTTCGGACATCTCGTCCATAGCCGAAGGGATGATCCACCGTGACCGCTGCCGAGTCGGACGCGATCCGCCGCATCGAGGCCGAGGCGATTTCCAGCCGGTTCGCCCGAGGATGGCATTGCCTGGGCCTCGCCGAGAAGTTCAAGGACGGCAAGCCGCACACGATCAACGGGTTCGGCCAGAAGCTCGTCGTGTTCATGGGCGAGGACGGCAAGATCAACGTGCTGGACGGCTACTGCCGGCACATGGGCGGCGACCTGTCCGCGGGCACCGTCAAGGGCAACACGATCGCGTGCCCGTTCCACGACTGGCGCTGGGGCGGCGACGGCCGCTGTAAGGGCATCCCGTACTCGCGTCGGGTGCCGCTGCGCGCGCGCACCGCCGCCTGGCCGACCATGGAGCAGGACAAGCTCCTGTTCGTCTGGAACGACCCGGAGGGCAAGCAGCCCCCGGCGGACGTGACGATCCCCGTCATGGAGGGCGCCACCCGCGACGACTGGACCGACTGGCGCTGGACGGAGCAGGTCGTCCACACCAACGCGCGCGAGGTCATCGACAACGTCGTCGACATGGCGCACTTCTTCTACATCCACCAGTCGTTCCCGACGTTCTTCAAGAACGTGTTCGAGGGCACGAGGCGACGCAGATCATGAAGGGCGTGACCCGGGAGGACTCCCGGCGGCAGCGCGAGGGAAGCAGCGGCGGCGGCGGGCCCCGGATGCTCGGCAACACCTCGATCGCGACGTACCACGGCCCGTCCTTCATGATCGACGAGCTCACGTACCACTACGAGGGCTACGACCTGAAGTCCGTCCTGATCAACTGCCACTACCCGATCGACGAGAACTCGTTCTCGCTGCACTCGGGCATCATGGTCCAGCACAGCGAGGCGCTGCCGCCCGCCGCCGCCGAGGCGACCGCGGAGAAGCTGTCGACGTTCATCCTCGCGGGCTTCCAGCAGGACGTGGAGATCTGGAAGAACAAGACCCGCATCGACAACCCGCTGCTGTGCGAGGAGGACGGCCCCGTCTACCAGCTCCGCCGCTGGTACGAGCAGTTCTACACCGACGTCGCCGACGTCACGCCGGAGATGACCGACCGGTTCGAGTACGAGATCGACACGACCCGTCCGGTCGAGTCGTGGCAGAAGGAAGTCGACGCGAACATGGCCCGGATGGACGCCGAGGAGGCCACGGCGTGACGGTCCGCTCCGACGAGCGGCTGGACGGGGCGCCGCTGCGCCCCGTCCGGTGCCGCCGCTGCGCCGGGGAGGTGCTGGCGCGCAAGGCGAGCTGGGAGCAGACCAGCATCCAGTGGACGGCCGAGGCGCGCGCCGCGTGCACCGGCCTGGACGAGGACGAGCACGGCACGTGCCCGGCGCTGCGTTCGGCGATCCAGGAGGCGGCGCTCAACGGGAAGATCGAGGTCCTCGATGACTGACGCTCCGGGGCGGCGGCCCCGGGGGCGGCTCGCCGGGCGCGTCGCGGTCGTCACCGGCGCCGGGGACGGCATCGGGCGGGGCGTCGCGCGCCGGTTCGCCGCCGAGGGCGCGCGCGTCCTGGTCGCCGAGCTGAACGCCGACGCCGGTGCGAAGGCCGCCGCGGAGCTGACCGCGGAATTCGGCGCCGACGCCCGGTTCGTCCACACCGACGTGACCGTGAAGGCGCAGGTCGAGGCGATGGTCGCGACCGCCGTCGACACGTGGGGTTCGGTGGACGTCCTGGTCAACAACGCGTGGGGCGCGGGCACGACGAGCCGCGTCGAGACCAAGACCGACGAGCAGCTCGCGCGGGGCTTCGCGATGGGCTACTACGGGCCGCTGTGGGCGATGCAGGCCGCGTTCCCGCACATGAAGGCGCGCGGCTGGGGCCGTGTCATCAACATGTGCTCGCTCAACGGCGTCAACGCGCACGTCGGCACACTGGAGTACAACTCCGCGAAGGAGGCGCTCCGGACGCTGACCCGGACGGCCGCGCGCGAGTGGGCGCCGACCGGCGTCGTCGTCAACGCGCTCTGCCCTGGCGCCAAGAGCGCGGCGTTCCGCCGCACGGTGGCCGAGCATCCCGAGATCGAGGCCGCCGCCGACGCCGCCAACCCGATGGGCCGGCTCGGCGACCCCGAGGACGACATCGCGCCCGTCGCGCTGTTCCTCGCGAGCGAGGACGCCCGCTACCTGACCGGCAACACGCTGTTCGCGGACGGCGGTTCGCACATCAACGGAGTCGCGTGGACTCCCGACCTGGACGGAGAAGGATGATCGACAAGTACGGGCCGTGGGCCGTCGTCGCCGGAGGTTCGGAGGGCGTCGGTTCCGCGTTCGCGCACCGGCTGGCGGACGCGGGCGTCAACCTCGTGCTGATCGCCCGCAAGCCCGGCCCGCTCGCCGAAACCGCCGAGTCCGTCCGGAAGAAGGGCGTGCAGGTCCGGACGCTGGAACTCGACCTGGTCGCCGCGGACCCGGTGAAGGCCGTCCGGGAGGTCACCGACGACATCGAGGTCGGGCTGCTGATCTTCAACGCGGGCGCCAACAGCTACGGGCACGAGTTCGTCACCGGCGACCTCGACCGCTTCCAGGGCGTCATCGACCTCAACATCACCGCGCAGCTCGCGCTGACGCAGCACTTCGCCGCGCCGATGAAGGAGCGCGGACGCGGCGGCATCCTGCTGGTGGCTCGCTCGCCGGATACATGGGCCAGGCGCAGATCAGCGTGTACTCGGCGGTCAAGGCGTTCGGGCGCGTGTTCGCCGAGGGCCTGTGGCTCGAACTGCGCGAGCACGGCGTGGACGTCCTGGAGCTGGTGCTCGGCGTCACCCGCACGCCCGCGATGGAACGTGCCGGCCTCAACATGGACATCCCGGGCATGAACGTCGCCGACCCGGACGACGTCGCCCGCGAGGGCCTCGAACACCTCGGCGACGGACCCGTCTGGGTCGCCGGCGGCAACTACCAGGCCGCGCAGAAGCGCAGCGGCTTCCCGCGCGCGGACAAGGTCGCGGGCGCGCACGAGGCGATGAAGCGGATGCTCCCGCCCGAATCCGGCAAATAGCCGGGACGGCGGGCGTAGGGCGGCTCGCATGGACGCATACGTAGTGCAATCGGTTGACCACGTCGAGTATTGACTTCAAGGTCGCTCCGGGATGTGATTCATGGTGATCAGCCGTTCGAATCCGGAGGTGTCACCATGCGTTTTCGCCTGCCCGCCGTCCTTTCCGCCGCCGTTTCCACGGGTCTCGGGGCCGCCGTCGCGGTCGTCCTGACAGGACCCGCCGCGTACGCCGAGCCCTACCCGCCGGGCGACTACCTGATCGGGACGGGCGACGGCGAACAGTGCCTCAACAGCGCCGCCGAAGCCGACGCGCTCGCCACGGTCGGCTCCTGCGACACCGTCTGGCGCTTCCGCCTCATGTCGGACGGCATCCAGATCATCCGCGCGGAACCCGACGACTGCCTGGGCGTCGACCCGGCCGAAGTGTGGCCGCGCAACCTCGCGATCCGCTCGTGCGAGGAGGAGCCGACCCTCTGGTACGCGACGCACGCGGGCGACGACCGCTACGTGATCTCGCTCGCCACCGACGGTCAGCTCCTCACCTGGCAGGACGACGAGGAGAACGCCTTCCTCGTCCCCGAGCGCGCCGACCACGACCACCAGCTCTGGGTGTTCGAGCCCGTGGAGAACTGACGTTGACTTGCGGCGTGTTGCCCTTATCCGGTCGCTCATAAGGGCAACACGCCGCAGGTCAACGAACCGGCTCCAGCGGGACGAACTCGTCCGATCGGCGCACGTAGACCGGATCGCCGGTCGTCCAGGCCGCGTCCCGCAGGGTCCGCTTGACGACCTTGTTCGTCGGGGTGCGGGGCAGTTCCGCCATCACGCGCACGTACCTGGGCGCCTGCTTGGTGCCCAGGTCGGGCTGCCCCGCCAGGAACGCGGCGAACCCGGCCGGGTCGAACGGGCGCCCGGGCGCGAGCGTCACCGCCGCCATCACCTGGTCGCCGACGCGCTCGTCCGGGACCGCGTACACCGCAACGTCGACGAACCCGTCGAACCGGGCGAGCAGCCGCTCCAGCGGCGCGGCGGCGAAGTTCTCGCCGTCCACGCGCAGCCAGTCGTCGCCGCGCCCCGCGAAGTACCAGTAGCCGTCCGCGTCGCGGTAGGCCAGGTCGCCCGACCACACCCACCCGTTCCGGACGCGCTTCGCCGTCGCCTCCGGGTTTCGGTAGTACCCCTCGAAGCGCGCGCCGCCCCGCGTGTCGACGATCTCGCCCACGGCGTCGCCGGAGTTGGTGAGGCGACCGTGCTCGTCGAACTCGGCGGGCGGGCACTCGCGCAGGGTCTCCGGGTCGGCGACGATCACGCCCTCCTCCGCGACGCCCAGCGAGCCCGGCGGCGTCCCGGGGACGCGCCCGATGCGGATCTCGCCCTCGCTCGACCCGTACGAATCGATGACCGTGCACCCGAACCGCTCGGTGAACGCGTCGATGTCGCGCTGCGCCGCCTCGTTGCCGAACGCGATACGGAGGGGATTGTCCGCGTCGTCCGGCTTCTCCGGCGTCGCGAGGATGTAGCTGAGCGGCTTGCCGACGTAGTTGAAGAACGTGACGCCGTACCGCCGCACGTCCGGCAGGAACCCCGACGCCGAGAAGCGGCGCCGCAGCACCAGCCGCCCGCCGGTCGCGACGGCCGGGGCGATGCCCGCCATCAGCGCGTTCGAGTGGAACATCGGCATCGCCACGTAGAACACGTCGTCGCGGCCGAGGCCGCGCCGCGCCGCCTGCTGGACGGCGATGCGGCCGAGCCGTCCCTGGCTGCAGACCACCGCCTTCGGCGCCGACGTCGTCCCGGACGTGAAGATCAGGCAGAACACGGTGGCCGGATCGGCACCCGGCACCCCGTCGAGCGGCTCCGTGCGC
The DNA here is from genome assembly GCF_001942465.1 of Actinomadura sp. CNU-125. Taxonomy (GTDB): domain Bacteria; phylum Actinomycetota; class Actinomycetes; order Streptosporangiales; family Streptosporangiaceae; genus Spirillospora. Next base: position 119,942 of record NZ_MKJY01000111.1, read on the forward strand.
GCGAGCCGTCCGGTGTGCTCGCCGGTGTCGATGACCAGCGGGGGCACGCCGGTCAGGCCGTCGAGCAGCGACGCCCGCGCCGTCTCGGTCACGACCGCGCCGCAGTCGGTGTGCGCGATGTCGCGCGCCAGCTCGGCGCCGCGCCGCGTCGGGTTCAGCTCCACCACCGCGACCCCGGCGAGCGCCGCCCCCAGCAGCCAGAACAGGTGATCGGGCCCGTTGTCGAGGAACAACCCGACATGCCAAGCCCCCGGCTCCCCGGCGGACGGGGCGCCGGTGCGCAGGTCGCGGACGAGCCCTGCCCGCAGCCGGGCCTCCGCGACGACCTCGCGCCACGTCCACGAGCGGTCCTCGAACGACAGGCCCGTCCGGTCGTCGCCGCCGCGCGCCGCGACCAGCTCGGCGAACGTCGGATCGTCCGCCGGGCGGTCGTCGCCCAGCACCCTGTCCTCGGCCATGCTCCTCCTTCGCCGACGCGTCCAGGCAGCGTCCGGCAGGAGGCCGGGGGCGGCGGAAGGTGATCCCACTGAGTGGGACCCGCTCCGTCCGGCGCCGGATGTGCTGTTTGTCTCGGTCCCGCCTTTGAAGGCGTTTCGGACCGCAGGAAACGCGGCCCGACGGCCACCACCTGGAGGGACGTGCAGACTTCCGCGAGCAGACGCTTCCGGCACGCCGCCGGGCTCATCGCCGTCGCGACGGCGGCGACGGCGTGCGCCTGGCAGTCCGGCGGCGGAACCGTCCGCGAGGACGTCCGGCCCGCCGAGTACCGCGTCGGCATGATCGGGAAGCAGCCGGGCGGGACGCCCGTGGACGGCGGCACCCTCACGGTCGCCGCCTACGCCGAAGCCGGGCTCCTCGACCCCGCCGAGACGATCGTCGCCGGGACCACCGGCGGCATCGAGATGGCCGCCGTCTACGACGTCCTCATGCGCTGGGACCCCGAGAGCGGCGAAGTCGTCCCGCAACTCGCCGAAAGCCTCGAATCCGCCGACGACGGCACCACCTGGACCCTCAAGCTCCGCGACGGCGTGAAGTTCAGCGACGGCACCGAACTGGACGCGGCCGCCGTGAAATGGAGCCTGGACCGGTACGTGCGCAAGGGCGCCGACGAGGCCGCGCTGTGGAAGGAGAACGTGCGGGCCGTCAAGACGCCCGACGACCGGACCGTGGTGTTCGAACTCGCGCACTCCTGGCCGTCCTTCTCGTTCATGCTGACGAGCGGACCCGGGATGATCGTCGCGAAGTCGTCCGACAAGGGCGAGAAGTTCGAGCCGGTCGGCGCCGGTCCGTTCACGTTCGAACGGTACGCGCCGGACGAGGAGATGGTCCTCAAGGCCAACGACCGGTATCGGGACGGCCGCCCGCACCTCGACCGCGTCCGGCTCGTCTACGTCGACGACCCCGACGCGCCCTCGCCACCCTCGACAGCGGGCGGATCCAGGCCGCGGTCCTGCGCGACCCCGTCATCGTCCAGGACGCGCTGAAGGCCGGCTACTCCGGATACCTCAACATGGTCTCGCTCGGGAACACCGCCGTCATCAACGCCACCCCCGGCCACCCCGGCGCCGACCCGCGCGTCCGCAAGGCCATGCACCTCGCCATGCAGCCCGAGGTGATCTACCGGCGCGCCTACCCGGGGACGGGCCTGGCGAGCAACGCGCTGTTCCCCGAGTTCTCCCGCTGGCACACCGACGCCGAGCCGCTCCCCTACGACCCCGGCAAGGCGCGCGAACTGCTCGCGGCGGCGAAGGCCGACGGCTACGACGGCAAGGTCACCTGGCTGGACGCACAGGACCCCGCGTCCCGCACCACCGCGCTCGCCGCGAAGGCGATGCTGGAGAACGTCGGCTTCGACGTCGAACTCGACCTCGTCCGGTCCATCGCCGACCAGATCACCAAGGTGTCGGTGAAGAAGACCTACGACGTGTCCGGCTGGGGCATCAGCTGGCGCGAGGCCGGGCCGTTCGCCCGGATGTACGCCACGCTGCACGCCAAGGGCAACCTCACCGTCGGCATGGCCACCACACCGAAAATGTCCGCGCTAATCGAGGAACTGCGCGGCGCCGAAGGCGAGGAGGAGCAGCGCGCCGTGATGGGCCGCATCCAGGAGCAGTGGAACGAGGACGTCCCCGCGCTCGCGCTCGGGCCGCAGCCCGAGCTGATCGCCTGGCCCGAACGCGTCCGGGGCGTCACCGGAACCGTGAACAGCATGGTCCTGCTGGACGACGCGTGGCTCGCGCGAGACTGAACCGGAGGTGAGCGTGCGCGACGCGGTGAGACGGCTGGTCGAGCTGGTGCTCGTCCTGCTCGTCGTCAGCATGGGCGCCTTCGCGCTCGTCGATCTGATGCCCGGCGACCCCGCCGTGGCCGTCCTCGGCGAGGGCCACACGCCCGCCGAATACCAGGCGCAGCGGGCGGAGATGGGGCTGACCGACCCGCTGCCCGCCCGGTACGCGCGATGGGTCGGGGACGCCGTCACCGGCGACCTCGGCACCTCGTTCGTCCCGCCCTACAACGACGTCGCCGGACGGATCGGCGCCGCACTCCCGGTGAGCATCGAACTCGCCGTCCTGGCGCTGCTCATCGCGCTGGCCGTCGCCGTGCCGCTGGCCATGTGGTCGGCGTACCGCGCGGGCGGACGCGTCGACCGGCTCGTCAGCGCGGGCACGTTCGCGATCCTGTCGGTGCCGAGCTTCCTCGCCGGGATGCTGCTCATCGCGCTGTTCGCCGAACGGCTCGGCTGGTTCCCGCGGCTCGAATGGGCGCGGCTCTCCGACGGGCTCGGCGACAACCTCTACCACGCGATCCTGCCCGCGCTGACGATCGCGCTCGTCGAGGTCGCCACGTTCACGCGCGTCCTGCGCGGCGACCTCATCACCACCCTGCGGGAGGACTTCATCCTCGCGTCCCGCGCCAAGGGCATGCCGCCCGTCCACGTGCTGCTGCGGGACGCGCTGCGCCCGTCCTCGTTCTCGCTCGTCACCCTGCTCGGCGTCAGCCTCGGCCGGCTCATCGGCAGCACGGTGATCGTCGAGCACCTGTTCGCGCTGCCCGGGATGGGCACGCTGATCATCGGCGCGGCCGACGCCGGGGACGTCCCCACGGTGCAGGGCGCGGTGCTGGTCATCGCCCTCATCTACGTGCTGGTGAACGCGCTGATCGACGTGTCCTACGGACGTCTCGACCCACGAATCAGGCGGGCCCATGTCTGACGCCTCCATCCTCTCGGCACCCGGGACCGGCCCGGCACGCTGGATCGGCCCGGCCGTCGCCGTCCCCGGGCTCGCCGTGCTCGGCGCGTCGGTGACGGTGCTCGCCGGCACCGGATGGCCGCAGCTCGCCGCCGTCCTCGTCGGCCTCGCCGCGTCCTACGCCGGCCTCGACCGCACCGGCCGGGCCCTGTTCGGCCCCGGCTTCGACCTGCTGTTCTGGCTGTGCGGCGCGTGGCTGATCGCCCTCGTCGGCGCCGCACTCCTCGCCCCGGTGCTGCCGCTCGGCGAGCACCAGGACATCGTCGCGACCCTCGACTCCCCCGGCATGGCCGTCCCCGACCTGTCCACCGCGCACCCGCTCGGCACGAACAACTTCGGGCTCGACCTGCTCGGCCGCCTCGTCTACGGGGCGCGCTCGTCGCTCGTGGTGTCGCTCGGCGCCGTCCTCATCGGGATGATCGTCGGCGGCGCCGTCGGGATCGCCGCAGGATACCTGCGGCGCGCCGACGCGCCCGTCGGCGTCCTCACCAACTCGCTGCTGGCGGTGCCGCCGCTCATCCTGCTGATCGCGCTCGGCACCGTGCTCGAACCGACGCTGACCAACATCGCGATCGCCCTGTCCCTGCTCGCGATCCCCAGCATGATCCGGATGGCGCGGGCGAACACCCTCGCGTTCGCGCAGCGCGAGTTCGTCCTCGCGGCGGAGATGCAGGGCGCGTCCCGGTGGCGCATCGCGACCCGCGAACTGCTCCCGAACGTCGTGCCGCCCCTCGCGTCCTACGGGATGGTCATGGTGTCGGTGCTGATCGTCGCCGAGGCGTCGCTCAGCTTCCTCGGGCTCGGCGTCCAGCCGCCCGCACCGTCCTGGGGCAACATGATCGCCGAGGGGGAGCAGAACAACGCGTTCACCGACCACCCGCACATCGTGCTCGTCCCCGGCATCACCCTCTTCCTGACCGTCTTCGCGTTCAACCTCGTCGGCGAGAAGGCCCGCAAGCGGTGGGACCCCCGGCAGGCGAAGCTCTAGGAGCGACGATGAATCCCCTCCTCACGGTCGACGACCTGCGCACCGAGATCGCCACCCCGCGCGGCCCCCTCAAGGCCGTCGACGGCGTCTCCTTCACCGTCGCCCCGGGCGAGATGTTCGGCATCGTCGGGGAATCCGGGTCGGGCAAATCCGTCCTCGGCCGCACCGTCATGGGCCTCTACACCACGGGGCCCGACATGACCGTCACCGGACGGGTCGTGCTGGACGGCACGGACGTGCACGCGCTCGCGCCCGCCGACCGCCGCCGCCTCTGGGGCACCCGCGTCGGCATGGTGTTCCAGGACCCGGGCACCGCACTGAACCCCGTCAAGAAGATCGGCCGGCACCTCACCGAGAGCCTGCGGCGGCACGGCCGCTCCCGCGCCGACGCGCGCGCCCGCGCCGAGGAACTCCTGCGCCTCGTCGGCATCCCCGAGCCCCGCCGCCGCCTCGGCCAGTACCCGCACGAACTGTCCGGCGGCATGCGGCAGCGCGTCGTCATCGCGATGGCCCTCGCCGGGGAACCCGACCTCCTCATCGCCGACGAGCCCACCACCGCCCTCGACGTCACCGTGCAGAAGCAGATCCTCGACCTGCTGGGGAAGCTGCAGTCCGAACTCGGCACCGCGATCGTCCTGATCAGCCACAACCTCGCGGTCGTCGCGGGCCGCGCCGACCGAGTCGCCGTCATGTACGCGGGACGGCTCGCCGAACTCGCCCCCGCCCGCACCCTCTTCGACGACCCGCGCCACCCCTACACCGAAGCCCTCCTCGCCTCGATCCCCCAGCTGCACGACCCGCCCCACACGATCCTGCGGGCCATCGACGGCGCCCCGCCGAACATGGCCGCCCCGCCGCCCGGCTGCCGCTTCGCGCCCCGCTGCGGGTACGCGACCGACGCCTGCCGCGCGGACGCACCACCGCTCGTCCCGTCCGGCGACCGCGCGTTCGCCTGCCACCACCCACGAGGAGGCGCCTGATGGCCGGAACCGGCACCGCGCACCTGCGCCCCGACGCCGCACCCGTCCTCGCCGTCCGCGACCTCACCGTCGAGTTCTCCGCGGGACGCGGCACCGTGCACGCCGTCTCCGGCGTCAGCTTCGACCTCCTCGACGGCGAGACCCTCGGCATCCTCGGCGAGTCCGGCTGCGGGAAGTCCAGCGCCGGACGCGCGTCCTGCAGCTGCCGCCGCCGACGTCCGGTTCGGTCCGCCTCGGCGACACCGAACTGACCGGGCTGCCCCGCGCCCGGCTGCGCGAACAGCGCGAACGCATGCAGATGATCCTGCAGAACCCGGTCGCCGCGCTGAACCCGCGCCGCCGCGTCCGCGACCTCGTCGCCGAGGGCCCGACGATCCGCGGCGCGCGCCCGTCCGCCGAACGCGTCGACGAGATCCTGCGCGCGGTCGGGCTCGACCCCGCGACCGTCCGCGACCGGCGGCCGCACGAACTGTCGGGCGGCCAGTGCCAGCGCGTCTGCATCGCCCGCGCGCTGATGACGGACCCGGACGTCCTCATCTGCGACGAACCCGTCTCGTCCCTCGACGTCTCCGTGCAGGCCCAGATCCTCAACCTGCTCGAACGCACCCGGGCCGAACGACGGCTGAGCATGATCTTCATCGCGCACGATCTGGCCGTGGTGAAGAACATCAGCGACCGCGTCCTCGTGATGTACCTCGGGAAGATCTGCGAGGTCGTGCCCTCGTCGTCGCTCGCGGGCGCCGCCCTGCACCCGTACACGCGGCTCCTCCTCGACTCCGTCCCCGAGGCGTCCGGCACGACCGCCGCCGTGGCGAGCACCGACCCGCCGTCCCCCCTCGACCCGCCGAGCGGCTGCCGCTTCCGCACCCGCTGCCCCCTCGCCACCGACCGCTGCGCCACCGAGGAACCCGAACTCCGCGAGCACGCCGACGGCCACCACATCGCCTGCCACCACGCCTGACTCAGCAAGCACTCCCGTAGGACCGATGCCGGTAGAACCGCCGGTCGACGGCGTCGTCGGGGATCAGCCGCCGCATGGCCTCGGCCCGTTCGGCGACCTGCCGCGCCTGCGCGGCGGACAACCGCCGCACCTCCCACAGCAGCGCGGCCACATCGGCGGCCGCGAGGTCTTCCGGAGGCTTCCCGCCGGGCATGCCGGTGACGGCCGCCAGGTCACCGGCGGGAACATCGAGCAGCGTGGCCAGGCCGGCCAGCCGGTCCGCGGTCAACTCGACCCGGCCCGACCCGATCCGGAAGATCGTGGAGGGCGACACGTACATGCGACCGTTCGAACCGGCCGCGAGAGCCTTCGCCGCCGCCGACGTCCGACCGAAGTTCCGGTTGGCGAACACCATGTTCGCGACCATCGCACCGAACCCTCCCTCGGACGGGTCGTACACCTTCCACGCCGCGTAAACCGCTCGGCGCGGCTCCTGTGGAAGGTCCTGCGCCAGCTCGCGCAACCGGGACCGCTGGTCGGCCGGGAGGCAGACGGCGTCGGTCACCAGGTCGCCGAGGAACTGCCCAGCGGACGCGTCCAGCGGGGCCAGCGCGTCCGGCACCGGCCGACCGGCCATCACGAACAGGTCCGCCGCATGCCAGTCCAGCGCCGGAGCCAGCGCCCGCAGTAAGGACGGGTCGGGACGGACGCCGTCGACGACGCTCCGCAGGTCGTCCTCCGAGACTCCGGCGTCCCGCGACAGCCGCCCGATTCCCACCCGCCGATGGTCGAGCAGCCGCCCCAACAACGTGCCGAAATCCGGAAACATCGCCATTCCTGGAGGTTAGTTCGCCGGGCACGGCAACGCCCCGCACCGAGGGTGCCGGTCAGCCGGGTATGCGGATTAAACCTGTGATCGGAGCAGAGGTAGCCGAAAACCGTGATGCCGATGGCCTGGACGACGCTTCCCGATGAAGTGCCCGGTCGCCGGGCGTCATGTAGCGGAGCTCAGTAGCGGTTCTTCTTCGCGTCCAGGTTGAGACCCGCGTCGATCACCTTGGCGGGAACTCCCTTGACGCCCATCTGGTCCTTGATGATCCGGCCGAGCGTGGGGAGGCTCCCGCGGTCGGGCCAGGTCTCGGGCTCCCACAGCGCGGAGCGCAGGAACGCCTTGGCGCAGTGCATGTACAGCTCCTGCACCTCGACGAGGAGCGCCAGCCGCGGCCGCTTGCCCTGGACGACCATGTCATCGAAGAACGGGGCGTCCGCGACGAGCGTGGCACGGCCGTTCACCCGGAGCGTCTCGTTCATCCCCGGGACGATGAACAGCAGCCCGACGTGCGGGTTGTGCAGGACGTTGCGGAAGTTGTCGACCCGATGATTGCCGGGGCGATCGGCGAGGGCGAGGCGGCGGTCGTCCAGCACCAGGACCGACCCGGGCGGGTCTCCCCTGGGGGAGACGTCACAGGTTCCGTCCGAGTTCGAGGTGGCCAGCGCCAGGAAGGGCGAGTGGGCGATGATCGTGCGCGCGTGCTCATCGATCCGAGCGATGTCCTTGTCCCAGATCGTCTGAGCCGGCTCCTTCACGATCTTCCGGAGCTCGGCCTCGGACGTCACCTCACGGATACCGGAGAGATTCATCTGGCGACTATAAGGCAAGCCTTACCTAAAAAGACACCCTTGTCCTCTCCCGTTCGACCGCCGCAGAGCGTGTCCGAGCCCGAGCGAGCCGGCCCCGCACCAGAGGTGCAGGGCCGGGAGACCGTCAGCGAGAAGTTGCGTGGTTGAAGCGGTACTTCGACCAGAGGTAGCCGAAGATCGTGATGCCGACGCACCAGCCGACGGCCTGGGCGCCGCTGTCTCCGATCGGGGCGCCCAGGAGGAGGCCGCGCAGGGTCTCGGTGAGGGGCGTGAACGGCTGGTACTCGGCGAACCAGCGCAGCGCGGTGGGCATCGTGTCGGTGGGGACGAAGCCGCTGCCGAAGAACGGCAGGAGCATGAGAAACATCGGGGAGTTGCTGGCGCTCTCGACGGTCTTGGCGGCGAGCCCCAGCCCCACGGTGAGCCAGGTGAGGGCGAGCGCGAAACCGATGAGCAGGCCGATCGCCGCCAGCCACTCGATCGGGGACGCGTCCGGCCGGAAGCCGATCGCCAGGGCGACGCCGACGACGACCACGATGCCGATCACGGCCTGGACGACGCTCCCGATGACGTGTCCGGTCAGGACGGACGGGCGCCAGATCGCCATGGTGCGGAAGCGGTCGATGATGCCTTCGGTCATGTCCCGTGCGACCGACACCGCGGTGCCCTGCGCCGCCGTGCCCATCGCCATTAGGATGATGCCGGGGGTCACGTAGTCGACGTAGGCCGCCCGCCCGCCCTCGCCGCCCGCGATGCCGTTCCCGAGGGTGCCGCCGAAGACGTAGACGAACAGGAGCAGAAACAGCACCGGCATGCCGATGAGCATCACCGTCATCGACGGGTAGCGCTGCATGCGCCGCAGGCTCCGGCGCAGCATCGTCGCCGAGTCGGTCAGGGAGTAGGCCACAGTGTTCATCGGTTCTTCTCCAAGGAGGCTCCAGCCTTCAGGCCGAAGAGGATTTGGACCTTCTGCGGAGCAGGGCAGGGGCCGTGTGTCCGCCCTGGGCGGATACGAGGCGACCGGCACGGCTCGCAGGCTGTTCGGGTCGGGTTTCGGGTCGGGTGGTGTAGGCGTAGCCGTCGGCGCGTTGCAAGAGGCGGACGTGGCGGTGGCCGATGCCCTGGACGGTCTCCGTGCCGGTGGTGATGTTGAACCGGCCGGTGGCGCGTACGGCCACCCGCCCGGTATGGGTGCCGGCTTTCTTCCCGGTGGGGACGACGGCGCGGACCAGGTCCCCGGTCTGGAAGCCGAAGAACCCCTTGACGCGGGGCAACCGCAACCGGGGGAACCCATGCCGGTCGGTACGGGTGCGGGCGTAGGAGCCGCGCCCGGCGCACCCAGCCACCAGGACCGTGTCGACGGTTCCGGTGATGCTGTCGAGGGTGCCGACGGCCAGGGCGTCCAGGGTGTGGGATTTGGGCAGCCGGCTGCGGGTGCGGTTCCATTTGGTGCGCCCGCCCGAACCGACGCTTGTGGGGAGGCGTTCGTCCAGGGCGCGCCACAGCACCCACCGGGTGGACTGCACCGCCGCCGCGTCCCGCAGCGGCGCCTTCGCGCGGGCTTTGATCGCGGCGGCCCTGCCGGGGGCGAACTCCTGCACGGGACGGTCGCTCTTGGCCCGGTTGCACGGGATGCAGGCGAGCACCAGGTTCGACACCCGGTCCGACCCGCCTTGAGAACGGGGGTGGACGTGGTCGATGTTGACCGGCACGCCGGCCGCGTCGCAGTAGACGCACGCCCGCCCGAATTTGGCCAGCAGGTACTCGCGGACTTCGAAGCCGTGCAGGGTGCCGTGCTGGTACTCGACTCCTTCCAGGGGGCGTCCGGCGGTGAGGGCGTGGGTGTCGAACGCGACCCGCTCCACGTGCACCGCCCGGACGGGGGCCCAGCGGGTGAGGCGGTCGATCCAGGAGACGGTGGTTTCCACTCGGTGCCGCAGCGACGGTGGCAGCCACCCTGACGGGCGGGCCCGGTCGCTGAAGCGGGGCGGCCGGTGCCGCAGGTTCCGCGTGCGGCGGCCACGCCGGTAGGCGGCCCGCTGCCGGAGTTTCTTGGTGATGGCCGCGCCGCGGTGGTCGAGCCGGATCGCGTACCGGCCGCGCCGCTCCCCGCCGCGGGCGGTGAACACCGCGATGCCGGTGTGCCGGGAACCGGGGTCGACACCGACTTCGACCCCGTCGATCTGTGATCGTTCGGCGGTGCGGTCTTTGAGGCGGATGACGAACGGGGTGTGGCGCGCCACCACCGCCCGTCCGGCATTGAGCAGCTTGCGTGCCCGGGCGGGTGTGGTGGGTTGCAGGGGTGTGCCGTGCTTGTCCAGGACGAACACGGCGGGTGGACGTGTGCGGGCCTCACGGCCCTGCTCCCCGGCCCCGGAGGGGCCGGGGGTGACGCCACCGCCGCCGGGTGGGGCGGCGGTGGTCTCCCCTCGACCATGGTGGACACCAGATGCCGCCTCGGCGGCGTCCACGCCCCGTTTCGTCCCTACTCCGGGGGTGTCTACTGACGCGGATTCCAGAGCGGCGGGCTGAGGAAGCACCCGCCGGTGGGTCTGCTGCCTTGTGTCCAACGTAGCCATCAAGGTCACCTCTCCTCTGCTGATGGCTGGGTCTGGTCAAACCGGCCTACCGGTCGGCTACGGCGATACGCCGTCACCTCGCGGCAAGCCCCGGCATTCAAGCCGGGGAGCGTTTGACGTCCATCGCGACCGACACCGCGCAGTGCCCTGCACCGCCGCGGCCTTCGCCATCAGGATGGCCGTTCCCGAGGGTGCCGCCGAAGAGGTAGACGAACAGGAGCAGGAACAGCACCGGCAATGCTGATGAGCATCACCGACCGGTAGCGCTGCATGCGCCGCAGGTTCCGGCGAAGCATCGTCGCCGAGTCGGTCAGGGAGTAGGCCACGGTGCTCATCGCTGCGGCTCCTGGTCGTTCCGGCCGGTGAGAGTGAGGAAGACGTCGTCGAGGTCGGGGGTGTGCACGGACATCTCCTCGACCTCGATCGACAGCTTGTCGAGGCGGGCGAACAGCTCGCGCATCGAGCGGACGCCGCCGTCGCTGGGCACCCGCAAGGACAGTTCGTCCTCGCCGAGCGCGGCGCCGTGCAGGCCGGTCGCGGCGGCGGAGAGGGCGGCGGGGTCGGCGAACCGCAGCTCGATGTGGCCGCCGGGGACGAGACGCTTGAGCTCGTCGGCGGTGCCTTCGGCGATCAGGCGGCCGTTGTCGAGGACCGCGATCCGGTCGGCGAGCTGGTCGGCCTCGTCCAGGTACTGGGTGGTGAGGAAGATCGTCACGCCGCTCGCGACGAGGTCGCGGATGGTCTCCCACATGGTGCGGCGGCTGCGGGGGTCGAGGCCGGTGGTGGGCTCGTCCAGGAAGATGACGGCCGGGCTCCCGACGAGGGTCATCGCCAGGTCGAGCCTGCGGCGCATCCCGCCGGAGTAGGTGGAGGCGGGTTTGCGGCCCGCCTCCACCAGGTCGAACCGTTCGAGCAGCTCGTCGGCGCGGCGCCGGGACGCGGCCCGCCCGAGATGGTGCAGGTCGCCCATCAGGGCGAGGTTCTCCCGGCCGGTGAGCAGGTTGTCGACGGCCGAGTACTGGCCGGTCACGCCGATCGCCGCGCGGACGGCGTCGGCGTCCCCGGCGGGGTCGTGCCCCACGACCCGCATCCGGCCGGCGTCGGCGGGGATCAGCGTGGTGAGGATCTTCACGATGGTCGTCTTGCCCGCGCCGTTCGGGCCGAGCAGGGAGAAGATCGTCCCTTTGGCGACCCGCAGGTCGACGCCGTCCAGCACGATCTTGTCGCCGTACGATTTGCGTAGGCCGGTGGCCGTGATGACGGGTTCCACTGTGATTACTCTCCGTAGTCAATGAGGGGTGCGGGAGGTCCGCAGGGCCCGGACCGGCACGTCGTGCCGATCCGCGGGCGCCTGCCGGTCAGGTGTGTCGGTGGTTCTGGGACGACCCGGCGGTCGTCGTCCGAGCGTTCTCGGGGCAGCCCGAGATGGGGCGTCGGCGAGGACGCCCGGTCATGGGCGGCGCGTTCGGCGCGGATCGATCGTGGTGGGGGCGGGGCTCAAGTCAGGCTCTGGACGAGGTCGAGCGCCGCTCGATCGTTGTCGGGGGCGGGGGTCAGGCTCGGCGGACGAGGATGTCGGCGTAGCGGGTGCGGGCGCGGATCTCGACCAGTTCGGTGGCCTGGCCGGGATCGTCGGCGGCCTCCAGTTCGCTTCGTACGTTGCCGTGCTCGGAGTTCACCTCCAGCCAGGCCGCGGTCCCTTCGAGGACGCCGACCTCGATCTCGCCGAAGCCGGTTTCCAGCACGGCGCCGCCGCCCGCGGCTTCGCTGATCCGGACGCTGCCGTGCGCGGACTTCGCGTGGAGTTCGGCGTGCGAACGGCCGACCAGGACGTCGCCGTTCGCGGTGACGAGACTCGCCTGCCCGGTCACCGTGCCGACGGTGATGTCGCCGTTGGACGTCTTCACCGTCGCGGTCCCGTCGATCTCACCGAGCCGGATCTTCCCGGTGGCGCTCACCACTTCGATGTGGCCGGTGGCCCGGTTGACGGAGATCTCACCGGCGGCGGCGCGCAGTTTCAGGCGTCCCGTCTCCTGCAGCCGGACGTAGCCGGCGGCGGTTTCGAGGTCGGTGTCGCCGAGCCTGCCCTCGCCGCGGAAGTGGCTCCCGCTCCTGCCGGTGACCTGGGAGCCGGCGGGGAGGTCGATCGTCACCTCGATCGATGGCATGTTGCCGACGAGCGAGCGGACCTTGTAGCGGGGGGTCTTGACGGTCAGGCGCCCCGCCTCGAACTCGACGCGGCTCTGCTCGGCGGCCTGCACGTCGAGGTCGCGGGTGGGGTCGCTCGGCCGCACGTCCACCACGGTGTCGGCACGGTTCCCGGCGCGCAGGACGACCATGCCGCCCGCGACCTCGACGACGGCGACGATCGGGTCGGGGGTGTCGAACGTGTACGTGCGGACACCTTGTTCGTGTCCTTCGGGGTCGGTCTGCATCTCGTCAGCGCACCCATCCGGTGTAGTTCCGCCCGATCGGCCGTCCCCCGCCTCTGTCCTGCGGGGGGCCGCCGGGGTCGAGGGCGGCGGTCACGGCTCGGACCAGCCAGGCGTTGACCGACAGGCCCATCCGTCCCGCCGCCTCCTCGATCTGCGGTTTGAGGTGCTCCGGCAGGCGGAGCGTGATCCGCGACGTGCCGCCGCCCTCCTCCGGCTCGGGCACCGGCGCCCGGACGCCCATCGACACTTCGAGCGCACCGGCGAGCGCCTGCCGGAGCCCGCCCTGCGCGCCTCCGGCGGCGGCCCGGGCGCGCGGGTGGCGGCGTCACGACGAAGTCGGGGTCGCGGCCGCGCAATCGGACCTCGACCGAGCCGGGAGCGAGGTCCCGGGTGATCTCGTCTGCCGCGTCCGACAGCGCCTCCAGCAGGACGAGACGGACCGCGGCCTCCAGCGGCGAGGTGAGCCGCTCCGCGAGGGCGCGGGCGTCCTCCCCTCCCGCCTCGGCCGCGACGGCCAGGTCGCGCCGAAGGCTTTCGACGTACGTCGCGATATCCATGACGTCATCATGGCGTCATGAGTGACGTCATGTCAAGTCGGAGGATTGGGCCAGGTGACGTCATGGCCGTCGAGATCGGCTTCCGGCGGCCTCGCCTTTCGTGCGGCTGCGCGCAAATGCCCAGGTCAGTGTGGGTGCGAGTGTTGAGGGTGCCGATTGTGCGGCGACGGCGTCAGCAGGGGCGTCGGCATGACATCACGAGCGACTGCACGGTGACGTCGGTGGTGACGTCGCACGCGAACGCGGCGGCGCGCTTGGCGGGCCGGGGCGTTCGGGGGTGGATCAGGCGCGGTGGGGGCGGTTGGTCCAGCCCTTGTCGTCGGCGCGGACGAACCAGCCCGAGGCGGCCAGGGTGCCGCCGTCCACGGGGATGGTGTGGCCGGTGACGAAGCGGGCCTCGTCGGAGGCCAGGAAGGCGACGACGGCGGCGTAGTCGTCGGGTTGACCGAAGCGCGCCATGGGGACCCAGGTGTGCATCAGGTCCGGGTCGTAGTCGCGGAGCATCCAGGCGGCGGGGGTCTGCTCGGTGTCGGCGAGGTCGGGGGCGATGGCGTTGACGCGGACGCCGTGGCGGCCGACGGCGACGGCGAGGCTGCGGGTGAAGGCCGAGACGCCCGCGTTGAACGCCGAGTAGACCGGGTGCTGCGGGATGCCGCGGAACGCCTCGACGGTGGAGTTGTTCACGATGGCGCCGGAGCCGTGCTCGATCATCGCGGGGAGCAGGGCGTGGGTGAGCTTGAAGACGTGCAGCAGGTTCAGCTCGTAGAGGCGCTGCCACTGGTCGGGGGTGCTGTCCTGGAAGGACGGGGCGGCGGGGCGGAAGTCGCCGACGTTGTTGACGAGGACGTCGGCGCGTCCGGCGGCGCGGGCGACGTCGGCGACGGTGGCGTCGTCGACGATGTCGCCGACGACGGTGACGCAGCGGCCCCCGGCGGACTCGATGTCGGCGCGGGTGCGGTCGGCGGCGCCCGGGTCGATGTCGTTGAGGACCACGAGGGCGCCGTCGGCGGCGAGGCGGCGGGAGATCGCGCCGCCGATGCCGAGGGCGCCGCCGGTGACGACGGCCACTCGCGTCATGATCGGACCTTTCGGACGGGACGGGTCTCGATCCAGTCGATCTGCAAGCTGCGGCGGGCTATCCGCCACGCGCCGTCGTGGCGGGTGTACGCGTCGGTGTAGTGCAGATGCCAGGCCAGGTCGGTGAGCTTGCCGTCGTGTTCGGTGATGTGGTGGGCGACGCAGGTGATGTGGCCGGTGGCCGTGTCGCCTTCGGCGTCGAACACCTCGCCCGCCAGTTCGTGGGACGTGACCGGGACGTCGTCGAGCGTCGACAGGGCCCGCACGATCGCGTCGCGTCCGGTGAACGTGCGGGCGGGGCCGAGCTTCGCGGGGGGATCGGGCAGGACGAGCGTCCCGGAGGGGGCGAAGAGGTTCGCGATGGCGTCCGCGTCGCGGCGGTCGGTGTACAGCGCGTAGCGGGCGACCAGGTCGCGCAGGTCGATCCGGTCGCCCGCCGTGAGGACGGTCACGAAAGGCCGAGACGTTCGGCGCAGGCGGACAGTTCGGCCTTCGCCTCGTCGAGGTCCTGGGTGGCGGTGGCGCGCAGGACGAGACGGTCGGCGCCCTGGGCCGCGAGCTTCTCCGCCTTCTCCGGGGTGACCTTGGCCAGGGTGTGGCCGAGGGTCACCTGGAGGACGCCCGGGTCGCGGCCCGCCCGCTCGGCTTCGTCGCGCATGAGCTTGATCAGCGCCTGCAGTTCGTCGCCCGCGACGCCGAGGGGCTGCAGGCCGTCGCCGAGGCGGCCCGCGCGGCGGGCGCGGCCTTGCTGTGGCCGCCGACGTGCAGGGGGACGCCGTCCTTCTGCGCGGGCTTCGGGTAGCTCATCGCGTTGCGGAAGCTGAAGAACTCGCCGTCATGGGACGCGCCGTGGGGCGCGGTGTCGGCCCAGAGCGCGCGCAGGACCTCGATCTGTTCGTCTGCGCGGCGGCCGCGGGTGTCGAAGTCGGCGCCGCAGGCTTCGACCTCTTCGCGCATCCAGCCCATGCCGACGGTGATGCGGAGCCGTCCGCCGGAGAGGGCGTCGATGGTGGCGAGGCGCTTGGCGAGGACGACCGGGTGGTGGTTCGGCAGGACGAGGACGCCCGTGGCGAGCCCGATCCGGGACGTGCGGCCCGCCAGGTAGGCGAGGAGGTCGAGCGGGTCGGGAATGTCCAGGTCGTCGGCGAGTTCCATCTTCCCGGACGAGTCGTACGGGTAGACGCTGTCGTAGCGGCTGGCGACGACCGCGTGCTCCACGGCGACCAGGGACTCGAAGCCGCACGCGTCGGCGTGCTCGGCGTAGCCGCCGATCCAGGCGGGGTTCGCGGTGACCCCTGCGGCTACGGGCGCCAGGACGGCGTACTTCACTCGTTCTCCTTTCGTGCGGCGGCGCGCCCGGCGCGGCGGCCGAAGAAGGTGCCGTCGCCCAGGGACGTGCCGCTGATGTAGCCCTCGCCGTGCATGCCGGAGGACGCGCGTCCGGCGGCGTACAGGCCGGGGACGGCGGCGCCGGAGTTGTTCAGGACCTCGCCGTCGACGGTGGTGTGCAGCCCGCCGAGGGTGAATCCGGCCGCACCGGATCCCTTGCCGCCGCCGCCGTCGAAGAAGCCCGCGCGGGGGTCGATCGCGGCGAACGGCGGCTTGAGCGGCCGGAGCCACTTGGGGTCCTTGTGGAAGTAGGGGTCCTCGCCCCGCTCGGCGTGCCGGTTGTAGGTCTCGACCGTGGTCTCCAGGGACCCGGCGGGCATGCCCAGTTCCCGCTCCAGTTCGGCGAGGGTCTCGGCGGCGTGCGCGGGCCGCAGGCCCCACCGGTCGGCCTCGGGGACGCTCTCGAAGCCCTCTTCGTCAATGATCGTCCAGTAGGGGCCGGGCTGGTGCTTGACGGCGTGGACGCTGAAGTGGCCGGGGTAGACGTCCTCGTTGATGAACCGGCGGCCGAGCCCGTCCACGAGCATTCCGCGGTTCACCATGGCGGGCAGCGCGGTGAGGGCGATCTCGACGACGGACATGCGGCGGACGGCGGCGCCCGCGGCGGTCGCCATCCGGATGCCGGAGCCGTCGTCGAGGCCGTCGCTGACCTTGCCGTGCCCGAGCAGGAGCGGTGCGTGGTCGGCGAGCATCTCCTCGTTGTCGACGAACCCGCCGCTGGTGATCACGACCGCCCTGCGCGCCCGGTAGGTGACGGTTTCGCCGTACTTGCGCGCCACGACGCCCGCGACCCTGCCGCCGTCCATGACGAGGTTGGCGGCCTGGGTGTCGGTGTGGGCGACGGCGCCCGCTTCGGTGGCGGCGGCGGTGAGCTTCTCCATCAGGAGGGCACCGGCGAAGCCGGGCGCGGCGGGGCGGTGGCCGCGGGGGGCGGGCTTGGCGAGGGTGTTGTACGGCCAGGAGTTCTCGCCCAGCCACATCAGCCCGTCGTCGGTCATCGGCATCCAGACCGGCGACTCGTAGAGGGTGGCGTTGAACGGGACGCCGCGCTCGCGGAACCACTCGAAGTGCTCGATGCTCCCGTCGCAGTACAGCCGGAGCTTCTCGGTGTCGGCGTTCGGGCCGAGGGCCGCCTCCAGGTAGGCGTACATGTCGTCGGCCGTGTCGTCGAAGCCGCACGCCTTCTGGATCTCGGTGCCGCCGCCGAGGTACAGCTCGCCGCCGGACTGCGCGGACGAGCCGCCGGGGCCGCTCGCCCGCTCCAGGACGACGACGTCCGCGCCAGCGGCGGCCGCCTCGTAGGCCGCGGCGGCGCCCGCGCAGCCGAAGCCGACGACGAGCACGTCGCATTCGTGGTCGAAGCCGTCGCCGATCTCGGCCGCGGCGACCGGTTCCACGGAGGTTCGCCGGCTCACTCGGTCACTTCCCCTTCGGGGTGAACGCGGCGAGCGGCTCGGAACCGGACCAGTCGTGGCCCCAGTAGCTGTCGGCCGTGATCTCCTCGGCGGTGTAGTACGACTCGTCGACGAGCATGCCTTCGCAGCCGTACTCGATGTCCCAGCCACCGGGAGCGCGCACGTAGAACGACACCATCTTGTCGTTGGTGTGGCGGCCGAGGGTGGAGGAGATCGAGAAGCCCGCCTTGGCGACGTTGTCGAGGGCCTGGCCGACGGCGTCCAGGGTGTCGACCTCCACCATGAGGTGGACGAGGCCCGGGTCGCCGTCGTGGGGGGCGGGCGCGATGGCGAGGCTGTGGTGGCGCTGGTTGACGCCCATGAACCGGATGCGCATCGGGTTCTCCGGGTCGCGGCTGGCGTTGAACGCGCCGCGCGGGAGGAAGCCGAGGACCTCGGTGTAGAACTTCACCGCGTCCGGCTGGAGCGGCGTGGGCAGCACGACGTGGCCCATGCCCTGCGCGCCGGTGATGAACTTCTGCGCCTGGCCGGTGCGGACGGGCGAGTGGTCCAGGATCGGCCCGAAGAACACCTCGACGGGGGTGCCGCCCGGGTCCTTGAACGCGATGACCTGCTCGGCGCCGCGGTCGGCGCAGTCGCGCAGGGACAGCTCGGCGACCTCGACCCCGGCCTTCTCGACGTCCTCGCGGACGGCGGCGAGCGCGAACTGGTCGCGCACCTCCCAGCCGATGGCGAGGACCTTGTCGGTGTCTCCGGGCAGGACGGCGAGGCGGTGCCGGCGCTCGTCCATGCGCAGGTACAGGCCGTCCGGGTCGCGGCCGGTGCCCTCGGCGAACCCGAGCGCGCCGATCGTCAGTTCGCGCCACCGCTCGATGTGCTGCGTCTGGACCTTGAGATATCCGAGCCCACGGATGTGCGTCACTGTCCTCGATCCCTTCGAAGTAGCGGCCCCGCGCCGGCCTGCCACGGCCGTCCAAGGCCAAACGTGTCAAAGCGAGCGCCCGCGTGCGCGCCGCTTTCCCGCTCAGTGAGAACCGGTGCGCGCGGGATCGGCGCGTGGGGCTCTGATCGCCGTAAGGAGGTCTGAATGACGAACACGAACCCGGTCGCGCTCGTGACCGGGCCAGCCGCGGGATCGGGCGGGCGACGGCGCTGGCGCTGGCCGCCGCGGGCCACGACGTGGCGTTCACCGCGCGGACGGCCGAGGAGGGCGCGGGCCGGATCCCGCCGCGGCACGGCGCGGGCGCGGACATCGCCGTCCCCGGGAGCCTGGCGCGGACGCGCGCGGAGATCGAGGCGCTCGGGGCGCGGGCGCTGCCCGTCCGGATGGACCTGCTGGACGCGGGGAGCGTGCGGGCCGCGGCCGAGACCGTCCACCGGGAGTGGGGCCGGGTGGACGTGCTGGTCAACAACGCGGTCGCGCACATCGGCGGCAACCACGCGCGGCTGCTCGACCTGGACGTCGACGTGGCGGAGCGGACGATGACGGGCAATTACCTGCATCAGCTCGCGCTGGTGCAGGCGGTGCTGCCCGGGATGGTGGAGCGGGGCGGCGGGACGATCGTGAACCTGTGCTCCGGGTCGGCGACGACCGACCCGCCCGCGCCGCCGGAGAGGGCGGCTGGGGGCTGGCGTACGCGGCGTCGAAGGCGGCGTTCGGACGGCTCGCGGGTGCGGTCAACGCGGAGTACCGGGAGCGGGGCGTCCGGGCGTTCAACCTCGATCCCGGGTTCGTCGTGACGGACGCGGGGGCGGCGCGGGGCGGCGTCGACACCATCGCCGGGAAGGGGTTCGAGCCGACGCCGGAGAGCGCGCCTGGCGCGGCCGTCGTGTGGTTGGTGACCTCGCCGGACGCGGACCGGTTCCTCGGCAAAGTGATCTGGACGCCGAAGCTCGTCCGGGACGTCGGCCTCAAGACGGATTGAGCGCGCGCGCCTGAAACCCCGCCCGGCCGTCCGGCCGGGCGGGGAGAGCGTGGGTCCCGCTCAGATCATCGAGCGCATGGGCCCCTGCGGGGGCTCGATGTCCAGGTCGGTGAGGGCGGAGACGTGGTAGACGGCTCCCGGGACGTGGATGGCGTGGGCCAGGCCGACGTGGGCGTCCCGCCAGAACCGCTGGATCGGGTTGTCGATGCGCATCGCGTTGCCGCCGGAGCGGACGACGATCTCGTTCATCGCGTGGACGGCCCGCCACGCGGCTCGGACCTGCGTGCGGCGGCCGGCGGCGCGCTCGGCGAACGAGAAGTCGTGGCCCGCGGCGGCCTTGTCGTACATGCGCGAGGCGTTGTCGATCAGCGCGGTGCGGGACGCCTTGATCTCCTCGGCGGCCTCGCTGATCGCGTACAGCACGTACGGGTCGTCCTTGATCTTGGTGCCGGTGATCTGGACGCGCTGCCGCTGGTAGGCGAGGTGGTGGGCGAGGGCGCCTCGGCGATCCCGATCACGGCGGAGGTGATACCGAGGGGGAAGGCGCAGGAGAACGGCATGAGGTAGGTCGGGTTGGTCAGCCCGGCCTCGCGCGGCGCCGTACCGTCGATGATCTTGTTGAACGGGATCGTCCGGTACTCGGGGACGAACGCGTCGCGGACGATGATGTCCTTGCTGCCGGTGCCCTTCAGCCCGGCGACCTCCCACGAGCCCTCGACGATCTCGTAGTCGGAGCGGGGCAGGATCATGTGCAGCGAGTTCGGCGGCTGCGCGACCTTGCCGTCCTTGTCGCCCAGCATGGCGCCGAGGAAGATCCAGTCGCAGTGGTCGGTGCCGGAGGAGAACTGCCAGCGGCCGTTGAAGATGTACCCGCCGTCCACGGGACGGGCCACGCCCATGGGCGCGTACGGGGACGCGATCCAGGTTTCGGGGTCGTCGCCCCAGATCTCCTGCTGCACCTTCGGGTCGGCCATGGCCATCTCCCACGGGTGCAGGCCGACGATCCCGGCGACCCAGCCGGTCGAGCCGTCCAGGGAGGCGATCTGCATGACGGTCTCGGCGAACTCCCGCGGGTGCACTTCGAGCCCGCCGTGCGTCGCCGGCTGCAGCATCTTGATGACGCCGGCGTCGCGCAGCACCTTGGCGGCCTTGTCGTCGAGCTTGCCGAGCTTCTCGTTGACGGGGCCGAGCTCGCGGATCTCCTCCGCGTGTTCCATGATCGTGTCGAGGACGCGGTTGGTCATCGCCTGTCTCCCGTGATGTCGTGCGCGGTGCCGGGGCGCCGCGGTCAGCCGTCGTATGTGATCTTGAGCCGGTCGCCGACCGCTCGGGCCTGGCAGGCGAGGACGAGCCCGTCCGCGAGGTCCTGTTCGTCGAGGACGGTGTTGGCGTCCATGGCCGCCTCCCCCTCCAGGACGACGCAGGCGCACGCGGCGCACGAGCCCTCGCGGCACGAGAAGGGGGCGTCGACCCCGGCCCGCAGCAGGGTGTCGAGGAGCAGTTCGGACCGGGGCCAGGGCAGCGTGCGGGTCTCGCCGTCGAGCTCGACCTCGATCTCGGCGGGTTCGCCCGCGTCGCCGTCGCCGCCCGCCGTCCCGTCGCCCGCCTCGGCCGGGCCGGGGCCCTCCGGGGTCTCGAACGGGTCGGCGGCGAGCGAGAAGAACCGCTCGACGTGGACCTTCATGCCGAGGCCCTTGAGCGCCGCCGACGTGAGGTCCATGAACGCGCCGGGGCCGCACACGAACACCTCACGGTCGGCGTGCGCGCGCGCCAGCGCGCGTATGCCCGACTCAGTGGGAAGCCCCTGCACCGACTCCAGCCAGTGGACGACCGTGAGACGTTCGCCGTGCTCGGCGGCGAGCGCCCGCAGTTCGTCCGCGAAGATGACGGACCGTTCGTCCCGGTTCGCATAGATGAGGACGACCGACCCGGTGTCCCCGGCCAGGCACGACTTCAGGATCGACATGACCGGGGTGATGCCGCTGCCGCCCGCGAGGAGCAGCAGGTCCGCGTCCAGCGACGCGGGGGTGAACGTGCCGGACGGCCGCAGCACCTCCAGCACGTCGCCCGCGGTGACGTTGTCGCAGATCCAGTTGGACCCGAGCCCGCCCGCGACCCGCTTCACCGTCACCTTGAGCCGGTCGTCGGTGACCGGCGAGCTGCACAGCGAGTAGCAGCGCGCCGCCCAGCCGTCCGGCGCCGGCACCCGGACCGTCAGGAACTGCCCGGGCTTGTACCGGAACCGGTCGCGGTCGCCCTCGGCCGGTTCCAGGACGAGCGAGTGCGCGTCGGCCGTCTCGCGGACGACCTCGACGACCCGCGCCTTGAGCGACGTCATGCCCGCTCCGCCTTGCCGGCCGGTGCCCCGGCCGCCTCCTGCCCGCCCTCGGCCGCGGCGTGCCGGACGGCGATGTAGCCGAACACGATGGACGGGCCGATGGTGGCGCCCGGTCCCGCGTACTCGTTGCCCATCACCGACGCGGACGTGTTGCCCGTCGCGTAAAGGCCGGGGATCACCGAACCGTCCGCGCGCAGGACCCGGCTGTGCTCATCGCACACCAGGCCGCCCTTGGTGCCCAGGTCGCCGACTTCGAGCCGGAACGCGTAGTAGGGGGCGGACTCGATGACGTCCAGGTTCGGGTTCTTCAGGTTCGGGTCGCCGTAGTAGTGGTCGTAGGCGCTCTCGCCACGGCCGAACTCCGGGTCCTTGCCCGCGCGCGCGTACTCGTTGAAGGTCCGGACGGTCTCGCCCAGTGCGTCCGCAGGGACGTCGATCTTCTTCGCGAGTTCGTCCAGCGAATCGGCTTTGAACACGATTCCCTTGTCGTAGAACCCCTTCGGGATGGGTGCACCCGGGAGGATCTGCGCGAACGGGTAGCGCGCGCGCGTCTTGGCGTCCATCACGAACCAGCACGGGACGTGCCCGCCCTCAAGCTGGTCGTGGACGAAGTTCACGTACGGGGCGGCCTCGTTCGTGAACCGCTTCCCCTCCGTGGACACGATGACCATTCGCGGGATGGCCCGTTCGGACACCAGCGGGATCGTCGCCCCGGCCGGTGCCGCACCGCGGGCATCCACCAGGCGTCGTCCATGAAGTCCAGCGCCGCGCCCAGGCCCTCGCCGAGGCGGATGCCGTCGCCGGTGTTCTCCCGCGCGCCCATCGCGAAGTCCTCGCGGCCGCCCTCGGGGAGGTACTCGTCGCGCATCCGCTGGTTGTGGTCGAACCCGCCGGTCGCGAGCAGCACGCCGCGCCGACCGCGCAGCCGCACCGGCGCGCCGTCGCGCTCGACGACGATGCCGGTGACCGTCCCGTCCTCGGCCGTGACGAGTTCGGTCATCTTCGTCTTCAGCCACAGCGGGATCCCGGCGTCCTTGAGCGCCATCCGCATCCGCGCGACGAGCGCGCGCCCGCCGGTCGACATGTGGCGGCGGCGGATCATGTTGGACGACACGCGCCACGCCGCGATCATCGTCGCGCGGCGGCCCGCCCACGTCCGCTTGGCCATGGCCAGGTCGTGGTAGTCCTTGCTGGTGATCCACAGGCCCAGCGGGCCCTTCATGTTGTTGGGCCGCTGGTACTTCTCGTCGTCGCCGAGCTTGCGCGTGTCGAACGGCTTGGCCTCGATGGACCGGCCCAGCGGCCGTCCGCCCTCCAGCTCGGGGTGGTAGTCGGCGTAGCCCTTGGTCCAGAAGAACTGCATCCACTTGCTCTTGGAGATCAGTTCCATCGCGGCCGGGCCGTTGTCGACGTAGGCGTCGAGGCGGGCGGCGGGGACGCGCCCCTCGGTCAGCAGGTCGAGGTAGCGGCGGATCGACTCGCGGCTGTCGTCGTGGCCGCGCGCCCGCAGCGTCGGGTTGTTGGGGATCCAGATCCCGCCGCCCGACAGCGCGGTGCTGCCGCCGAACTTCTTGCCCTTCTCCACGACGAGGACGCTCAGGCCCTCCTCGTGCGCGGTCAGCGCCGCGGCCATCCCGCCGCCGCCGCTGCCGACGATGACGAGGTCGTATTCGTGGTCCCAGCCGGTCTCCGCGCTCACGAGCCGCTCCCCTCGCCGAGGGGGCCGGTGAGGAACGCCAGGACCGCGCTCTCCCAGGCGGCCTTCTGCTCGATCATCACCCAGTGCCCGCAGTTCGGAAAGATGTTGACCTGCACGTCCGGGATGGTCCGCATCGGCACCAGCATCATGTCCATGGGGCTGACGCGGTCGTCGCGGCCCCAGGTGATGAGGGTGCGGGCCTGGAGCTTGTGCAGCATCGCCCAGTACGGCGGCTCGTCCGACTTCGCCTGCGCCTTGAAGGTCGCGGCCATCGCGCCTTGCCGTACATGCGCCGGGCGGCGGCCAGGGTGTCGGGATCGGTGGCCTGCTTCCACCGCTCCTCGATGAGCTCCTCGGTGACCATCCGCCGGTCGAACACCATCGAGTTCAGCCACTGGACGAGACGCTCGCGGCTGGGCTCCTCGGTGAACTCCATCAGCAGGTTGATGCCCTCGCCGGGCGACGGGCTGAAGATGTTCCGGCCCATGCCGCCGATCGTGACGAGGCTGCCGACGCGCTCGGGGTGCGCCAGCGCGAACCGCGTCCCGACGATGCCGCCCATCGAGTTGCCGATGACGTCGACCCGGTCGAGGCCGAGGCCGTCCAGGAACCGCGACACCGCGGGAAGCGCGGCCATCATCGGGTGCTGGTCGGTCGGATCGCTCACCCCGAAACCGGGGAACTCCAGGATCAGGCAGCGGAAGTGCTTGGAGAACAGCGGCAGGTTGTCGCGGAAGTTCCGCCAACCCGTCACGCCCGGACCCGAGCCGTGCAGCAGCAGCAGGGGCGGGCCCTCACCGGCCTCGTGGTAGCGCAGGACGCCCTGGTCGGTGGCGAGCTCGCGCAGCGTCGCGTCGTACGTCAGCTCCGTTGGCATGGCCTCTCAGTCCTTCAGGGTGGCTTGACCGGAACGTATGCCCGGGGGTGGCTCGATCACCGCTACGGATCCCGATCAGCGGGACATCCCGCCCCGCGCCGCCCGCCTCCGGCCGCGCCGGATCCCGTTCCGCTCAACGGGATCGGACGCACGCCGCGGGCCGGGCGGAGCTTACGTTCCGAAGCAGTACAGCGACGACCCGAGGTGCCTCGATGCCAGCCGAACCAGCGCTCAGCACGCCGCCGCACAGCGACCCCATGACCGTCGCGCCCGAACCGGCCGAGTTCCGCCGGGCGATGTCCGAATTCGCCACCGGCGTCACCGTCATCACCGCGATCGACGGCGGCGAGCCGATCGGCTTCGCCTGCCAGTCGTTCACGTCGGTCTCGCTGGAGCCCCCGCTGATCCTGTTCTGCGCCGACCGGCGCGGCCGGTCCTGGCCACGGATCCGCGCCGCCGGGCGGTTCTGCGTCAACGTGCTCGGCGAGGACCAGCGCGACCTGTGCCAGCGGTTCGGGTCGAGCCGGGGCCGCAAGTTCGAGGAGCTGGCCTTCGACGTCTCCCCGTGGGGGTACGCCGCGCTGCGGGACGTCCTGCTCGGCGTCCACGCCGAGGTGCAGGACGTGCACCACGCCGGCGACCACGACGTGGTGATCGGCCGGGTGCTCGCCGTGCAGCGGCCGGAGGACCGGCTCGAACGTCCGATGGTCTTTTTCCGCAGCCGCTTCGGCGTGGACGAGCCCGTCGGCCCGGAGGCGCCGGACGCGCCGGACGCGTGGTGGGCCGGGCAGTGGGGGTGGATGTGACGCCGTCCCCGGCGTCACATCCCATCTCGTACGGGTTTCCGGCCGGAACTCCGGCTGGGGTTCCGTCACATCCAGTCGCCGCGGCCGTCCACGGCCAGCAGCCGGTTCATCGTCTCGGCGGACCAGCACTCCCGTTCGGACGAACGGTCCACTGCGGGCCGCCGCGCGCGGACCTCCCGTCCGGACGGGACGGGGCCGAACCGGGGAACAGCACCTGCGACGCCTCGCGGGCGGCGGTGACGACGAGCGGCGCGACGTTCTCCAGCGGCGCGCGGACGTCCCCGACCAGCGAGATGCCGGCGACCGGCCCCTCGGCGCCGCGGATCGCGGCGGCCACGCAGGCGATGCCGGGGAACGACTCGCCGCGCTCGAACGCCAGGCCGCGGCGCTGCCGGATGCGGTGCAGCTCCTGGTGCAGCGTGCCCAGCTCGCCGATGGTGCGGCTGGTCATCCGGGCGATCTCCGAGCCGAGCAGCGCGTCGACCTGCTCGGGCTCCAGCCACGCCAGCATGGCCTTGCCGAGCGCGGTCGAGTGGGCCGGGGCCCGGCCGCCGACCCGCGACGGCACGGACGTGGCGAGCCGGCCGCCCAGCTTGTCGAGGTAGAAGACCTCGGCGCCGTCCAGCACGGCCAGGTGCGCGACCAGGCCGGTGGTGACCTGCAGCTCGTGCAGCAGCGGCGCCGCCGCCTCACGGATCTTGCCGTGCCCGCCGTCGCGGCCGCCGAGCCCGAGGGCGCGCTGGCCCAGCCCGTAGCCGTAGGAGTGATGCGACAGCCAGCGCTGCCGGACGAGCTGGTCGAGGATCCGGTGGGCCGTGGAGCGCGGCAGCCGGGTGCGGCGCGCGACGTCCTCCAAGGTCAGCCGGGCCGACGGACCGTTGAACGCGTCGAGGATCAGGGTCATCCGCTCGACCATCGAGGGCGGCGTCTCCCGCCGTCCGGCCACCGTGAGCTCGGTCATCGCACCTCCCGGGGAACATGACTGAAATGAATTCTTGTTACCCCGAATGTAGCAAGCGCTGGGTGGCAACGGAAGGGGTCACGTAAGACCAGGTCAGCCAAGCATGTAGAACCTTGTCCAGGGCGAGGACGCTCTCCGCCCGGCAGCTAGAACGTTTTCCTACCGAAGGGAGCCGCGCCGATGCGCGTCGGCATCGTCACGCCCGTGGTGGCCCAGCCGCCGCTCGGGCACGCCGCCTGGGAGCGGCACGCGGGCATCGAGGAGATCGCCCGGATCGTCGAGACGGCCGACCGCCTCGGCTACCACCACGTCACCTGCAGCGAGCACGTCGCGGTCCCCACCGAGGCCGCCGAGCAGCGCGGCGGCGTCTACTGGGACCCGCTCGCCACCTTCGGCTACCTGGCCGCCCGCACCACCCGCATCCGCCTCGCCACCCAGGTCTTGGTGCTCGGCTACCACCACCCCCTGGCGATCGCAAAGCGCTACGGCACGCTCGACGTCGTCAGCGGCGGACGCGTGACTCTGGGCCTCGGCGTGGGCAGCCTCCAGGAGGAGTTCGACCTCCTCGACGCGCCCTTCAAGGGACGCGGCGCGCGCGCGGACGACGCGCTGGCCGCCCTCCAGGCGTCCCTGTCCCAGCGGACACCCGAATACCACGGCCCCCACTACGACTACTCGGGACTCGTGGTCGAACCGCACGCCGTCCAGAAGCACGTCCCCATCTGGATCGGCGGCCGCACCGCCCGTTCCCTCCGCCGCGCCCTGAACGCCGACGGGTGGGTCCCCTTCGGACTCCCCCTCGACGAGCTCAAGTCGATGCTCGCGGACGCCGCACCGCCCGCCGGCTTCGAGGTCGTCCTCGGCCCGTCCCGTCCGCTCGACCCGGTCAAGGACCCGGACGCCGCCGCGTCGGCCCTGCGCCGGCTGCGGGACGCGGGCGCGACGGTCGCGGGCGTCCGGCTCGTGTCCGACTCCCCCGACCACTACCGCGAGCAGCTCGCCGCCCTGCGCGAGCTCGACTGCGGCCTGACCTTCGGAGACGTCCGATGAGCGAACCCGGCACCGGCCACGAGGCCCGCCTCGCCGCCCTGGAGACCCGCCTGCGCGCGCTTGAGGACGAGCGCGAGATCACCCGGCTGATCCTGTCCTACGCGCCCCTCGTCGACAGCGGCCGCGCGCCCGAGGTCGCGGCCATCTGGGACGAGGACGGCGTCTACGACGTCGACGAGATCCTCATGAGCAGCCCGGCGGAGATCGAGGCCATGGTCCGTTCGGCGAACCATCAGCGGTGGATCGCCGGCGGCTGCGCGCACTTCGCGGGCCCGCCGCACGTCACCGTCACCGGCGACGACGCCACCGCCGTCGGCTACACGCTCATGATCGTCAAGACCCCGGACGGCTTCGTCCTGCGCCGCGCCACCGCGAACCACTGGAAGCTGCGCCGCACCCCGGCCGGTGGCGGGCCGTCACCCGCACCAACCGCGTCCTGGACGGCCGCGAGGAGTCCCCCGCGCTCCTGTCCTCCGCCTTCCCGGCGTAACCGCCCCGGGCGGTCAGGTGGTCAGGGCCATGTTCGCGAGGATGCGGGAGGCGAGGTCCGGGTCGCCCTTCGTCCGGACGGCGACGGCCTCCGGCGCGCAGCGCCCGGCGGCGAGCCGGAGGTAGGTCTCCAGGTCCATGTCCAGCTCGACGGTGAACTCCGCCGGTTCGGGGTCGGCCGGAACGCCGCGGCCGTCGGCGTTCACGGCGATCGCCGACCGGAACGACGGCGGCCCCGCGATCGTGAACAGGACGGACGCGCCCGGCCCCGCCTTCGCGAAGCGCGCGACGACGAGGGGCAGCCCGATCCCGAGGATGCTCCACAGGCAGTGCGCCGCGGGCGCGTCCAGGTTCCCCGGACGGCCGGCGGCGCGCCGCACGTCCTGCTCGTGCGTCCAGCAGTCCATCGCGCGGAACGCCATCAGCCGGGCGTAGGTGCCCTCCTTGCCGTTCGGGAGGGTCAGCGCCTGCCCGCCGTCGATGCCGGGCAACTGGGCGAGGCGGCGGTCGAGGGTCTCGGCGAGTTCGGCGGCGACCTCGGGGCCGGGCACGCCGCGCCGCGCGTGCACCGCGACTTCGAGGGCCCTGCCGAACTCGCTGCGGACGTGGTCGAACTCGGGCACGTCGAGCCGCGGCTCCGGGTCGCCCAGCAGCGCCCGCTCGATGCCGACGAGGTGGGAGAACTGGTCCTTGACCGTCCATCCCGGGCATTCGGTCGGACGGTCCCAGTCGGCGGCGTCGAGCGTCGCCGCCAGATCGAGGGACGACCGGAGGGTCTGCTCCCATGCGTCCGTGTTCGCCCGCATGTCCGCCTGTACCGTCTCGCCCATCCGGAACCTCCCACGACGTGACTTCGGGGCCACATTACGGGAGCGCTCCGGCGCCGCGTTTCCCCGACCCGCCCCCGCGCCGTGTCATCGCGGAGTAACTTTCGGTGGCGTCATGCCGGTCGGCTACCGCGCCCCGAACATCAACGCCCGCAGCGTGGGCATGCAGCTCCGGAAGATCCGCGAGATCCTGGAGCTGTCGTACGGGGACGCCGCGGGCGTGCTCGACCGCGACGCGGACTGGCCGGCCCGCGTGGAGACCGGCTTCGAGCCCGTCGCGCCCGAGCAGGTCCGCGAGATCCTCGACGGGTACGGCGGCCCTACAGCCCGCCGTGGCTCGCACGGCACGTCGGACGGCTGAAGGCGCTCGTCCGCGACCTGCTCACGCTCGAATCGGAGGCGACGCGGATCCGCACGCTCGGGCTCCGGCTCGTCCCCGAACTGGTCCGCACCGAGGCGTACGGCGCATGGGCTTCTGGGCCGACGACCTGGGCCTCGACGAGGACGAGGAGTGGGACCTGCTCGACAACCGGCAGCGCCGGCGGCCCGGCGGGCGGCCCCGGACCTACGACGTGATCGTCGACGAGTCCGCGATGTCGCTGCCGACCGACGACACGTCCGTCATGCGCGGGCAGCTCGACCGGCTGCTCGACCTCGGCGCGGCCGAACGCGCTCGGAACGCGGCACCGTCCGCGTCATCCCGACGTCCGTCGCGCCCACGCCGGGCTGGACGGCTCGTTCGACATCCTGGAGTTCCCGGTCGTCGACGACCGGGTGTGCCTCGTCCACGGCGCCCTCGGGATCGGCGTGGCCGCCGCCGACCTGCTGGACACCTGGGAGCGCCTGGAGGAGGCGGCGCTCTCCCCGGACGAGTCGCGCCGCCTCCGCACCGGCCTGCGCGACGCGCTCCCGGCCTGACCGCCCGGTCCGGTCGGCGCGGCGACGACCGGGCCCGGCTCCCGTCAGACGAGGTCGGCCGCGATGTGCGCGGGGACCTCGGCGTAGGAGTCGAACTCCATCGTGAAGACCGCGCGGCCGGACGTCATGCCGCGCAGGTCGCCGACGTACCCGAACATCTCCGCCAGCGGCACGAGCGCCCGGACGACCCGGGCGCCGGCGCGGTCGCGGGTGTCCTCGACGCGGCCGCGGCGGGCGTTGAGGTCGCCGATGACCGCGCCCATGTGCTCCTCCGGGGTGGTGACCTCGACGGACATCACCGGTTCGAGCAGGACGGGCGCGGCCCGCCGGACGGCCGCGGCGAACGCGTGCGTCGCCGCGATCTTGAACGCGAGCTCGGACGAGTCGGTGACGTGGAAGTCGCCGTCGACGAGCGTCACGCGCACGCCCGTCAGCTCGTGCCCGGCGAGGACGCCCGCGCCCATCGCCTCCTGGCAGCCCGCGTCCACGGAAGGGATGTACTCCTTCGGGATACGGCCGCCGGTGATGCGATTGACGAATTCGTAGCCGTCCGCAATGGGTTCGACCGAAATCTTCACCTTCGCGTACTGGCCCCTTCCTCCTGTCTGCTTGCGGTGCAGGTACTCGACGTTCGCGACCGGGCGCCGGATGGTTTCGCGATAGGAGACGCGAGGACGTCCGACATTGGCCTCGACGCCGGATTCCTCCTTCATCCGGTCGACCAGGATCTCCAGGTGGAGTTCCCCCATTCCGCCGATGACGGTCTGCCCGGTCTCGGCGTCGGCGCGCACCCGGAAGGACGGGTCCTCCTCGGCGAGCCGCCGGATCGCGGTGCCGAGCCGGTCGGTGTCGGCCTTGGTGCGCGGCTCGATCGCGACCTCGATGACCGGTTCGGGGAAGTCCATGGACTCCAGGACGACCGGGTGCGCCTCGGCGCAGAGCGTCTCGCCGGTCGTGGTCTGCTTGAGCCCCATGACCGCGACGATGTCGCCCGCCCCGGCAGCGCCGATCTCGCGGCGCTCGCCCGCGTGCACCCGGTAGACCTTGCCGATCCGCTCCCGTCGGCCCTTGACGCTGTTCAGCACCGTGCCGCCGGATTCGAGCAGGCCCGTGTAGACGCGGACGTACGCGAGCCGCCCGAGGTGCCGGTCGCTCGTGATCTTGAAGACGAGCGCGGACAGCGGCGCCGTCGCGAGGTCGGCGTCCCCGACATCGAGCGGCGAGGGCAGGTACCGGACGATCGCGTCCAGGAGCGGCTGCACGCCCTTGTTCTTGAACGCGCTGCCGCACAGGACGGGCGTGACGGTGACATCGCCGTCCTTCGAAGCGATCGTCAAGCGCCGTATCGCCGCGTGCACCTGCTCTTGGGTCGGTTCTCCCTCTAGGTACTGCTCCAGGAACCGGTCGTCGTGCTCGGCGATCGTGTCGACGAGCCGGGCTCGCCACGCGCGGGCCTCGCCGTCGAGGTCGTCCGGTACCGCGGTGACCTCGTACGGCTCGTCCGCCTCGTCCGTCCACACGTGCGCGCGGAGCGCGACGAGGTCGACGACGCCCGCGAACCCGGCCTCGGCGCGATCGGCAACTGCAGGACGAGCGGGACGGCGCCGAGCCGGTCGCGATCATGCCGACGCAGCGCGCGAAGTCGGCGCCCGCGCGGTCGAGCTTGTTGACGAAGCAGACGCGCGGAACGCCGTACCGGTCGGCCTGCCGCCACACGGTCTCCGACTGCGGCTCGACCCCGGCGACGCCGTCGAACACTGTGACGGCCCCGTCGAGGACGCGCAGGCAGCGTTCGACCTCGATCATGAAGTCGACGTGGCCCGGGGTGTCGATCAGGTTGACGGTGTGGTCGGCGCCGTCCACGGACCAGTGGAAGGTCGTGGCGGCGGAGCCGATCGTGATGCCGCGATCGCGTTCCTGTTTCATGAAGTCGAGCGCGGCGGCGCCGTGATGCACTTCGCCGATGCGGTGCGAGACGCCGGTGTAGAACAGGATCCGCTCGGCGGTCGTGGTCTTCCCGGCGTCGATGTGGGCCATGATGCCGATGTTGCGAACCCCGGCCGCACCCAGGAAAGTTGTGGTCATCGAAATCTGCCCTCCTTCGGGTCTCGGGAATGACGACCTGCCGCGCACGCGGATACGCCGCATCGCGGCCCCGTGACCGTAGCCGGTGGAATGGCCGGAGAGCGACCGATTTTTCCGGGTGGGATCGGGAGGGATTTCGAAGGGATTCCGGGGGGAATTGTCAGCGGTTGTCTTCGGGCAGCACCTTCGGCAGCGTCTCCAGGACGCTCCCGAGGTGCGCGCGCGCGGCCCGTTCGGCTCCGGCCGGGTCGCGGTCGGCGATCGCCTCGATGATCGCGAGATGCTCGGGCAGGGACGTCTGCGGGCGGCCCGGGTGCATGGCGAGCCTGAACTGGTGCCGGACGTTCTGCGCGCGGAGCCGTTCGAGGACGTCCGACGCCGTCCCCTGCCCGCTGATCTCGCGGACGCGCCCGTGCAGCCGCTGGTTCAGCCCCGAGTAGCCGAAGACGTCGCCGGACGCGACGGCGGCCCGCATTCCCTCGCCGATGCTCCGCAGGTCGGCGATGTCGGCGTCGGTGGCGCGCTCGGCGGCCTTGGCGGCGCACAGCCCTTCGAGCACCATCCGGACCTCGGTGATCTCGATGGCCTCGGCGAGGGACACGGCGCGGACGCGGGCGCCGCGGTTCTGGACGCGCTCGATGAGGCCCTCGTTGGCCAGTTCGAGCAGCGCGGCGCGCACCGCTGCGCGTCCGGCCCCGAACCGGTCGGACAGGTCGGCCTCGATCAGGCGCTGGTTCGGGACGAACTCGCCGGCGAGGATCGCCTCCCTGATCCGGGCGGCCACCGGGGCGGTCGGGCTTGACTCCGGCACTGACCCTCCAGATTGTCGCCAATTTTGTTGATGACCTACCCTATCCGGAGACGAGTTCGTACGCCCAGCAGGGAGAGGTCACATGTCCGGCGACCCCATCATCACGGTTCTGGGCCTCGGCGAGGCGGGCGGGGCGTTCGCCCGCGATCTGGTCGACGCGGCGCGCGCGTCCTCGGCTACGACCCCGCCGTCGCGCGCCGGACGGTGTCGCGCCGCGGCGAGCGAGGCGGAGGCCGTGGCCGGTGCCGCGCTGGTGCTGAGCGTCAACAGCGCCCACGACGCCGTGGACGCGTTCCGCAACGGGGCCGAAGGGCTCGGCGAGGCCGCCGACGGAGTCGTCTGGGCCGACCTCAACACCGGGCTGCCCAGCCTGAAGCGGGAACTGGACGGGCTGGCGGGGGCGCGCGGCGTCCGGTTCGCCGACGTGGCGATCATGGCGCCGGTGCCCGGCCGCGGGCTGCGCACGCCCCTGCTGGCCAGCGGCGGCGCGGCCGCGGACGTCGCCCGGGTGCCTGACGTGCTCGGCGCGTCCGTCGAGGTGCTGCCCGGCGAGGCGGCGCGGCGGCGGGCCGCAAGCTGCTGCGCAGCGTCTTCTTCAAGGGCCTGGCGGCCTCGGTCGTCGAGGCGCTGGAGGCGGCGCGGGCCGCCGGGTGCGAGGACTGGCTGCGCGACAACATCGTCGACGAGCTGGTCCGCGCGGGCGAGCCGACCGTCGACCGGCTGGTGAGCGGGACGTACAAGCACGCCGTCCGGCGGGCCGCCGAGATGCGCGCGGCGGCGGACATGCTGGACGAGCTCGACGTGCCGAACGCGATGGCCGCGGCGAGCCGCGACCTGCTGGAGCGGCTCGCCGCGGAGAAGTGATCGTCAGGGCACCGGCGGGGTGCCGTGGGTGTGGAACGACTCGATCGTCCGCAGCCCCCACGCCTGCCCCTTGGCGCGCTCGGCCTCCGTCCAGGTGATCGTCCGCCAGTCGGGGGCGAGGATCAGCCGGCGCCCGGGTTGCACAGTTCGATCCGGTTACCGCCCGGCTCGTAGACGTACAGGAAGAACGTCTGCTGGATGGCGTGCTTGTGCGGGCCCGTCTCGATGAAGACGTCGTTGTCGAGGAAGATGTCGGCGGCGCGGAGGATGTCCTCGCGGGTGTCGGTCGCGAACGCGATGTGGTGCAAGCGCCCGTTACTGCCCGTCCGGTCGCGCGTGTAGACGAGGTCGTACGACTTGTTCGTGAACGTCATCCAGCGACCGGCGATCACGCCGTCGTCGAGCCTGATCTGCTCCGTGGGCCGCGCCCCGAGGACGTCCCGGAGGAACTCGGTGCTCGGTTCCACCTCGGCCGCCAGGAAGTTGACATGGTCGAGCCGCCGGACGCACACCCCGAGCGCCGGGTACGCCTGCGCCTGGTTCTTCAGCGACGGCGCCAGCTCGGGCGGCGCCTCGTACCACTCCGACTCCCAGTAGATCTCCAGCTCGTGCCCGTCGGGGTCGCGGAACACGTAGGCGGGGCCGAGTCCGGGGTCGCCGTCCCGCCAGCCGATGCCGAGCCCCGCGTCCTCGATCGCCCGGACGCGCCGGTCGAGCGCCTCCCGGCTCGACGTCCGCAACCCGGTCCGCCCGATCCCGGACGTGCGGTGCGCGGTGAGCTTCAGCGAGTGGTGCTCGTAGTCGTCCCACGTGCGCAGGTAGACCGAGTCGCCCTCGGTCCCGTTCTCGGTGAGGCCCATGACGCGGGTGAAGAACCACAGGCTCTTCTCCGGCTCGGGCGTCAGCAGCTCGACGTGGCCGACGTGCGCGATCTCATGGGCGGGGGCTTGGACAGGCGGACGGTCAGGTTCCATGGGGGGCTCCGGGGGGTCTCGGGAACACGGTGCCGTCGAAGAGCTTGCGGGCGGTGCGGACGATCGCGGCCCGCCGCACGCGCGGGACGCCGCCGTCCCCGGCGTCGAGGCGGATGTCGACGTCGAGGCGTCCGGTGGGGTGCTCGATGCCGAGCGGCTCGCCGAGGACGGGGAGTTCGGCGAGGTCGTGGCCGACGGCGCCGTCGAGGAGCACGGCGGTCGCGACCGTGACGGCGCCCAGCACCCCGATGGAGGCGTGGACGCGCAGCGGGATGAAGGTGCGGGTGCCGATCGTCCCGCCGGCGCGGGGCGGGGCGACGAGGGTGGTCTTGGGGACGGACGCGCCGGTGACGTCCCCGAGCCCCATCAGCCTCCCGGCCTGCACGCGGAGCGACTGGACGCGGTCACCGAGCCGCTCTTCGAGTTCGGCGGGGGTCTCGTCGCCGGTGACGCCGAAGTCGGACGCGGCGGCGACCACGACCGGCATCCCGTTGTCGACGCAGGTCACCTCGATGCCGTCGATGACGTCGCGGACGCGTCCGGTGGGCAGCAGCGCGCCGGTCGCCGATCCCTCGGTGCCCTCGAAGTCGAGCAGGATCGGCGCGGCCGTGCCGGGCACCCCGGAGATCGCGGTGCCGCCCGCGTACTCCGGGCGGCCGCCCGGCGTGGCGAACGTCGCGGTGGCGATGCTCCCCGAGTTCAGCATCCGGATGCGGACGATCGTCTCCGCGGCGCCGGGTTCGACGAGGCCGCGCTCCACGGCGAACGGCCCGATCCCGGCGAGCAGGTTGCCGCAGTTCTGCCGGTCGCCGACAGTCGGCTCGTCCACGCCGAGCTGCAGGAAGAGGTAGTCGACGTCGGCGTCCGCGGCGTCCGACCGCGACACCACCGCGACCTTGCTGGTCAGCGGGTGGGCGCCGCCGATCCCGTCGATCTGCCGCGGGTCGGGGGTGCCCATGACGCGCAGCAGCAGGTCGTCGCGTTCGGCGGGGTCGGATGGCAGGTCGTCCGCGCGGAAGTACGCGCCCTTCGACGTCCCGCCCCGCATGAGCATGCACCGCACGCCGTCCCCGCCCACGCCGTCCCCGCCACCGCCCCCGCCGTGACGGTCGGTCACGCGCGCCGCCCCGTCCTCGGCGGCGCGTTCCGCCTCGTAGTCGGCGTACGTCACGTACTCGATGCCCATCCCGGGGAGGCGGTCGCGGAGCCCGTACCGGTCGAGGCCGAGCTCGCCGCGCCGGAACGCGGCGCGCGTCGCCTCCTCCTTCTCCTCGCGCGCGTGCGAGGCGGCGACCGCGTTCGGGACGCGCCCGCGCGGGACGCACATGACGCCGTCGTCGTCGGCGATGATCGCGTCGCCGGGGCGGATCACCTGCCCGCCGATGGTGACCGGGACGTTCACGGCGCCCGGCGTCGCCTTCACCGTGCCCTGCGCGCAGACCGCCGCCGACCACACCGGGAACTCCATCGCGTGGAGTTCCGCGACGTCCCGCACGCCCGCGTCGATCACCAGGCCCCGGACGCCCCGGTGCTGCAGGGCCGTCGCGAACAGCTCGCCGAACATGCCGTCGGTCGAGGGCGAGGTCGTCGCCACGACGAGGACGTCGCCGGGACGGCACTGCTCGACGGCCACGTGGATCATCAGGTTGTCGCCGGGCCACGACAGGACCGTCACGGCCGTCCCGGCGATCCGCGACCCGAGGTGCACGGGCCGGATGCCGGGGCCGAGGCAGCCGGTGCGGCCGAGGGCCTCGTGCACCGTCGCAACGCCGAACGCGGCGAGCACGTCCACCTGCGCGAAGTCGGCGCGCGGCGGGTCGGTGACCACGACCGTCCTCATGCCAGCTCCCCCGTCGTCTGCGGGTACAGCCGGACGTACGCCTCGGCCATCGTGTCGACGGGCAGCCCCAGGTTCGGGCCCGCGTTCCGCTTGAGCTGGACGCCGCGGCGCTTGGCGAGCGAGGTGTAGTAGTCCCACATGTGCTGCTGCGCGGGCAGGCACTCCATCGCGCGCCGCTTGCGCTCGAACACCGGGGTGATGTCGAGCAGCACGTTCGGCTTGAAGTCGCACTGCTCGGGCTGGTGCGGCTCGAAGAAGAACACCGGCGGCGCGCCCAGCGGCTCGCCCGGCGCGTCGTAGCCGATCGCCTGCGCCAGCACCCGCGCCTGCAGCGCCATCCGCGCGGCGGCCGGGTGGTCGCCGTTGTAGGGGTCGACGAGGGGGTGGGTCAGGACGACCGTCGGCTCGACCTCGCGGTAGACGCGCACCAGCCGGTCGACCAGCTCGGGGCTCTCGATCAGGGGGTAGTCGCCGGCGTCCAGGAACTCGATCTCCGCGCCGAGCGCCGCCGCGGCGGCCTCGGCCTCGGCGCGCCTGATCTTCTTGATCTCGTCCAGCCGCTTGCCCTCCCGCCACGCGCGCGCGGACTCGCCGCGCTCGCCGTAGCTGAGGCAGACGACCTTGGCGCGGTCGCCGCGCTCGGCGGCCAGGGCGATCGCGCCCGCCGCCCGCCAGACGAAGTCGCCCGCGTGCGCGCTGATCACGAGGAGGGGACCGGAGGATTTCGCAATGCTCATGGCACCTAGATTCACCTCTGTAACCCAAATTGTCAACAATTATGGCGACAGGACGAGGAGGGTGAGCCGCGACACCCTGAGCAGCTCCCGATGCGGGTCCCAGATGCTCGGGAAGTCGGTCGCGGTCCCCTCGAACGGCCGCTGCAGCTCCCGCTGCAGTTCACCCGCGCGGTCGCAGGCCGCCTCGGCCGCCTCCGCCGACCCGCCCGTCCCGGCGGGCTGACAGCGGACGACGTCGGCGAGCGCCCGCACCAGCTCGGCGTACCCCGCCCGGAACGTCCGGGTCAGGCGCAGCTCCCCCGAATCGGACTCGGTCGCCTCCCGCAGCGTCTCCGCGATCGAGCGCACGTCGGCGGTCACGTGCTCCAGCGTCGTCATCTGGCGCGGTGTCCCCCACTGGTCGGCCATGCGCCTGCGCAACCGGAATCCCTGCAGCCGCGCGCGGGGATTGCCGCGCAGGCTCTCGTAGCCGCGGTCGACGGCGAACCGCGCCTGGTCGACGACGTACCCGAGCCGCGGCTCCGCGTCGTCCCACCGGTTCCGCCAGTCCTCCTCGGAGTCGGCGACGCCGCGCGCCAACTCGTCCATCGCCTCCGCCAGGCGTCGCGCGCCTGCGCGACCGCGTACTCGCCGCGCCGCAGGTACAGCGGCGGGAACAGCACGAAGTTGACGATCAGGCCGACCGCGAGCCCCACCGCCACGTCGGCCAGGCGCGGACGGACGTACCCGGCGACCTCGTTCCCCCCGACGAGCAGCGCGAACAGCGCCGTGAACGCCACCTGGGACGACTGGTTGCCGAACCCGCGCCAGCTCGACAGCAGCAGCCCGACCACCAGGACGGCGGCGATCCCGGCGGCGTTCGGCCCGATGAACGTCCCGACCGGGATCGCCAGGCCCGCGCCGACCAGGAACCCCGCGGCGTAGCCGATGCTCTCCCGGACCGACCGCGCCACCGTCGGATACACCCCGAGCAGCGCCGCGAGCGGCGCGAAGTACGGCATCGCGTGCCCGACGAGGTGCGCGGCGATCAGCCACGCGGCGACCGCCGCGACGACGCCCTTGACCGTGACCTTGAGCCGGTCCTCCCAGGACCGGCGGTCCGTCCGCGGCGCGAGGCGCCGCACCTTGTCCCCGACTCGCACCGCCGTGCACTGCCCGCCGTCCGGCCCTTCAATCCCGGTACGGGCGCGCGGGCGGGTCCGTCAGGGCGCGTACCGCGGATCCGGGGTGATCACGGCCAGCCGCGCGCCGGTCGGGTCGGCGATCCCCGCGAACCGTCCGGGATCGATGTCGGTCGGCGGGATCGTGACCCGCCCGCCGAGCTCGGTGGCCTTCCACACCGTGGCGTCGCAGTCGGTCACCCAGAAGTAGGGGGTCCAGTAGGCGCTCCAGTGCGGCGGCCAGCGCTCGTCCATGAAGACCATGCCGCCGCCCACCGGACGGCCGTCGGTCTCCCATTCGGTGTAGGGCGCGGCGCGGTAGTACCGGCGGTCCAGCGCCCGCCAGCCGAAGACGTCGCCGTAGAAGCGCCGGGCGCTCCAGATGTCGCGCGACGCCAGCTCCACCCAGCACATCGCCGACGGCTCCCGGAGGATCTCCATGCCCTCCCGCCCGAACGGCTGCCAGACGGCGAAGTCCGCGCCCTCCAGGTCGGAGTACATCGCCACGCGGCCGAGGTGCATGCCCTGCATGGGGTCGAGGAGCTCCTGGCCCCCCGCGGCGGTCACCGCCCGGCCGACCGCGTCGACGTCCTCGACGCGGAAGTAGACCGTCCAGGTCGGCGGCTGCGTCTCGTCGACGAGCCGGTACAGCCCGGACGTGCTCGGCCCCTCCGGCCCGCCGAGCGTGAAGACCTCGTAGTCGGGGAACGCGTCCTGCGTGATCGTGTACGAGGACCAGCCGAACAGCTCGCGGTAGAACCGCTTGGACGCCTCGAGGTCGGGGCTGGCGAGATCGAGCCAGCACGCCATGCCGGGCTGGTAGTCCGTCACCGTCGGCATCCGCCGCTCCCTCGCCTCTACCGGGCGGCCCGCGGGCTGAGCAGCCCGAGCCGCGCGCCGGTCGGGTCCATGATCACGCCGAACCGGCCGGGGTCGATGTCGTCCGGCCAGACGACGACGCTCGCGCCGAGCTCGACGCTCCGCCCGACGGTCGCGTCGCAGTCGGCGACCTGGAAGTAGGGGATCCAGTCGCCCGGCCACTCGGGCGGCCACGTCCCGTCCATGTAGACCATCCCGGCCACCGACCAGCCGTCGATCTTCCAGTTCGTGTAGACGTAGTCGCGGTAGTAGTGGCGGTCCACCGCGCGCCACCCGAAGACCTCGCCGTAGAAGCGCCGCGACTTCTCGATCTCCCGGGAGGCCAGCTCCACCCAGCACATCGCCGACGGCTCCCCGACGACCTCCGCGCCCTGCACCTCGCGCGGCATCCAGACGGCGAAGTCCGACCCCTGGGTGTCGACGAACATGGCGATGCGCCCGAGATGGGCGATGTCCATGGGCGCGACGACCTCCCGCCCGCCGGCCGCGAGGACCCGCCGCGCGACGTCCTCCACGTCCTCGACCCGGAAGTAGCACGTCCACGACGGCGGCTGCGTCTCGTCGGCGAGCGTCTGCATCCCGGCGACCGTCGGCCCCTCGATCCCGCCGAGCGTGAACATCTCGTAGTCGTCGAGAGTGTCGACGGTCATCGTGTACGAGGACCAGCCGAACAGCTCGCGGTAGAACCGCTTGGACGTCTCGGGGTCCGGGCTGGCGAGGTCCAGCCAGCACGGCGTCCCCGGTTCGAAGGCCGTCACCTCCGGCATCGGCCGCTCCCCGTCGCAGACATGGGAACCACGCTACGAACGGGGACGCCAATCACGCCCGACGCGACCTCAACGGTTTCACCAGGGCGCCGTCAAGGCTTCGCCAAACCGGAGGCTCAGAGCTTCTTCGCCCCGATCGCACCGGCGACCATCGGGAAGCTCTTCGCCAGCTCGGGGCGCCAGTACTTCCAGTTGTGCATGCCCTTGCCGTACAGGCTGTCGGTGACCTCGACGCCCGCCTTCTCCGCCGCCTCGATGAAGTTGACGTTCATCCGGTAGGCGAGCCGCTCGCCGACCCGTCCGGCGTCCCACATCGCCGCGTTCGGGTTGTCGTGCGGGCCCGGCTCGCCGTTGCCGCACGAGACGTACACGCCGACGCCCTTGAGCTTCTCCACCATGACCGTCGCGTCGTGCTGCCGCCAGACGTTCCGGTTCGTGAGCGGGTCGCCCCAGATCTTGGTGCCCGCCTCCTTGTTGATGGAGACGAGGAACGCCGGGACGCCCGGCGCGGTGATGTTCAGCGCACCGCTGTACGACGCGACGTACTTGAACAGGCCCGGGTTCCGCTGCGCATACGTGATGGCGCCCTGCCCGCCGGACGACAGCCCGATCGCGGCGCGGCTCGTCCCGGCGTGGAAGTTGCGCTCCATCAGCGGGATGACCTCCTCGATGTGGAAGGTCTCCCACATCGGAATGCCGCCCTTGCCGTCGTTCCACCAGTTGCTGTACGAACCCTGCCAGCCGCCCTCGGGCATCACGACGATCGCGTCGTAGTCGTCCACGACCTGCTCGATCTGCGAGTCCTTGGTCCACGACTGGTAGTTGTTGTTGCCGCCGTGGTACGCGTAGACGACCGGCCAGGACCGCTTGGCACCGGCCTTCCACCCCTTCGGCATCAGCATCCGCGTCTTGACCGTCGCCCCCAGCGCCGGGGAGGCGATGGAGACGTCGTACATGCGCGTGCCGACCTTCTTCACGCCGGTGATCTTCGCGCCGTCGTTCGCCTTGGCGTACTTGCTGGGCGCGTCCGCGACCTTGTCGGGCAGATGGGGCTTCTTGCCGTGGCTGCTCGCGTTGGTGTCGGGGTCGTTCGACGCCGGCTCGCCCGAGCCCGTGTTGAACGGGTCGGTCGACATCGGCCGACTCGGCAGCTCGGGAATCGGCGACGCCGTCGGCGACGGCGAACCGGGCCCCGTCGGCATCCCGGGCGCGCCAGGCTGCGTCGCCGGGCCGAACGACGGCACGGGCTGCGACGCCCCCGCGTTCTCGGAGTCCGTCATCGGCACGCCCACGCCCGCCTGCGCGAGGCCCACCATCAGGGCCGGCAGCAGGACGGCGGCCGTCGCGGTGCCGATGATGGCGATCTTCCGGTCGGTACGCTTCTTCATGGGCTCCCCAGCAGCCGATGGCTCCCAAGCCGATCAGGCCGTGCTGTGCTCCGCGCCCCGGCCCGCCACTACTCACTCGCGGATGAAACTACTGTCCCGAACGTCCCATTCGCAAGTATTGGCAACGAATGCAATAGCAGCGTTACCCCAACCCGTAACGCACAGTGACTTCACACGTTCCACCGCCCCTGCCGCCGTAGACACCGATCGACGCGGGCGTCCGGCGTTCGCTTCGCTCGAACCGTTTCTTCGATTCCCTTCCCTGGTGAGCGCTCTCCTTCTGTCGCGCGATCGGCCGCCGCCCGAAAGAATGGCGCGAAACCCGGACGCGCGGCACCGGCCGTCCGGCGTCAGCGGCGGACGGGCAGGGCGGCCCTGGCCACGGCGTCGCGTTCGGCCGCGTCGCGGCGCGCCGCCGCTTCCTCGGCGAGGACGCGCGCGTCGTAGGCGGAGCGGGCGGCGGCGATCGCGTTCTGGTGCTCCTCGGTCCAGGTGACGAGCGCGCGGATCGTGTGGTGCAGCGTCTCGCCCATCGGGGTGAGGGCGTAGTCGACGCGCGGCGGAACCGTCGGATGGACGGTCCGGGTCACCAGCCCGTCGCGTTCGAGGTGCCGCAGCGTCCGGGTGAGCATCCGCTGGCTGATCCCGTCGATGCGGCGGCGCAACTCGGTGAACCGGAGGGTGCAGCGCTGGTCGAGGAGGGCGATCACCAGCAGCGACCACTTGTCCGCGATGCGGTCGAGGATCTGCCGCACCTCGCAGTCGTTGCGGGTGTCCCACTGCAGGACGTCCTCGTCGTCAACGGTATCCCCGCAGTAACCGAGGGACTCGAAAGTTCCGTCTTCCATGACCCCCAATGGTCACCCACGATGGGGCCGGTTACAAGAGGGAACCGGCCCCCACGGCGGGAACCGGCCCTCTCTTCGCGAAGGGAACGGGTCATGTCAGCTTCCGCCGCCCGGACGGACGGGCGCACCTGGGCGATGCTGCCGGTGCTATGCGGCGCGATCTTCCTTGAGGGGATCGACGTGGCGATGCTCAACGTGGCGCTGCCGTCCATCCGGGACGACCTCGGTCTGTCGACGGGGATGCTCAGCGGGGTGATCAGCGCCTACGTGCTGGGCTACGGCGGGTTCATGCTGCTGGGCGGGCGCGCCGCCGACCTGCTCGGCCGCCGCCGCGTCTTCCTCGCCTGGCTCGTCGTGTTCATGCTGTTCTCCGGCCTCGGCGGATTCGCCACCGAGGGCTGGATGCTGCTGGTGTCCCGGTTCGTCACCGGGGTCGCGTCGGCGTTCATGGCACCGGCCGGGCTCGCGCTGATCACCGGGGCGTTCCCGGCCGGTCCGGCGCGGACCCGCGCCCTCGGCATCTACGCCGGGACGGCGGCGGGCGGTTTCACCCTCGGCCTCGTCGCGGGCGGGCTGCTCACCTCGCTCGGCTGGCGCTGGGTGTTCTTCGCGCCCGTCGCACTGTCCGCGCTGATCCTGGCGGCGGCCGTCCCGCTGGTGCGGGAACCGGACGCGCCAGGACCGCGGACGCCCGGCGGGTTCGACCTCGCGGGATCGTTCGCCGTCACCGGGGCGATGCTGCTGCTCGCGTACGGGACCGTCCGGCTGGAGCACCCCGGCGAGGGCACCGGGACGACGGCGGCGGTCTTCGCGGCGGGCGCGGCGCTGCTCGCGGTGTTCGCCGCGATCGAGCGGACGTCGCGCAGCCCGCTCGTCCGGCTCGGGCTCCTGCGGTCGGCCGCGCTGGTGCGGACGGACGTGTCCGCGCTGCTGTTCCT
This sequence comes from Actinomadura sp. CNU-125, assembly GCF_001942465.1. Lineage (GTDB taxonomy): Bacteria > Actinomycetota > Actinomycetes > Streptosporangiales > Streptosporangiaceae > Spirillospora. The sequence goes on from NZ_MKJY01000111.1 coordinate 162,375, forward strand.
CGCGGCGTTCGCCGGCTTCCAGTTCGTGCTGACCCTCTACCTGCAGGATCTGCGCGGCTGGACGACGTGGCAGACGGGGCTCGCCATGCTCGCCCTCGGCGTCGACGTCGTCCTGGCGCCCACGCTGACGCCGTACCTGGTCGGCCGGTTCGGCAACACGCGGGTGCTGTTCGGCGGGCTCGTCCTCGCCGCGCTGGCGTACGGGCTGTTCCTGCCGCTCGGGCCCGACTGGGCCTACGCCCTGATGTTCCCGCTGATGCTGCTGCTCGGGGTGGCGTTCGCGCTGGTCTACGGCCCGCTGACGATGGCGGCGACGGACGGCGTGGACGAGCGCGAGCACGGCGTCGCGGGCGGGCTGCTGTACACCGCGATCCAGTTCGGCATGGCGCTCGGGCTGTCGGCGGTGACGGCCGTGCAGGTCGCGGCCCTCGGGGACGCCGGGTCGGCGGCGGCGCGGATGGACGCGCTGCGGACGGCCCTGACCGTCCCGTTCGCGGCCGCGCTGCTCGCCGTCGCCGTCACCGCGTTCGGGTTCCGCACCCGGCGGCGCGCCGCCCGCCGGTCCGACGCCGTGCCCGAGGGGCGCGTCCCGTCCGCGGTCTGAGCGCAGGCGGTCCGGCCGCCGCCCATCGCCTACGGGGCCGTCGCGGTCACGCCGCCGTTGGTGCTGGTCAGGGCGAGGTGGTGGACGGCGGACGGGCCGGTGGGGACGGTGATGCGCTCGCGGCCGTTGCCCGCGGTCGCCGAGACCCGGTAGGGGCCGCCCGCGACGGTGACGGTGATGTCGCCGTTGGACGTCACGGCGCGGACGTCCGCCGGGACGGACGGGACGAGCGTGATGTCGCCGTTCGCCGTCTCCGCGAGGATCCGCTCGGCCCGCAGGTCGTGCCCCTCGATGCGGCCGTTGGACGTCCGCGCCTTGATCGGCCCCGTGACGCCCGCGAGGCCGATCGAGCCCGCGCCGGTGGTGACGTTTACCTCGCCGGCCCCGTGCAGGTGCAGGGAGCCGCCGGACGCGCCGCCGCTCACCGGGACGCCCGCCGGGACGTCGACCGTGTAGCTCACCGAGCAGTCGCGGGGGCAGCCGCCGAGGATCAGGACGCCGTTCTCGACCCGGTGGGTGGCGCCTTCGGGACGGTCGTCGCGGTACCGGACGGTGCGGCGCAGGTTCGGCTTCGCGTCGCCGCCCCGCACCGTCACGCCGCCCTCCGCGACGTCGATGCGCACGGCGGTGATGCGGGACGGGAGTTCCGTTCCGTCCCGGAAGGTGCCGCCGGGGCCGAGCGAGGCGAACGAGACGTCGCACGCGGCCAGCGCGATCGTCCCGGCGGTGGTGACGGCGAGGGCGAAAAGGAGCCGGAACACGTGGTCCTCCCGGGTTCGTGTACCACGAAATTACGAACCCGGGAATCGGACCGTCGCCACGCCGGGGAGCCATTACCGGTGTGGCTCGCAGGTCTCAGCCGAATCGTTCTCGAAGGGCGGGCAGAAGCTCCATCTCCGCCCAGGTGCGGAAGTCCTTCTGCTGCTCGGCGCCGGACTGCGCGAACGCGATGTGGGTGAACCCCGCGTCGGCGAACTTCTGGACCGCCTCCAGGTAGTCGTTCACATTGTTGCCGCACGGAACGGACTCCGCCACGTCCTCTGGACGGACGGTCTTCGTCGCGGCCTCGAAATTGACCGGCCCCGGAAGTTCGGCCATCACCTTCCACGCCGAAGCGGAGAACTTCCACACGCGGTGGGCTCGCTGCTTGCACTCCTCGTAGTCCTGACCGAAGGCGACCGGGATCTGGCCGTAGACGGGTTTGCCGCCGCCGCCCTCGTTGTTGAAGAGCGACACGACGTCGCCCACCGGCTGGTCGGAGATGAGCAGGTCGCCGTGCCGGGCGGCGAGCCGTCCCGCGCGCGGGCCGTACGCCGCCATGCCGATGCGGACCGGCTCGGCCGGCAGGTCGTACAGCTTCGCGGAGTCGACGGTGAAGTGCCGGCCCCGGTAGTTGACGTAGTCGCCGCCGAACAGCGCCCGGATGATCTCGACGGCCTCGGCGAACATCTCGTGCCGCACGTCCACCGACGGCCAGCCCCGGCCGACGATGTGCTCGTTGAGGTTCTCGCCGGCGCCGAGGCCCAGCGTGAACCGCCCGTCCGACAGCACGCCCATCGTGGCGGCCTTCTGCGCCACCACGGCCGGGTGGTAGCGCATGATCGGGCACGTCACGAAGGTCATCAGCGGGATGCGGTGGGTGGCGTGGGCGAGGGCGCCGAGCACCGACCACGCGTACGCCGAGTGCCCCTGCTCTTCGAGCCACGGGAAGTAGTGGTCGGAGATGACCGAGTAGCCGAAACCCGCCTCCTCCGCCTCCACCAGGTCGGTGACCAGCTGTTTCGGCGGCGTCTGCTCGCAAAGGAGCGTGTATCCGAATTCCATGCCGCCCCGCATACCCGGCGCACCCGGGACGACACGGGCGCCGTTCAGTTTCCGAGGAGGTCCATCAGGTCGTCGGCGTGTTCCTCCTCCTCGGCGAGGATGTCCTCCATCAGGCGGCGGGTGGTGACGTCGCCGTCGCCGAGCCAGCGGATGATCTCCTGGTAGGACTCGATGACGATGCGTTCGGCGACGAGGTTCTCCTCCAGCATGCCGCGCAGGTCGTCGTCCTTGAACGTCGCGTACGTCGTGTGCGAGCGGCGCGCGATGGTCTCGGGGTCGAAGTCGGGGTCGCCGCCGAGCTGGCTGATGCGTTCCGCGGCGCGCAGCGCGTGGTGGCGTTCCTCGTGGGCGTGCTCGTTGAACTCGTCGGCGACCTGCGCCCGGTTGATCCCGGTCGCGCTGATCGCGTGCTGGGCGTAGCGCATCCAGCAGACGATCTCGGTGGCCACCACGTCGTTGAGGACGCCGATGACCTCCTCGGTGCTCCGCCCGTAGCCGTCGGTCACCGGCCCCTGGCTCATCTTCCGCCGGGCGCGCTCCCGGATCGCCGCCACGTCGATGCTGAAGCTGTCGTCGGCCATGCCCGCTCCTCGCTGATCTCGCCGATCGCCCCTGCCGATCGGGCTTTCCCGTCCCCCCTCCTACCCAGCACGGCACGGTCATGCGCCGGACGGGACGACGACACGGAGGTGACGACGTGTAGCGTGTCGTGCACGCTCCGAGTTGGCACGGTCAGTGATGCGTGCTATACGTAGAGCTACCTCGCTGCGACCCCGCGGCGAGGAAGGGACATCCGGTATCCACCTTGGAAATCCGGGCCTGACAAGGAGAAAAGGAACCACATGAAGTCCTTCAGCTACACCGAACTGGACATGCTCGCCGGCGAGGTTCTGCCGGAGCGCGCCGTGCTGTCCACCCTTCTCGTCGGTGGCGGCGACGAGAACGAGAACGCCAACGTGAACCACCTCGGCGGCGGCGAGGGCGACGACAGCACGGTCGTCAGCTCCTGCTCGGCGAACAGCAACCAGCCGGCCACCGGCCTGCTCACCATCATCAACGGTGTGCCCGCGGCCAACTCGCAGATCTGCACCCCGGCCGCGGTCGCCGGCTGACCTCAGGTCTGACATCGCGAGCTTCGCGGCTCGTACCGGAAGGGCCGGCGTTCCGTACGCCGGCCCTTCCCCCTTCTCATCGATGAGCACCTGCTCAACGGACCGATCCCGAAAGGGAGCCATGAACCACCAGCAGATGACGTACGCCGACCTCGACCGGCTGACCGGCGAGATACTGCCGCGGCGGGTCGCGCTGTCGGCCGGCATGTCGGCCCCCGGCCACGACGCGGCGGGCGGCCACGGCGGGGGCGGCGACGGCGACACGGTCATCGCGTACGCCTGCCAGGCGACGTCCTCCTCGGGCACCACCGGCATCCTCGGCACCGGGCTGCTCGCCCAGCCGGCGCACTCCACGCTGACGTGCATGCCGGCCGCCGTGGTCCACGACGACGGCGCATGAGCACCGGCCCGATACCGGCCGTGGACGGGGCCGGCCCGCCCGCGGTCCTCACGCTGCCGACGCTCGCCGACGGCACCGAACTGGTCGGCGAGTACAAGAACTCGGGCTACCGCGAGCCCCCGCAGCTCGTCAGCCTGCCGAACCGCCAGCTCGTCCGCCTCCCGCCGCTGCTCTTCCACGTCGTCAAGGCGCTGCACGACTACCGCCACCTGGCCGGGACGGCCGACGTCGAGACCGCCCTCGACCGGGTGGCCGCCGCCGTCTCCCGCGAGGCCGACGCGCGGCTCACCGGGGAGCAGATCGTCTACCTGGTCGACCGCAAGCTCGCCCCGCTCGGCGTCACCACCTACAGCGACGGGACCCCGCCGCCGGTCATCAAGGCCAACCCGTTCCTCGGGCTGAAGTTCAAGGTGGCGGTGATCCCCGAGCGGGTCAGCTCCCTGCTCGGCGGGATGTTCGCCTGGCTGCTGAGCCCCTTCGCGATGATCCCGCTGATCGCGGGGCTCGTCCTCAGCGAGGTCTGGGTGTTCGGCACCCAGTCCGTCACCGGTGCGCTCCGGCACTCCATCCTCAACCCCGTCGGCATCCTGGCGATCATGGGGCTGGGCGTGCTGTCGGTCGCGTTCCACGAGGTCGGCCACGCCGCCGCCTGCCGGTACGGGGGCGTCAAACCGGGCCCCATGGGGTTCGGCATCTACATCGTGTGGCCCGCGTTCTACACCGACATCACCGAGTCCTACCGGCTCAGTCGTGGCGGACGGCTGCGCGCCGACCTCGCCGGCGTCTACTTCAACGGCGTCTTCATCGTCGCGCTGACGATGCTCTACCTGCAGACGGGCTACGAGCCGATCCTCGTCGCGATCCTCTACGTGAACCTGGAGATCGTGCAGCAGCTGTTGCCCACCATGCGGTTCGACGGCTACTACATCATGTCCGACCTGGCCGGAATCCCCGACCTGTTCAAGTACATCAAGCCGATCCTGCGCCGGACGCTGCTGCGGCGTCCCCCCGACGCGCTGCTGCGCGACCTGAAGCGCTGGCCACAGGTCTTCGTCGCGTTCTGGGTCCTCGCGGTCTTCCCGGTGATGATCGTGCAGCTCTTCCTGATCGCGCTCCGGGTGCCCGACCTGATGTCGCTGGCCTGGTGGAAGGTGCAGAAGCTGTTCGATGACGCCATGGCGGGCGACGGCCCGCTGGACATGACCGTGGCCGTGCTGCAGACGCTGCTGATCGTGCTGCCGGTCGCCGGTCTCGTGCTGATCACTTTCTCGATCGGACGCAGACTGGTGCGGTGGGCGATCGGCTACGTGCGCGGTCCCGCCGGTAACAAGGGCCCCGCCACCGGCCCGTTGCCGGGCGCCTGACCGGTGCGCGCGGTCCCCGCACGACAGCCGCGCGCTTGACGGCGCGGCGAGCGCCGGACGCCCCCGGGCGTCCGGCGCTTCGTCGTCTCCGCACCCGCGTATAAAATGCCTCGAACCATCGGCAATGCATTTTATACGCTTTTCTTCGGCCGCATTCATTGCGGACGGACCGGGAACCTACTCAGAGTAAGTTCGCTTTCTCGAAAGGCTCCCGCCTTGTTCCGCCGCAACTCCGCCGCCGCATGCGCGGCGATTCTCGCCCCGCTCGTCTCCCTTTCGCTGGCCGCCCCGCCCGCGCACGCGACGCCGCCGAACGCGTCCGCCCCGTCGGCGGCGCACGCGACGCCGTCCGGGGCGCGGGTCGTCGCGGAGGAGTTCGTCGACCACCGGACGCTGGACCTGACGATCGAGTCGCCCGCGATGGGGCGCCGCGAGAAGGTGCGGCTGCTCCTGCCGCCCGGCTGGTCCGCGGACGCGCGCCGCGCCTGGCCCACGCTGTGGCTGCTGCACGGCGGCGTCGACGACTACACCGCCTGGACGCGCGACACCGACGTCGCGGAGCTCACCGCCGACTCGGACGTCATCGTCGTCATGCCGAACGGCGGCCGGTGCGGAAATTACTCCGACTGGTGGAATTACGGCGACGGCGGCCCGCCGCGCTGGGAGACGTTCCACATGACCGAGGTCCGCGAAATCCTGGAACGCGATTACGGTGCCGGGAAACGGCGGGCGATCGCGGGCAATTCCATGGGCGGGCTCGGCGCCATGCTGTACGCGGCGCGCTTCCCCGGCATGTTCGAGGCCGCCGCGTCCTTCAGCGGCTACCTGCACACCCTGGACGGGCACACCCCGGGCGACGACTCCGTCGGCTGGGGCCCGTCCCTCTCCTGCCCGGGGACGGACTGGCGGCGCGTCTGGGGCGACCCCGACGACCAGGCCGCGATCTGGCACGCGCACAACCCGACCGACCAGGCCGGACGGCTCGCGGGGGTGCGGCTGTGGGTGGCGAGCGGCGACGGGCGGCGCGGCGACCTCGGCGGCTGGCCGTTCACCGACCCGGTGGAGGCGGGGACGTACCGGCACAGCCGCGCGTTCACCGACCGGCTGCACGACCTCGGGATCCCGGTGACGACGCGGTTCTTCCACGGGCAGCACAGCTGGCCGTACTGGGAGCGCGACCTGCACGAGGCGTACCCGATGCTGATGCGGGCCCTGCACGGCTGACGGACCGTCCGGGCGGACGCGACGGACCGTCCGTCAGGTCTGCGTGATCGCTTCCACGCCGGTCTCGCTGCCGACGCCCGGCGGCCCGTGCCACTCCAGCACGAGGACGGTGGCGTCGTCGTCGAGGCGTCCCTCGTGGTGCTCCAGGATGCTGTGGATCAGCCGCCGCAGCGTCTCCGGGACCGGCAGGCCGTCGGCGCTGTGGCGGATGATGAAGTCGACGAACCGGACGAGGCCGAACTCCCGTTTGTCCGGGTCGCGCGCCTCGACGATCCCGTCGGTGTAGAGCAGGACGCGGTCGCCCGGCTGCAACTGCTCCTCGCACACCCGCGGGACGATGCCGAGGTCGGTGCCGAGCGGCGTGCCGGGCAGGCAGTCGAGCTGCGTCACCCACCGGCCGCCCCGGATGACGACCGGCGGCGGATGCCCGTAGGTCGTCCACGACAGCAGGCCGGTCCGCAGTTGCAGGCAGGACAGGACGCCGGTGACGAACCGGCCGGACGAGTCCTGTTCGAGCAGCTCCTTCTCGATCGACTCGCCGATGGCGGCGAGCCCGGTGCCCTCGACCCGGGTGTTGCGGTACGCGGCGACGGCGAGGTTGGACGTCAGCCCGGCGCCGGTGTCGTGCCCCATGGCGTCGAATACGCCGAGGTGCACGGTGTTGCCGGCCAGCCCGTAGTCGAAGGTGTCGCCGCCGAGCCGGTAGGCGGGTTCGAGCGCCGCGCTGATGACCACCTGGTCGTTGGCGAAGGTCATCGGCGGCAGCGCACGCCACTGCATCTCCGCCGACACCGTCATGGGCCGCGTCCGCACCAGCCGGGCGAGCGTGTCGCTCGCGGTGCTCTTGCTGACGATCATCAGGGCGATCAGCCCGGCCAGCGACTCCGCGCGCGGCACGGCGTCGGGATCGCCGTCGGACGTCACCACGTGCAGGACGCCGATCCGCTCGGTCCCGTCGAGCAGCGGCACCCACCACTCGCGGCCGTCGCCGTCGATTCCGGCGATTTCGCCGACGAGGTGGCCGCGGGCGGGGGCGACGTTCTGGAACGCGCGTCCGGCGAGGGTCCCCTCGATGCGCAGCTCGGCCGAGTCGCCGCCCGCGCCGTCCTGTCCGGGGAGCAGGCACAGGACGGTCTGCTGCAGGTCGGCGACGTACATGCGCAGGTCGTGCAGCCCGGCCCGCCCGGCGTGCTCGGCGACCACGCCGGGCATCTGCTCCAGCGACATCAGGTGGCTGGCGGCGATCAGCTCGCTCAGCATCCGCTCGCCGGTACCGTCCACGATCGTCCCCCCGGTCGGAGTGCGGATACCGCGGTATCCGCCATACCCCGTGGCCCCGAGAGAACACGGCCCGCGGACGCGGCGGCGCGGGCGGACGCGGGAGGCGTGAGATGGGACACACGAACCTGTGTCCGGACACACCGGCCCGCCGATTTTGGAACGTTTGAAAGCACAGGTCACCGCCCCCCTTCATCAGTTTCTGATAAATCGACGGGGAAAGGTACGTCGCGAATTGACGGAAGGGATGTGCTAAAAACCCGTCTTGAGTTCGCCTAGGCGGAGGGACGTCCATGAGTGCGGCGCGGACACTGGAACGGGCGATCGACGCCGAACGCTATCCGCTGGCCGAACCGGCGAGCGCCGGCTGGGACGCGGTCGTCTCCGCGACCCGGGCCGAGCTGGCGGAGACGGGCTGCTGCGTGCTTCCCGGCTTCGTCCGTCCGGAATGGCAGGAGACGCTGCGGGACGAATGCGCGTCCGTCGAACGGGACGCGCATTTCGATGTCGAAACGGTGAACGCCTACAACATCGACGTGCACACTCCGCTGCCGGACGGCCATCCGGGACGGCTCACGGTCGAGCGCGGCAACGCGTTCGTCGCCCGCGACCGCCTGCCCGCGCAGCACATCGTGCCCCGCCTTTATTCGAACCCGCTTTTCCAACATTTCGTGGCGAGCTGCTTCGGGCTGCCGGAGGTGCACGAGCTGGCCGATCCGCTGTCGGGGCTCGTGCTGAACGTCGTCCGGCCCGGCATGGAGCATCCCTGGCACTTCGACACCAACGAGTTCACGGTCAGCCTGCTGACGCGGGAGGCGGAGGGCGGCGGCGCCTTCGAGTACTGCCCGAACATCCGGTCCGCGGAGGCGGAGAACTTCGACAACGTACGGCGCGTGCTCACCGGCGAGGGCGCCCACCTGGTCCGCAGCCTCACGCTGCGGCCCGGTGACCTGCAATTGTTCAAGGGACGCTACTCGCTGCACCGGGTGAGCGCCGTGCGCGGCGCGATCTCCCGGCACACCGCGATCTTCGCCTACAGCGAGCGTCCCGGAGTCGTGGGCAGCGTGGCCCGCACGCGGCAGCTCTTCGGCCGCGTCCTGCCCGAGCACCTCGCGGCCGAGGGCCGCGCCGTCCGGGTGGACGCGCTGCTCGACTGAGCCCCCCCTCAGCGCCCGTCCCGTTTCGAGCCCGCTCCTCCAGTCCCCGGAAGGACCGCGATCCGTGCGCGTCGACACGTCCGGAAAGATCTCGCTCGACCACATCTACACGCAGCCCGACCCCCGCGCCTACTTCACGACGCTGCGGGATCTCGAATACCACATCCCGCAGCTCGCCCGGCCGCACTTCGCCGAGCTGATCGGCGAATACCGGAAGGCGCGCAACGTCGCGGTCCCGACGGTTCTCGATATCGGCTGCTCCTACGGCATCAACGCGGCCCTGCTGAAATACGGAATCACGATGGGCGACCTGTACGAGCGCTACAGTGGCGCGACGCCCACCGGCGGACGCGCGAATCGCTGCTGGCCCGCGACCGGGAGCTGAGCCGCCGCGAACCGCGCACCGCCCCCGCGCGCTTCCTCGGTCTGGACGCCTCCGACGATGCCCTCTCCTACGCGCTCGACGCCGGTTTCCTGGACGGCGCCGTGCACGCCGACCTCGAACGCGACGACCCGACCGGCCCGCAGCGGGAACTGCTCGCCGGGACCGACCTCGTCGTGTCCACCGGCTGCCTCGGTTACGTCACCGAGCGGACGATCGCGCGCGTCGTCGCGGCGTGCGGCCCGCGGCGTCCCTGGATGGCGCACTTCATCCTGCGCATGTTCCCGTTCGCGCCGATCGCCGACACGCTCGCCGCGGCCGGTTACGAGACCGTCCGCCGCGAGGGCCTGTTCCGGCAGCGCCGGTTCGCCACCGCGCAGGAGCGGGAGAACGTGCTGCTGCGGCTCGCGGAGGCCGGGATCGACGCGCAAGGGCTGGAAAGCGACGGCTGGTACTACGCCGAGCTGTACGTATCGCGCCCCCGACCCCACGACTCCGAAATCGAGGACCGACGTTGAACGAACCCTCCGCCCGCACCTTCGGCAACGAGGACGCGCTGCCGCGGGTGCCGCTGCCGGCGCTCGACGAGACCCGCGCGCGGTTCCTGCGGTGGTGCGAGCCGCTGCTCACCGCGGACGAACTCGCCCGCACCGAGGCCGCGCTGGACGAGTTCGTCCGACCGGACGGTCCGGGACCGCGGCTGCACGCGGCGCTCGAACGCTACGACGCGAGCGAGGGCGTGCACAGCTGGCTCGACACGTTCTGGCCGTACCGGTACCTGGGGCGCCGCGACCGCATCGCGCTCAACGCGAACTTCTTCTTCCTGTTCGGTGACTCCGGGGAGACGCAGGTCGCGCGGGCGGCCGGGCTGATCGCGGGCGCGCTGGACTACAAGCTGCGGCTGGACGACGAGCGGGTGCCGCCGGTCGAGCAGCGCGGACGGCCGCTGTCGATGGAGCAGAACAAGTTCCTGTTCTCGACGACGCGGATCCCCGGGGCCGAACAGGACACCGTCCGCGCCCCGTACGACGAGGGAGGCCCGTCCACGGCGCGGCACATCGTCGTGTTCTTCCGCGGCAACATGATGCGGCTGGACGTGATCGGCCCGGACGGGCTGCCGCACACCCTCGACGAACTCGCCGCGGCCCTCGGCACGATCATGAAGGCGGGGCCGACGGCGGAACCGTCCACCGGCCACCTGACGACGAAGGCGCGCGCCGAGTGGGCGGCGAGCCGGGACGCGCTGCTCGCACTCGACGGCCGCAACGCGCGGGCCCTCGACGACATCGAGACCGCGCTGTTCTGCGTCTGCCTCGAGAACTTCGCCCCCGCGTCGACGCAGGAGGCGTGCGACAACCTGCTGCACGGCGACAGCGCGAACCGCTGGTTCGACAAGGCGGTGTCGTTCGTCGTGTTCGCGGACGGTTCGGCGGGCATCAACGTCGAGCACTGCGGGCTGGACGGCACGACGATCCTCAGCTTCGTGGACGCCCTCCTCGGCGAGCCCGCGGCGGTGCAGTCGGCGCGGTCTGGCGCGCGGAGCCAGGGGCTCCCGGCGGTCGAGCCGATCGAGTTCGTCCTGGACGACGCGCTGCGCGCGGACGTGCGGGCGGCGGGCAGGTCGTTCGCCGACTACGCCGCCGCGACCGCGACGGCCTGCGTGTCGTTCGACGACTTCGGCTCGCGGGACGCCAAACGCCTGCGGATGTCGCCGGACGCGTTCGTCCAGATGGCGTACCAGCTCGCGCACAAGCGCGCGAAGGGACGGATCGGCGCGACGTACGAGTCGATCGCGACGCGGCAGTACCGGCGGGGCCGCACCGAGGCGATGCGGGTCGTGACGCCGGAGGTGCTGCGGTTCGCCGAGGTCATGGACGACCCGTCCGCCGGCGCGGACGCTCCCGCCGCGACGCGCTGCGCGCCGCCGCCGACGCGCACGTCCGGCGGGCCAAGGAGTGCCGGTCGGGGCAGGCGCCGGAGCAGCACCTGTGGGAACTGCAGCTCATCGCGAAGCGGCGGGGGGACACCGAGCCGCTGCCGCTGTTCGACTCCCCCGGCTGGACCGTCATGCGGGACGACTACCTGAGCACCAGTTCGGCGCCGTCGACGAACATCCGGTACTTCGGGTTCGGGTCGACGAGCGAGCAGTGCATCGGCGTCGCGTACGTCCTGCTCCCGGACCGCTTCAACGTCTACCTGAGCACGCCGCGCCCGGTGGCGGACGCCATGTACGGCTTCGCCGACCGCCTCCGCGAAGCCGTCCGCGAACTGCGGGAACTCCTGGAGGGGGCGACTGGCTAGTGCCCGGGGCGGGCCGCTCGGGGCGTCCGCCGCACGGGGTACAGCCAGCGGCGCAGCAGTCGGCTCAGCCCCGGCATGATCAGCAGCGTGAGGAGCGGGACGACGATCGCGGGGAACATCATCGCCTTCAGCGGCAGCGGCCAGCCCTGCGCGTGCGGGGTGACGAACGCCTGCAGCAGGAGGCTGAGCGGGTAGACCGCGCAGAACGTCACGACGATCATCTTGAGCCTGGACGGCGCGGGCACCGACTCCCCCGGGAGGCTGAACCACGTCTCCAGGCCGGTCGTGTGGTGCCGGTGCTCCTCGGCGATGCCGCCGAGCCGTCCGAGCAGGTCGTGGCGTTCGGGCGAGTCGAGCCAGGTGTCGAGGCTGTCGCGGTCGTCGAACCGGACGAGCGTGTAGTAGCGGTGCCGACCGCCTTCGGCGCGCAGCCACATCGCGTCCTCGTGCCCGGGATACCGGCTCGCGGCGTCGTGGATCGCCCCCGCCCAGCGTTCGAAGTCGCGCTCGCGCCCGGGCTTGACGTCCCAGGTGAACACGACCGTCACGGGCTCCCGCTGCTCCATACCCGGAACCTCACCGCTGCGGCGCGTCCCAACCTCCGTTGAGCTGCGGCGTGTTGCCCTTATGAGCGGCCGGATAAGGGCAACACGCCGCAGGTCGACGGGAGGACGGTCAGCTCGCGAGCGCCTCGGTCGGGGAGAGGCGGGAGGCGCGGATCGCCGGGTAGAGGCCGGCGACGGCGCCGATGAGGAGGGTGGCGAGGATCCCGCCGCCGACCGCCCAGAGCGGCACCACCACCGGCCAGCCCTGGTACATCGCGTAGATCGCGGTGATCAGGGTGCCGATGAGCGCGCCGCCGAGCCCGCCGAGCGAGGACAGCAGCAGCGACTCGGTGAGGAACTGGGTGCGGATCTTTCCGCGGGTGGCGCCCAGCGACCGGCGCAGGCCGATCTCCGCGCGCCGTTCCAGCACCGAGATGACCATCGTGTTGGCCACGCCGACGCCGCCGACCAGCAGCGCGACCGCGCCGACGCCCAGCAGCAGGCCGGTGAACGCCTCGCCCGCGGCCTGCCGCGCGGCGAGCGCGTCGGACGGGCGCGACACCTCGACCTCGTTCGGCGCCTCCGGGTTCGCGGTGGGGCCGAGCACGCCGCGGACGGCCTCGACCGCGGACTCCCGCGACCGGGTGTAGACGGTCGTCGCGTGCCCGTCGAAGCCGAGTTCGGCGCGCGCCGCCCGCCAGCCGACCAGCGCGGCGGCGTCCAGTTCGGGCGCCAGGGCGGCGGGCCGCAGGATGCCGATGACGGTGAAGTACTCGCCGCCGATCAGGACCTGGACGTCCGGTCCGGCGCGTCCGATGCCGAGCCGCTCGGCGGCCTTCGCGCCGAGGACCGTCGTGGGGAAGCTTCCGGTCGCGTCGTTCAGCCAGACGCCGCTCGCCAGCTCGGCGCCGACGGCGGCGCGCAGGTCGGTGCGGGCCGCGTACGCGCCGATGCCCTTGGTGTCGCTCTCGGGGATCTCGCGGGTCCGGTACACGCCGACGTCCTTGAGCAGGGCGATCGCCGACACCTCCCGCACCGGCGCGATCCGCTCCACCATCGTCTCGGCCGCCAGCGGAAGCTGCGCCTCCTCGCCGCTCATGGTGCTGCCGGGCCCGACGGTGAGCAGGTTCGTGCCGAGCGCGTCCAGCGCGCGGTCCAGGTCCGCGCGGGACGAGGACGACACACCGACGACGGCGACCATCGCGGCGATGCCGATCGCGATGCCGAGCGCGGACAGGAACGCCCGCATCGGCCGCGTCCGCAGCCCGACGGCGCCGACCCGGACGACGTCGCGCGGCCACATCCGGGCGGGCTGCAGGCTCATCGCCCCACCCCCGCCCGCCCCGACGCCGGATCGGCCGCCGGGTCCGTCGCCGGGTCCGTCGCCGAGTCGGACCGGACGAGGCCGTCGCGCATCCGGACGCGGCGCGGCAGCCCGGCCGCGATCTCCCGGTCGTGCGTGATGACGACGACGGTGGTGCCCGCGCCGTTCAGCTCGCGCAGCAGCGCCATCACCCCGTCGCCCGAGACGGAGTCGAGCGCGCCCGTCGGCTCGTCCGCCAGCAGCAGCGCCGGTTCCCCGGCGAGGCCCGTCGCGATCGCGACGCGCTGCCGTTCGCCGCCGGACAGCTCGTGCGGCTCGTGGTCCAGGCGGTGGCCGAGCCCGACCCGGTCGAGCGCGGCGGCGGCGCGGTCGCGGCGGGCGCCGAGCCGCAGCCCGCGGTAGAGCAGGCCGTCGGCGACGTTGTCGAGCGCGCGCGTCCCGGACGCGAGGTGGAACTGCTGGAAGACGAACCCGATCGTGGACGCGCGCAGCGCCGACAGCTTCGCGTCCGGGAGCCGTCCCACGTCGTGCCCGTCGATGTGGACGGTGCCGGACGTCGGGCGGTCGAGCGTGCCGAGCACGTGCAGCATCGTCGACTTGCCGGAGCCGGACGGCCCGACGATCGCGACGAGCTCGCCCGCCGCGACGTCCAGGGACACCCCGCCGAGGGCCCGGACACCGCCGGGATACTCCTTCGTCACGTCCCGCAGCGCGATCATTCCGACGTCCCCACGACCGTGCCCGCGGCGATGCCGGGGCCGGAGATCTCGACCTTGCCGTCCGCGAACAGTCCGGTCTCGACCGGGACGAACGCCGACGTCGAACCCTTGACGACCTCCACGCCGAACCCGCCCTCGCTCAGCGCCACCAGCGCCGTCACCGGGACGGTCAGGACGTTCTCGCGCTGCCCCGCGGTGAACGTGACGTCCACCGAGGCCAGCGCGTACTCCTTCGCGGCCTTCGCGGCCGCGCCGGAGTCGAGCCACACGGTCACCTCCACCTTCGTGGTCGGCTCCGCGCCCTGCTCTCCCGGATCGATCACGGTGGTGACCTCGTCGATCTCCGCCTCGACCGTCTCGTTCTCCGGCAGGACGACCTCGACCGCCGACCCCTTCTTCGCCATCCGCTGCTCGGAGGTTTCGAGTTCCACCGTCACGGCCTTCACGGTGCCGGTGTAGTCGAGCACCTTCGTGCCGGGGCCGACGGGCGCGCCGACGTCCGCCTGGAGGCTGTCCACCCGGACGGCGCCGCGCGCGAACATCACCCGTCCCGGTTCGACGATCCCGGTCTCCTCGACGCCGATGTCCTCCTGCCATTCCCGGACGGCCGCGGCGGTGGCGCTCGAATACTCGTCGTCGACCGTGAAGCCGTCGTAGCCGAGCGCGCTCAGGTTCACCTCGAACCGCTTCACGTCCGAGCCGTCCGTCCCGACGGTCAGCGGCCGGTAGGCGGGCTTCGACCCGTACATCAGGACGACCGGGTCGCCGTTCACCTCGTACAGTTCGCGGCCGCGATCGATCACCGAGCCGCTCGCGGGCAGGTCGGTGAGGGTGCCTTTCACCCCGGCGGACGCGGTGTAGGTGGGGCCGTAGCCGAGTTCGCCGTCGACGGTCTCGGTGTCCTTGAGCGTCTGCTCGGCCACCTCGGCGGTGTGCGGCGGGAGCCCGGTCGCGGCCGCCTCGCCCGTCCCGCCGCCGCCGTTCAGCGCGACGAACGCGGCGGTCCCGCCGACGGCGGCGACGGCCGGCTCGCGAGCGCGATCCGCAGCCGCGGCCTGCGGCGGCGGGACGCGCGCCGTCCCGCCGCCTCGCCGTTCTCCTTGCCGTCCCGACCCGGGACGGTCCGCGCGGCCGGTTCCGCGGGCGCGGTGCGGGCGGCGGGCCGGATCCTCACTGCCCGACCTTCCGTCCGCCGCCGCCCTGCAGCACCTCCTTGCATTTATCCTGCGCCGCGTCGAAGTCGGGATCGCCGCCGACCTTCTGGTCGATCCGGATGCCGCGCTGGTTCGGCTCCGGGTCGGGGAAGGCCTCGACGCCGTTCTCCCGCATGCACTCGGCGTGCTTGCGCGCGCGTTCCTGGTCCTCCGCGTTGGGCGGGCCGCCGCCCTGCTCCATCGGGTTGAACTCGCGGCACGCCTCCTGCGCCTTGTCCATGACCTCCTTCTTGATCCCCTTCGCGTTGAGCCTGAGCGCCCCGTCGGGGCCCGGGTCGTCCATCTGCACGCCGTTCTCGCGCATGCACTCGGCGAACTTCACGCCCATCTCCTGCGGGCTGAGGCTGCTCTTCCCGGCACCGGCGCCGCTCCGGCGGCGGTCTCGCCGCCCGCCGACGCCACGCCGGGCTCCTCGCCGTCGCCGCCGCACCCGGCGAGCGTCAGGGCGAAGGCCAGCGGCAGCGCCGCGAGGACGCCACGGGTCCGTAGTCGCATATCGGTCGTCTCCTCGTTCCGCGACCGGATCGATTCCGGCCGGACGGAAGGCGATGCAACCGGTCCGCGCGTTTCCCCTCCGTTTCCTGCGGCCGCTCCCCGATTCCTTACGGAAAGGAAACGCGGCACGGAGCACCATGTCCCTCGTCCGTCGAACGGAGAGGCGACACATGCGGGTGCTGGTGGTGGAGGACGAGCGGTTGCTCGCCGACGCGATCGCGGAGTGGCTGCGCGGCGACGCGCACGCCGTCGACCTCGCCCACGACGGGGCCGCGGCGCTCGAACGCGTCCACGTCAACGACTACGACGTGGTCGTCCTGGACCGCGACCTGCCGCTCGTGCACGGCGACGACGTCTGCCGCGCGCTCGTCCGGGCCGACGCGTCCGCGCGGGTGCTGATGCTGACCGCCGCGGCGGAGATCACCGACCGGGTGGACGGGCTCGGCGTCGGCGCCGACGACTACCTCACCAAGCCGTTCGCGTTCCCGGAGCTGGCCGCGCGGGTGCTGGCGCTCGGCCGCCGGTCCCGCCCGGCGCGCTTGCCGACGCTGCGGCGCGGCGGCATCGCGCTGGACCCGGCGCGCCGGGAGGTGTTCCGCGACGGCCGGTACGTGCCGCTCGCCCGCAAGGAGTTCGCGGTGCTCGCCGAGCTGCTGCGCGCGGACGGCGGGGCGGTGTCGGCGGAGCGGCTGCTGGAGAAGGCGTGGGACGAGCACGCCGACCCGTTCACCGGCGCGGTGCGGCTCACGATCCTGAAGCTGCGGCGCAAGCTCGCCGACCCGCCGGTCATCGAGACGATCAAGGGAGCGGGGTACCGGATCCGGTGAGCGACGCGGCGCGCGTCCGGCAGGTCTCGTTGCGGGCCAGGCTGACGCTGACCTACGGCGGCCTCTTCCTGGTCGCGGGGGTGGTGCTGCTCGGCGTCACCTACGCCCTGTTCACCCAGGAGATGTCGAAGACCCCGAACGCCACGTATCTCGCCAAGACGTCCGCCCCGCCGACGTCGGACGGCACGGCGGGGCGGCCCGTCCGGACGGCGGCCGCGGAAACCGACGCGGCCCCGGACGGTGAGCTCCACATCACGATGGAAAGGCTCGTGCGCGCCCAGCGGAAGGAGGTGCAGGACGCGGCCGTCACCTCGCTCGTCACGCAGGGATCGCTCGCGCTGCTGGTCGTGGGCGGGGCCGCGGCGGGGTTCGGGTGGCTGATCGCCGGGCAGATCCTCGCGCCGCTGCACCGGGTCACCGACACGGCGCGGCGGATCGCGGCGGCGCCCGCCGCCGACCGGGGCCTGCACGAGCGGATCGCGCTGCGCGGGCGGCGCGACGAGGTCCGCGAGCTGGCCGACACCTTCGACACGATGATCGACCGGCTCGACCGGTCGTTCGACGGGCAGCGCCGGTTCGTCGCGAACGCCTCGCACGAGCTGCGCACCCCGCTGACCCTGGGCCGGGCGATGGTCGAGGTCGCGATGCACCGCCGGTCGGCGTCGCCGGACGTCCTGGCGCTGGGCGAGACGCTGCTGCAGATCAACGCGCGGCACGAGCGGCTGATCGGCGGGCTGCTGCTGCTCGCCCGGTCGGAGAACGAGATCGTGAACCCGGCGCCGCTGGACCTCGCGGACGTCGTCGCGCACGTCGCCGAGCAGACCGGGGGCGAGGCGGCGACGGCGGGCGTGACGGTGCGGGCCGACGCGGACGAGGCCGTCACGTCGGGGGACGCGCTGCTGCTGGAACGTGTCGTCCAGAACCTGGTGGAGAACGGCATCCGGCACAACTCGGGCGAGGACGGCTGGGTGCGCGTCGCGTCGCGGACGGCGGGGGCCCGCGTGGTGCTGGAGGTCGCGAACTCGGGCCCGCCCGTGCCGCGCTACGAGGTCCCGGCGCTGTTCGAGCCGTTCCGGCGGCTCGATGACGACCGGGTGGTCACAACGAAGGGCGCGGGGCTTGGGCTGTCGATCGTCCAGTCGATCGTGCGGGCGCACGGCGGCACGGTGACCGCCCGGCCGCGGACCGGCGGCGGCCTCGACGTCACCGTCACGCTCCCGGGCTGCCGTCAGCCGCTCCCCGCCTGATCGCGCCGGGCGGCGCGCCGCAGCTCGCGCGGGCTCACCCCGAAGCGGCGCCGGAACGCGGTGCTCAGCGCCCCGGCGGAGGAGAACCCGGCGGCGTGCGCGAGGTCGGGGTGATCGACACGCCGCGGTCGGCGGGGTCGCGGAGCCGGTCGCGGACGAGCCGCAGCCGCTCCTCGCGGATGAGCGCGCGCGGCGTCGTCCCCGCGCGCTGCAACGCGAGCTGGATCTGCCGCAGCGACCAGCCGAGCTGCTGCGCCATCACGCGTCCGGTGAGGCCCGGGTCGGTGGCGTGCGCCCGCACGTAGCGGCGCACGACCGTCTCGACCGCGGCGAGGTTCCCGGGCGCGGCGGAACGTTCCGCCGCACGACCCGCGACGACCATGCGGAGCAGCTCGCCGATCCGGTCGCAGGCCGCGTCGAACTCGGGCGCGCCGAGCACGTCCGCCTCCGCCGCCACGGCCCGCACCATGTCGGCGACCACCCTGCCGAGCCCCGCCGACACGTCCACGAGAACGACCGACGACCGCGCCGCGGCCGCCAGCTCCCCCACCGGAACGGCCAACCCCACGACCTCCCCGGAGACGGCGCGCACAAGGTCGGATCGCCCGACGGACGATCCCCCCGCGAGCGGCCGCTGGGCACCGGCGCGTTCGGGGGGTACGCGGGCCGGTGGCGGGGGGAGCAGGGCGGCGGTTCCGGGGGGCAGGCGGGTTTCGGTGCCTTCCCAGGCCAGGACGGCTTCGCCGCCGGGGGGCGGGAGCAGGAGGCGGCCGGCGTCCGGGGGCGGAGCGGCGGGGTCGTCTGGCCGGTACCGGACGATCCGGTAGGCGACGCCGTCGCCCATCCGCGCCTCCGCCCGCACCCGCCGTTCAGCTGCCGTACCGCCGCAGGTCAGCGTAGCGGGATCAAGGCCGGAAACCCGGGCAAACTACCGGAAAGTAACTCCATTACGGGGGACGGAGATCATCCGTGCGCGTGCGGGCGGGTTTTCTGCGCGCGCGCACAAGCACCCAGGCCCGGGGCGTCCTACGGTCACCAAATCGCGACATTTCATCACTGTCCGATAACCCGCCCCCGGCCTCGGACGGCCCGCACCCGCCGCGGCCGTTCTCCCCTGCGCACGAGGAATCGATGGAGCACATCCTGTGGGCGGTGGCACTGGCCGCCGTGGCCTGCGCCGCCGCCGTCCTGCTGGCCCGGCAGCGCCGGTCGACCGCCGGGCTCCGCGACCGCAACGCCGAGCTGTCGGACACGCTCGAACTGCGCGAGCGGGAGCTGCGGCATCTCGCCGCGGTGCGGTTGCCCGAGCTGTCGGAGTCGCTGCAGAACTCGGCCGTCCGGGTGAGCGGTCCGCTGCATCACCGGCTCGACCAGAAGGACCCCCGGTTCGCGCAGGACGTGCAGAAGATCATCGACCTGTTCGGCGGGTCGGTCCGGCGGGTCGGCGAGCACGCCGCGCTGGCGAGCCGCTCGGCGGGACGCTCGATGATGCGCACGATGCAGAGCCTCGCCAACGAGCAGCAGCTCGCCATCTCCACCATGCAGGAGCGGCACGACGACCCCGACGTGCTCGAAGGGCTGCTGCGCATCGACCACATGAACGCGCAGATCGGCCGCCGGGCGCAGGCCATGGCGGTGCTGAGCGGGTCGTGGCCGGGCCAGCAGCGGTCGGCGTCCTCGCTGAGCGACGTGGTGCGCGGCGCCACCTCGCGCGTCCGCGACTACCTGCGCGTCAACGTGCAGAACCCGGTGAACCTGGCGGTGACCAGCCGGGCCGTGGAGCCGGTCGTGCTGGCCGTCGCCGAGCTGCTCGACAACGCCGCCCGGCACTCCCGGCCCGACACGATGGTCGAGGTCAACTTCCAGACCACGCACAACGGCGTCGCCATCATGATCGACGACGCCGGGGTCGCGATGACGCCCGAGGAGCTGCAGCGGGCGGGCGAGCGGCTGTCCGGCGAGGTGCCCTCGGACGTGCAGTGGCTCGGCGACCCGCCGCAGGTCGGGTTCGCGGTCGCGGGCGTGCTCGCCGCCCGGTACGGGTTCTCGGTGTCGGTCGACACCCGGTCCCCGTACGGCGGGGTGCGCGCGGTGGTGCTCGTGCCGAACGCGCTGCTCACCCCGGTTCCGGACGGTCCGCGCACGGGCTCGGCTGCACAGCAGCCCGCCCGCCGTCGCGTCCGGTGGACGCGGGGCCGTCGCGCGGCAGCGGCGCCGAGACCGTCACCGCGGGCGGGCTGCCGAAGCGCAGCCGGGTCGCGGTCGCCGAGCGGGAGCCGGTCGAGGAGCCGCGACGGGCGCGACGGGCGCGACGAGGGCCGGCGCGGGCGCCGGTGACGAACCGCCGGCGCGGCCGGCACGAGAGATCGCCGCGGGCCTCGGCGCCTGGCAGCGGGGAACGCGGTCCGGCCGCGAACCGTCCGATGACGCGGGCGCCTCCGATGACGCGGGCGCTCCGAGGGCGGGGACGCGCGGCCATGAACGAGGGGTGGAACGGCTCGATGGACGACGGTGTGAACCGGCTCGGCTGGATGCTGGACGACGCCCTGCGAATGCCCGGGACGCGGTACGCGATCCTGCTGTCGGCCGACGGGCTGCTGATGGCGCACTCGGAGCGCATCGGACGCGACGACGCCGAGCGGCAGGCGGCGGGGATGGCGGGGCTGCAGTCGCTCGCCCGCAGTACCGCCGAGTTCTGCGGGGATCCCGGCACCACCTGGCGGCAGACGATCAGCGAGTTCGACGACGGGTACGTGTTCCTCGTCGCGGCGGGCCCCGGCGCCTACCTGGCGGTGTCGGCGGGGCTGGACGTCGACATGGAGACCGTGTCGTTCCGGCTGCAGGAACTCGTGCAGCGGCTCGGCAAGGAGCTGACGAGCCCGCCCCGACCGGACGCGGGCGGCGCGGCGTGAACCGCCGCCGCAACGAGCGCGCGCTGGTGCGTCCGCACGTCGTCACCGGCGGCCGGGCGCACCCGACCCGCAACGTCTTCGACCTGGTCACGCTGGTCACCGCGAACCTCGACCGGCCGCTGACCGGGCTCAGCCCGGAGAAGCTGCGGATCGTGGAGCTGTGCCGCGGCGGCGCCCTGTCGGTCGTGGAGATCTCCGGGCATCTGGAGCTGCCCGTCGCCGTCACCAAGGTGCTGCTGTCGGACCTGGTCGACGACGGCCACCTCACCACGCGGGCCCCGGCGCCCGCGGCGCGGACCCAGGCCCGGCTCCTGCAGGAGGTGCTCGATGGACTCCGCGCGACCCTCTGACCCGTCCGGCGACGGCTCCTACCCGGGCGGACGGTACGTGCGCGACACCGTCCGGACGGCCGTGAAGGTCCTCATCGTGGGGCATTTCGCCGTCGGCAAGACCACCTACGTGGGGACGCTGTCGGAGATCCGGCCGCTGCGCACCGAGGAGCGGATGACGCAGGCCGGGGCGACCGTGGACGACCTCGCCGACATCAGCGGCAAGACGACCACGACCGTCGCGATGGACTTCGGGCGGCTGACGCTCAGCGACGACCTCGTCCTGTACCTGTTCGGGGCGCCCGGGCAGCAGCGCTTCACCCGGCTGTGGAACGACCTGGCGCGCGGGGCGCTCGGCGCGCTGATCCTCGTCGACACGGCCCGGCTGGACCAGTCGTTCGCCGTCATGGACATCGTCGAGAAGCAGGGCCTGCCGTACGCGATCGCGGTCAACCAGTTCGAGGGCGCGCCGTCGTTCCCGGAGGAGGAGGTGCGCGAGGCGCTCGACCTCGCCCCGCAGACCCCGCTGGTGACGTGCGACGCCCGCGACCACGCGTCGTCCACCAAGGCCCTGATCGCGCTCGTCGACCACCTTCTCTTCCTCGACCGGGAGGCCATGTGAGCGCGTCGGGCGGCGGGCCGGAGCGGACGAAGCTGTACGGCCCGGAGTTCGCCCGCGATCCCGGCGCGATCTACGACCGGCTGCGCCGCGAGCACGGCGAGCTGGCCCCGGTGGAGTTGGCGCCGGGCGCGGACGCGACGCTCGTCATCGGGTACGACGCGGCGCTGGAGGTCATGCGCGACACCGGCACGTTCCCGCGCGGCGGCGCGGAGTGGCAGTCGACCCTGCCGCCGGACTGCGCGGTCCTGCCGATCCTCCTGGACCGTCCGAACACCCTGTCGGCCAACGGCCCGGTGCACGCCCGCCTCCGCACGGTCATCACCGACAGCCTCGCGCGGGTCGACACGTTCGCGCTGCGCGGCTACGTCGAGACCAGCGCGGACCGGCTGATCGACGCGTTCGCGGGGAAGGGCGCGGCGGACCTGGTCGCCGACTACGCCCGGCCGCTGCCGCTGCTGGTGTTCAACGAGCTGTTCGGCTGCCCGTCGGAGATCGGCGACCGGCTGCTGCGCGGCGTCAGCGGCATCTTCGACGGCGGCTACGACGGGCTGACGGTCGAGGAGGCCAACGCCATGCTCGGCAAGGCCGCCCGCGACCTGGTGTCGCTCAAGCGGGAACGGCCGGGCGCGGACGTGACGTCGTGGATGATGAACCATCCGGCCGGGCTCGACGACGAGGAGATGGCCGAGCAGCTCACCCTCCTGCTCGGCGCGGGCACCGAACCCGAGCAGAACCTCGTGGCGAACGGGCTGCGGCTGCTGCTGTCGGACGACCGGTTCGGCGGCAACCTCGCGGGCGGCAGCCTCCCGGTCGAGGACGCCCTCGACGAGATCCTGTGGACCGACCCGCCGATGGCGAACTTCGGCGCCACCTACCCGCGCCGCGACCTGAACTTCCGCGGCCACTGGCTGCCCGCGCACCTGCCCGTCGTGATCAGCTACGCGGCCGCGACCACCGACCCGACGCGCGCGTCCGCACGCGCCGCCGGGAACCGCGCCCACCTGGCGTTCGCGGCCGGCCCGCACGGCTGCCCCGCGAAAGGCCAGGCGCGGGTGATCGCGTCGCTGGCGATCGAGCGCCTCCTCGACCGGCTGCCCGATCTGGACCTGGCCGTCCCGGTGGACGAACTGCGGTGGCGTCCGGGCCCGATCCACCGCGCGCTCGTCGAACTGCCCGTCACGTTCCCGGTGGAGGACGTTTTCCCGTCCGCGCGATGATTCCGCCGTGTGCCGCCGGTCACTCCTTCGACGAACCGGACGATCGGAGAAGCGATGCGCAACACCGGACTCGAAAAGCTCGACGGGCTCGTCGGCACGTGGACGATGAACCTGTCGGACGCCCCGTTCCTGCCGCCCGGCACCGAGGTCCCGGGCACCGCGACGGTCGAGTGGCTCGGGGAGGCGTTCCCGATCATGCGGATGGAGTTCGACGAGGGCGGTACCACCTCGGAGACGACCGTCGTGTTCGGGCGCAGCGACGCGAACGACGCCTACGTCGCGCTCTACCACGACGAACGCGGCGTGTGCCGTGAGTTCGCGATGACGTTCGAGCACGGCCACTGGACGATGCTGCGCGAGGACCCGGACTTCCACCAGCGTTTCGTCGCCGACGTCGAGCAGGACCGGATCCTCGGCCGCTGGGAGGCGTCCGAGGACGAGGGGAAGACCTGGCGGAAGGACTTCGACCTCACGTTCGTCCGCGCCTGAACGGACGGGCCGCGTGGGAGACTCGCCGGATGAGCGCCGATCTCCGGCTGACCGTGCTCGGCTCGGCCACCCCCTACCCCCGCCCGGGCAACCCGTGCTCCGGATACCTGATCTCCGCCGGAGAGACCCGCCTGTGGACGGACGCGGGCAGCGGGACGCTCGGCGAGCTGCGGCGGCACGTGCGGCTCGACGAACTGGACGGCGTCTGGATCTCGCACCTGCACGCCGACCACGCCGCCGATCTGCTCACCGCCTACTACGGCCTGCTCTACGCCGACATCGAACGGGCCGCGCCGCTCCCGCTGTTCGGCCCGCCGGGGATCGCCGACCGGCTGGCCCACTTCCTGACGAACACCTCGCGGCGCAGCCCGGTCGAGTCGGCGTTCGCCGTCCACGAACTGCACGACGGGCACCGGGCGTCGGTCGGCGAACTGGAGCTGACGTCGCGGGCGGTCGAGCACGGGATGCCCGCGTTCGCCCTGCGGGCCGAGGCGGGCGGCCGGTCCCTGGTCTACTCGGGCGACTGCGCGCCCTGCGACGGCCTCGCCGCGCTCGTCCCGGGCGCGGACGCGCTGCTGTGCGAGGCCGACGGGCCCGAGCCGAGCCCCGCGCACCACACCCCCGAGCAGGCCGGGGACGGCGCCGCCGGGGCCGGACGGCTGATCGTCACGCACGTCGGGCCGTTCCTCGCCCCCGGCGACGCGGTCGAGCGGGCGGCCGGACGGTTCGACGGCCCCGTCGAGCACGCGGAACCGGGCGCGACGTTCGTCCTCTGACGCCCGGCCCGGTCACGCCCGGGGGCGGCAGTGCACCTCCAGGCCGGGGACCGCGTCCCAGCCGATGAGGCGGACGAGCCGGTCGATGTGCGCCGACACCGAGTGCAGGACGAGCAGGTGGCCGTGGTCGCCCAGGTCGCGGGCGGCGCGGGCGAACGCGCGCAGGCCCGCGACGTCCACGAAGTCGACGCCGCGGAGGTCGATGTGGACGTCGCCGCCCGCGCGCGCTGCGCACCGCGCAGCGCGCGGGTCAGGGCGGGCACGTTGGAGACGTCGATCTCGCCGGTGAGCCGCAGCCACGGCGAGCCGGTACCGGCCGCGATGTGCAGCAGCGGCGAGTCGAGTTCGACGAGGTCGTAGCGGGGCGACGCCCGCTCGGGACGCGGCGCACCCGATTCGGAATCCCCGCCGGTGATCCGCCAGACCGTCATCCGCTCCTCGCCTTTCGGGCGGGACGCTCGCATCACTTCGATGCCGCCGGAGCGGACCCGCATGTCCCAGGTTCTCACCTCGTCCGGCTCCGTGCCCTCACCTGACGGGAAAACGTGGGGCGTTCGGTTGATCACATGATCAAAGTTGTGGGAGCAGACGTGCCGGAGTGATCGGCAGATCCCGGACACGGACGCCCGTCGCGTGGTGGACGGCGTTGGCGATCGCCGCCGCCGCGCCCACGATGCCGATCTCGCCGATGCCCTTGGACCCCATCGGGTTGAGATGCGGGTCGATCTCCTCGATCCACGCGGCGTCGACGTTGCGGACGTCCGCGCAGGACGGCACGTGGTACTGCGCGAGGTCGCGGTTCAGGTAGTCGCCGAACTCGTCGTCCATGACGCTCTCCTCCATCAGCGCCATGCCGATCCCCATCGTCATGCCGCCGATGAACTGCGAGCGCGCGGTCGTCGGGTTGATGATCCGCCCGGCCGCGAACACGCCGAGCATCCGCGGGACGCGGACCTCGCCGGTGTCGACGTCCACCTCGACCTCCGCGAACTGGGCGCCGAACGCCTGCCGCGCGTACTCCTCGCGGGCCTTCAGCTCGGCGGCGGTGTCGGCGGCCGCCTCGATCCCCGCGGGCGGCACCTCCCCGTTCAGCCGTCCGCGCAGCGACTCGCAGGCGCGCACCACGGCCGTCCCCCAGCTCGCGGTGCCCGACGAACCGCCCGCGACGGACGCGGCGGGGTGCGCGCTGTCGCCCAGCTCGATCCGGACGGCGTCCAGGTCGCCTTGAGCGTCTCCGCGGCGATCATCCCGAGGGCGGTGCGGGCGCCGGTGCCGATGTCGGCGGCGGCGATCCGGACGGTGAACGTCCCGTCGGGCTCCGCGCGGGCGATGGCCTTGCCGGGGCTCTGGTAGGCGGGGTAGGTGGTGGCGGCGACGCCCGTGCCGAGCAGCTTGCGGCCGACCCGGCGGACGCCCGGCGCGGGGTCGCGGTGGTCCCAGCCGAACCGCTCGGCGCCCTCCCGCAGGCAGGCGACCAGGTTGCGGGAGCTGAACGGCTTGCCGCTCTCCGGCTCGGTTCCGGTGTCGTTGCGGACGCGCAGCTCGATCGGGTCGACGCCGGTCGCGACCGCGAGCTCGTCCATCGCCGACTCCAGCGCGTACATGCCGGGGGTCTCGCCGGGCGCCCGCATCCACGACGGCGTCGGCACGTCCAGCGCCACGAGCCGGTGGGACGTGCGGCGGTGCTCGGCCCGGTACATCGTGCGGGTCGGCGTCGCGGTCTGCTCGGCGAACTCCGTGACCGTCGAGGTCTGCTCGAACACCTCGTGCGTGATCGCGTTGAGGCACCCGTCGGCGTCCGCGCCCAGCCGGAGCCGCTGCACCGTCGGGGTGCGGTAGCCCGTCGTGGCGAACATCTGCTGGCGCGGCACCGCGAACTTCACCGGACGCCCGACGGCCCGCGCCGCCATCGCGGCGAGCACCACGTTCGGACGCGGCGTCCCCTTCGACCCGAACCCGCCGCCGACGTGCGGCGACACGACCCGCACCCGCGACGGGTCGAGGCCGAAGATCGGCGCGAGGGTCGACTGCACGGCCGACGCGCCCTGGTTCGAGTCGTACAGGACGAGACTGCCGTCCTTGTCCCAGTACGCGAGGGTCGTGTGCGGTTCCATCGGGTTGTTGTGCTCGGCCGGAGTCGAATAGGTCGCGTCGATGCGCACGACGGACGTGGAGAAGCCCCGGTCCGGGTCGCCCTTCTCGGTGTCGGGCGTGAAACCCGCGTTGACCGCGTCCGGCCGGTACATCCCCGGATGGTCGGCACGCAGCCGGACGTCCGGCTCCTCCTCGGCGTACTCCACCCGGACGTGCCGCGCCGCCTCGACCGCCGTCTCCAGCGACTCGGCGACGACCGCCGCGACGAACTGCCCCCGGTACGACACCGTCCGCGACTGGAACACCGCCAGCTCGCCCTCCGACGCGTCCTCCAGCCGCGGCGCGTTCTCGCACGACAGGACGTCCAGAACGCCCTCCATCGCGCGGGCGCGCGCGTCGTCCACCCACCGGATCTCGCCCTTGCCCACCGCCGCCTGAACCGCCGCCGCGTACGCGACGCCCTCGACCGGATACTCGTAGGCGTACCGAGCCGCCCCGGTGACCTTCTCCCGACTCTCCAACCGCTCCGTCATGAGGCAGCCTCCTGCAACTCGATCAACGTCCGGACGATCAGGTTGCGGGCGAGCGTCACCTTGTAGCCGTTGTCGCGCAGCGGCTCGGCCGCCTCCAGCTCCGCCTCGGCGGCGCGCATGAACGTCTCCTCGGTCGCGGGCGCGCCGCGCAGGACGTCCTCGGCGCGGCGGCACCGCCACGGCTTGTGCGCGACGCCGCCGAGCGCGAGCCGGACGTCGCGGACGACGCCGCCCGTACCGTCCGGGACCGTCTCGCCCACCGTGCGGATCGCCGCCGCGACCGAGACCAGCGCGAACGCGAACGAGGCGCGCTCGCGCACCTTCCGGTACCGGGACGGCATCCGCAGCGGCGGCACCTCGACGGCCGTGACGAGATCGCCGTCCCGCAGGTTCGAGTCGCGTTCCGGTTCGTTGCCGGGGAGCCGGTGGAACTCCTCGAACGCGATGGTGCGTTCCCCGTCGCGGCCCTGCACGCGCACCGTCGCGTCCAGTGCGGCCAGCGCCACGGCCATGTCGGACGGGTGCGTCGCCACGCACGCGGGGGAATGCCCCAGGATCGCGAGGTTGTGGTGTTCGCCCTCCCTGGCCGGACACCCCGTCCCCGGGTCGCGCTTGTTGCACGGCTTGGACGCGTCCTGGAAGTAGGAGCAGCGCGTGCGTTGCAGGAGGTTGCCCCCCACGGTGGCGCGGTTGCGGATCTGACCGGACGCCCCCGTCAGGATCGCCTGCGCCAACAGCGGGTGGGTTTCGCGGACGGTCCGGTCTGCGGCGAGGTCGCTGTTGCTTACGGCGGCCCCGATGACGAGCGTCCCGTCCGCCAGCACCTCGACCTCGTCGTACGGAAGTCGGGAGACGTCCACGAGACGGGTGGGTTCCTCCACCCCGAGACGCATCAGGTCCACCAGGTTGGTTCCGCCGCCCAGGTACAGGGCTCCGTCCTGGTGCAGTTCCAGGGCGTCGGCCGCGTTCGCGGCGCGCTCGTACACGAAGGGCCTCATGTGCGGGACGCCTCCCTGATCCGTTCGGCGACCGCGCCCGGGTCCCGCGCCGCCCGGTTCGTCTCCCCCGCGACGTCGCGCACCGCCGCGACGATCCCGACGTACGCGCCGCACCGGCACAGGTTGCCGCTCATCCGCTCGCGGATCTCGTCGTCGTCGAGGAAGGGGTCGCGCGCGACGTCCGCCGTGACCGCGCTCGGCCAGCCCCGCCGCGCCTCGTCCAGCATCGCCGTCGCCGAGCACAGCTGGCCCGGCGTGCAGTACCCGCACTGGAACGCGTCGTTCTCGACGAACGCCTCCTGCAGTTCGCTCAGCCGCCCGTCCCGCGCGAGCCCCTCCACGGTGACGATCTCCGCGCCGTCGTGCGCGACCGCGAGCGCGAGGCACGCGTTCGCGCGGCTCCCGTCCAGCAGCACCGTGCAGGCGCCGCACTGCCCGTGGTCGCA
This sequence comes from Actinomadura sp. CNU-125, assembly GCF_001942465.1. GTDB lineage: Bacteria > Actinomycetota > Actinomycetes > Streptosporangiales > Streptosporangiaceae > Spirillospora. The sequence continues at coordinate 190,808 of NZ_MKJY01000111.1, forward strand.
GCCCTTCTTGGAGCCCGTCAGCCCGAGCGTCTCGCGCAGCACGTCGAGCAGCGACGACCGCGTGTCCACGCGGAGCCGATGCTCGGTCCCGTTCACGATGAGGGTGCGTCCGCGTGCACCGGCCGCACTTCACTGTCCATGGGACCGCCCGTACCCCGTTTCGCGGTCGTGTCACTAGGCTCGGCCGGGAAGCAAAGACTCACCCTAGGTAACTTTGCGCCTGCTGTAAGTTGCGGACCGTCCCCGATGAAAGGCCGGTCGATGCAACCTTTCGAGCTGCCCGACTTCTACGTCCCGTACCCGGCGCGCCTGAACCCGCATCTGGAGGGCACGCGGACGCACAGCAAGGCGTGGGCCCGCGACATGGGCATGCTGGACGAGACGCGCGACCCCGGAACCCCCGATATCTGGGACGAAGCGGAACTCGACGCGCACGACTATCCGCTCCTCTGCGCCTACACCCACCCGGACTGCGACGGTCCGGAACTCGACCTCGTCACCGACTGGTACGTGTGGGTGTTCTACTTCGACGACCACTTCCTCGAAGTTTTCAAAAAGCCGCAAGACCACACGGGCGCGCGCGCGTACCTCGACCGGCTTCCCCTGTTCATGTCGCTGGAGCCCCCGGAGGCGACCAACGCGGTCGAACGGGGCCTCGCCGATCTGTGGGCACGGACCGTCCCGTCCAAATCGGACGCCTGGCGCGAGCGGTTCGCGATCAGCACCGACAACCTGCTCCGCGAGTCGCTGTGGGAACTGCGCAACATCAGCGACGGCCGTGTGCCGAACCCCGTCGAGTACATCGAGATGCGCCGCAAGGTCGGCGGCGCGCCCTGGTCGGCCGACCTCGTCGAGCACGCCGCCGGCGTCGAGATCCCCGAACGGGTCGTGCACACGCGGCCGCTGCGCGTCCTGAAGGACACGTTCTCCGACGCCGTCCACCTGCGCAACGACATCTTCTCCTACCAGCGCGAGACCGAGCGGGAGGGCGAGATCAACAACTGCGTCCTCGTCATGGAACGCTTCCTGGACGTCGCCCCGCAGGCCGCCGCCGACACCGTCAACGACCTGCTCACCTCTCGGCTCCGCCAGTTCGAGAACACGGCCCTCACCGAACTCCCCCAGCTGTTCGAGGACGCGACCCTCGACCCGTCCGAACGCGCGGCCGTCGCCGCGTACGTCAAGGGCCTGCAGGATTGGCAGTCCGGCGGCCACTCGTGGCACGAGTCGTCGAGCCGGTACATGAACGCCAAGAAGCCGATCGGCATGTCGGCCCGCCTGCCTGCGCTCCTCAAGTCGGTCCGGCTGAGCATCCCGCACGTCCCGCACCAGAAGGTGGGCCCGACGCCCCTCCCCGACTTCGACGTCCCATATCTCCCCAGGGTCAACCCGCACCGGGAGCGCGCGGGCCGCAACTGCGTCGCGTGGGCCGCCGAGATGGGAATGTTCTCCCCGCATCCCCGCCTGCCGTCCCGGTCTGGTCCGCCGAGAAACTGCGGGGCTGCGCCCTGGAGATCTGCGCGGCGTCCATCTCCCCCGACGCGTCCGCCGACGCCCTCGACCTCGCCACGCAGTGGCTCGCCGTCGGCACCTACGGCGACGACTACTTCCCCGCCGTCTACAACCGCGACCGCGACATGGCCGGCGCGAAGCTGTTCAACGCGCGCGTCCCCGGCTTCCTCCCCCTCGACCTCGGCGAGACGCCCGCGCCGGAGAACCCCTTCGAGCGGGGCCTGGCCGACCTGTGGCGCCGCACCGCCGCCCCCATGGACGATCGCGGACGGCGCGAGTTCCGCGCCGCCGTCGAGCACATGGTGGAGAGCTGGGTCTGGGAGCTGAACAACCACCTGCAGGGCCGCGTCCCGGATCCCGTCGACTACGTCGAGATGCGCCGCCACACGTTCGGCTCCGAGATGACGATGGCCCTCTCGCGCATCGAGCACTCCACGGAGATCCCCGCCGAGGTGTTCCGCACCCGCACCCTCCGCGAACTCGACGTCTCCGCGATGGACGTCGCGTGCCTCATGAACGACGTCTTCTCGTACCAGAAGGAGATCGAGTACGAGGGAGAGCTGAACAACGGCCTGCTCGCCGTCCAGCACTTCTTCGACTGCGGACGCGACGAGGCCCTCCCGATCGTGAACGACCTCATCACGTCCCGCCGCCGCCAGTTCGAGCACCTCGTCGCGAACGAGATCCCCGCCCTGTGCGACGACCTGGCCCTCGACGCCCGCGCCCGCACGGCCCTCGACGCCTACGTCGAGGAGATCCGCGACTGGATGGCCGGGATCCTCAAGTGGCACCGCGAGTCCGACCGCTACGACGAACGCCCCGTCCGCCCCCGAGACCTGCGCCCCACGGGCCTGGGAACCTCCGCCGCCCGCATGTTCCACCCCCACCCCACCCGCACCTGACCCCGCCCCGGCGGTGGCCGCGTGGGGCGGCCACCGCGGGCCAGGGGTAGGGTGGGTTCAGGAGGGTTTGGGCGGTTGTGAAGGCGGCTACCGCGAAGACGAAGAGGGCGAACCAGCGGCGGAGGCGGTCGGCGTTCACGCGGTGCGCGGCGCGGGCGGCGGCGAGCGAGCCGGCGACCGCGGCGGCGGTGAAGCCGCCGAGGATCATCGGATCGAGGGCGGCGTCGCCCGCGTGGACGGCGAACCCGGCGGCGGCATTGGCCGTGACGATGACGAGCGAGGTGCCGACGGCGGCCGCCATCGGCAGCCCCAGGCCGAGGACCAGCGCGGGGATGACGAGGAAGCCGCCGCCGACGCCGAACAGTCCGGTGAGGAGGCCGACGGCCGTCCCGGCGGCGAGGGACTTCGGCAGGCAGCTCCGCCAGTCGACGCCGCCGCCGGGCAGGGCGCAGGCCCCGCCGGACGGGACGTCGCCGGTGAGCATCCGCGCTCCGGCGACCACCATGAGCGCCGCGAAGCCGAGCATGATCGCGGTGTCGGGGAGCAGGCGGCCCAGGGCGGCGCCGCCGACCGCCGTCGACCGCGCCCGCGCCGCCGACGACGCCCGCGATGCGCCAGCGGACTTCGCGCAGGCGCGGGAGCGCGGCGGTCGCGGAGGAGATCCCGACGACGAGGAGCGACGCGGGGATCGCGGCGGCCGGTGCGAGGCCCGCCCCGTAGACCAGGGCGGGCACCGCCAGGATCGAGCCGCCGCCGCCCAGGAGGCCCAGCAGGACGCCGATCACCGCGCCGAGGGCGAGGACCGTCACCATGGGGCGCGGCTCACCGGTCGCCGAGGGCCGCGCGGACGTCGCCGATGCCGATCCGGGGGCCGCGGTTGTGCGGGAGCTTCGACAGGGCGGTCCCCATCGCGCAGGTGCCGGACAGCCCGGCGAACGTCAGGCCGCCGCCGATGGCTCCGGCGACCCACTTGGCGCGGGGCACGAAGACGCTGGTCAGGACCGAGGTCAGCACGATCGAGCCCGCGACGAGCCGCACCTGGCGTTCGAGGTCCCAGCGGGGGCGTCCGGTCTCGACCGGGGCGTCCGCCGCCTGCCAGGCGGTCAGGCCGCCGGACAGGACGCGCGGCCCGTCGACGCCGAGCGCCTCGGCCGCCTGCTCGGACCGGACGCCGGAGCGGCAGACCAGGACGGTGCGTGCGCCGAGGCGTTCGCGCAGTTCGGCGCGGTGCTCGCGGAGCAGGTCGAGCGGGACGTTCAGCGACCCGGGGATGTGCAGGCTCTCGAACTCGGCCGGGGTCCGGACGTCGACGACGAGCGGTGCGTCCGGGGAGTCGAGCAGGTGGCGGAGGGCGGCGGTGTCCAGGACGTGCGGGGTCACGTTGGTTCCTTTCGTCAGGCGGCGAGGCCGGTCGCGTGGGCGTAGGCGTCGTCGATGTGGACGACGGTGCGTCCCGCTCGTTCGAGGAGGGAGGCGGCGGCCGCGGCGCGGTAGCCGGAGCCGCAGTGCACCCAGACGGTCCCGGACGGGACGTCGCCGAGGAGCGGGCGGGGAGTTCGGGCAGCGGGACGTGGACGGCGCCGGTGACGTGGCTCTCGCGGAACTCGCCGGGCAGCCGGACGTCCAGGACGACGTCGGGGGCGGGGAGGTC